>JAYWAM010000162.1:0-2176 GCA_043782425.1 Betaproteobacteria bacterium
TTCTAGCGCGTGACGCGCTAGAATGAACGCCACGGCGCGTGTGTGACTCTCTCCGCGGCGCGTTGCCGAACTCAAAAAAGGATCCTCATGGCCAAGAACAACAAGCGCATAACCGTCGAAGATTTGTGGAAAATAAAACGCCCCGCGCAGCCCACGCTGTCGCCCGACGGCGCGCAAGCCTGCGTTTCGGTGATTTCCTACGACATGGAAAAGAACCAGGGCACGGCACATCTCTGGTTGCTGTCTACCTTTGGCGGAGAAGCGCGCCAGCTCACTGTTTGTGGCGAGAAAGATGGCGAGCCCAAATGGTCGCCAGACGGCAAACTCATTGCTTTCGTCGCCAAGCGCCAGGAGGGTGACGCCAAGGACGAAGAAGCGCAGATTTACCTGATCGCGCCCGATGGCGGCGAAGCGCACAGGCTGACCAATCTTGCCACCGGCGTGTCGGGTATCAAGTGGTTTCCCGATTCCAAGAAGCTCGCCTTTATTTCCTGGGTGTGGCCCGATCTGAAGAGCGACAAAGAGCAGGCGAAGCGTTTCAAGGCGCGCAAGGATTCCAAGGTCAAGGCGCATGTGGTCGAACATGCGGCTTATCGTTTCTGGGATCACTGGCTCAGCGATGGGCGCGTACCGCATGTATTCGTGGTCGATATCGAAAGCGCCAAGCCGCGTGACCTGTTTGCCGCCACCCAATACGAACTGCTACAGGCCGACACCTGTGCCACTTACTACGACATTGCGCCGGACGGAAAAGAGATCGCGTTTGTCTACGATCCATTGCAGGAAAAGCGTTTCGATCATGAGCATCAGCTTGTCGCGGTCAATGTAAAGTCGCGCAAATTCACTACGCTGACGTCAAAGTCAGCCTTGGATCATGGCGGCCCGCGTTATTCGCCCGACGGTAAATGGCTGGCAATGGTGACGCGCAATCTGCGCAAAAGCCCGGTCGCGCAGAGCAAGCTCACGCTGCTCGAGCGCAAAACCGCCAAACTCAGCTTCCTATGCGAAAAGTGGGATCGGTCAGTCAACACGCCGCTTGTCTGGTCGGCGGATAGCAAGTCGATTTTCTTTACTGCAGAGGATAGCGCGCGCACCCATCTGCTGCGCTTTGCCCTCAGCAGCAAGCAGCCCGACATCGTAGCGCGCGGCGGCACGGTGAGTGAATTTGATGTGGCGGCAGACACAGCGGTTTTCGTGCGCAACACCATGAGTTCGGCGCCGTCTGTATTCGCCATCGACAGCGATGCGCATCAGGCGACAACGCCAGAGCGCAAGCTGGAAAGCTTCAACGACAAACTCATGGCGCAATTTACATTTGGCGCGGTCAAAGAGTTCCACATCAAAGGCTGGAACAATGAGCCGGTGCAGATGTGGGTGATTTATCCCCCAGGCTTCGATGCGAACAAAAAGTATCCGCTGGTACACAACATTCATGGCGGTCCGCATTCGATCTGGGGCGACAATTTTCATCCGCGCTGGAACAACCACGCCTTTGCCGCGCAGGGCTATGTGGTGGTGTGCGTGAACTATCACGGCTCGTCGAGTTTCGGCCAAACTTTCCTTGAATCCATCAACGGCGCCTGGGGCAAGAAAGAGCTGGCCGACATCGAAGCGGGCACCGATTTCATGCTCAAGCAAGGCTATATCGACGCGCAACGTCTGGCCGCAACGGGCGGCAGTTACGGCGGCTATATGGTGGCGTGGATGAATGGGCATCCGGCAAAGAAAGGCGATCGCTACAAAGCCTAAGTCTGCCACGCCGGTTGTTTCGACTGGATCGGCATGTTTGCCGATGACTGCTATTACTGGCATCCACAGGAACTTGGCGCTTTCTACTGGGACAACTTTAAGAAAGTAGAAGCGCAGAACCCGCGCGTATTCGCCAAGGCCATGAAAACCCCGACGCTGGTGATCCACGGCCAGCTCGATTATCGCGTTCCCGATGCGCAGGGGCTGGCGTATTACAACACCCTCAAAGCCAAGGGCGTGCCTGCAAGATTGGTTTTCTTCCCCGATGAAAACCACTGGATACTCAAGCCGCAGAATTCGCGTTTGTGGTATCGCGAATATTTTGCGTGGCTGGGGAAATACATTGGTAAAGGGACGAAGCGCTGATTGAAGTGTGATTGGTACAAGAAAATCTCTAAACAAATGTCTTCCCCGCGAAAGCGGGGAT
>JAYWAM010000163.1:0-15281 GCA_043782425.1 Betaproteobacteria bacterium
TTGCCCGCTAAAAATACGCAAATTTATCGCGGGAAAGCCCGCTCCTACAAGAAAAGCGTTTCTATCGCCCTCGAGAATAAATACATTCCCTCTCTAGCAGGCTAGGCGTCGCTAGCTCGGCGGGTGAAATCAAACTTGAGCCAGCATGGTCTCGGCATTGGATACTTCAAACTTGCCTGGGCCTTCGATGTTGAGTGTCTTTACCATGCCGTCATCCACCCGCATCGAAAAACGCTGCATGCGTACCCCCATGCCATTGGCGACAAGATCAAGCTCTAATCCGAGCGCCTTGGTCCATGTGCCGCTGCCATCGCCCAGCATGCGCACTTTGCCGCCGGTTTTCTGATCTTTGGCCCAGGCGCCCATGACGAAGGCGTCATTAACCGATACGCACCAAATTTCATCCACGCCTTTGGCCTTGAGCTGGCTGTAGTTTGCTACGTAGCCTGGGACATGTTTTGCCGAGCAGGTGGGGGTGAATGCACCCGGCAGGCCGAATATCACAATTTTTTTGCCCTTGACGAGATCAGATACCTTGAAATTGTTGGGGCCAACACTACACCCGGGCTGCGCGGTTTCGATAAATTCGCTCAATACGCCGTCAGGGACACGCTCGCCTACTTTAATGGTCATGGTTTTCTCCTATGCTTAGTTACAAAAATACTGGGCCACAATGTACACCAGAAATACAATATAGGTTATTCGCGTTGTGGCGGCGCTAGTAAATCAGTCTGTCATCAACTTACAGCTGCAGGCGCAGCATAGGTAAAGGCATCGGAATAAAACTCTTGCTCGGGAAGCCCACGTTTCTGGAAAGCCTTTTGGCCCACTTCAATCATGATAGGCGCGCCGCAGGCATAGATTTGATATCCGGAAAGGTCGGAAAAATCGTCAAGCACTGCCTGATGAACCAGCCCGGTGCGGCCCAGCCAGTTGTCTTCGGGCTTGGGATCGGATAATACGGGAATGAAAGTGAAATTTGGATAGTCGTTTTGCCACTGGCTGGGTGTCTGCGGCAAATATAAATCCTGTAGTGAACGCGCGCCCCAGTAGAGCACCATTTCACGGTCGGCATGGACAAAGAACGCATGCTCCACCAGCGCCTTGATGGGGGCGAATCCGGTTCCCCCCGCGACAAAGATAATCGGCTTATCCGAATCCTCGCGCAAATAGAAACTGCCGAGCGGGCCTTCAAAACGCAAAATGGCGCGCTCCTTCATTTCTGTCATGACGTAATGTGAGAACGCGCCCCCTGGGACGGCGCGTATGTGCAGTTCGAGAAGCTGGTCGTTGTGCGGCGCGTTGGCCATGGAAAAGCTGCGACGTTTTCCATCTTTCATGAGTATGTCGATGTATTGCCCAGCCAAAAATTGCAGGCGCTCAGACGCCGGTAGCCGCAGAAAAAGAATCGCTACATCCAGTGCTACCTTGTTGATTTTTTCCACCCGGCACGGCAGGGTGCGAATTTGAATATCGCCAGTGATGACTTCACGCACATCGAGCGTCAGATCGGAAAGCGGCTTGGCGCAGCAGAACAGCGCCTTGCCCTCGGCCTTCTCCTGCGGCTTAAGAGTGCGCTCTTGGTGAATGCCGTAATCCACCATACCGGAAACAATTTCCCCCTTGCAAGAGCCGCACGCGCCATTGCGGCAACCATAGGGAAGCCCTACTCCCTGGCGTAGCGCCGCCTCGAGTACGGTTTCGTCTTGACTTACTTGAAAGGTCTTGCCGCTGGCTTGAAGTTTGACGATGTAGTTGCCCGGCTCGGCTAGTGTTTGCATCAGTCAAGAATCGCGATGGAATTCGCCTTCAACCACGCCGCCCGGGTAGGCTGCATCCATTTCACTTTGGCGCAAGGGCAACAACAGCAAAAGCAACGCGATGACATCACTAATGATGCCGGGATAAATGAGAAGCAGGCCGGCCAGAACCGTGCGTCCGCTGGCAATAAAGGGGGAAAGAGAAAAACGCCCCTGCGCAAGGGATGTTGAAAGACGCGCCATCAGCGAAAAACGCGCTTCCTTTATCAGAGCGATTCCCAGAATCGCTGCAAGCACCAGCCATGCCGTCATCCACAGGACATGTCCCCGTCCGACTTGGTAAAGTACAACAGCTTCCAGCAGCGGGAAACCCAGTAGAATGGCGAGAATCAGAAAACGCATTTAACACCCCCTTTTACTTCTATAACTGTTTTAGTTGAACTCAAGCGCATGGCGACCCTCATAGTATTCACGACACTACCCGACTCGAGCAGCGCTGTAAAGTTGGCCGACGCTTTGGTCAAGGCTCACCATGCTGCTTGCGTACACACACTACCGGCAGGATTGTCTGTCTATCGCTGGAAGGGCAAAGTTGAGCACGCCAACGAAGTCAGCATGTTAATCAAGACCACGCAAAACGCCTACCCTGCGTTGGAAAAAGCCATACGAGCAAGCCATCCCTACGACCTGCCGGAGATACTTGCAGTTCCCGTAATTGCAGGCTTGCCCGCCTATTTAGACTGGGTAGACAACGAGACTAAGGATAGCAAATGAAGCTGTTTATGCACCTGTTACTGATTTCTATTACCTGTAGCGCTGCGCTCGGCGCGGCGGCGCAAGACGCCGATCTGCTTGAACCTGAGGCGGCTTTTCGCTTTTCGGCGCGTCAGCTTGACGCCAAAACAATAGAGGTGCGCTTCGCCATTGCCGATGGCTACTATATGTATCGCGATAAATTCCGCTTTCAAGTGTTGCCGACTGAAGCCAGCCTCGGCAAGGTGAAATACTCGAAAGGAAAGATCAAAAATGACCCGCTATTCGGAAAAGTTGAGACCTATCGTAAATCGGTCAAGATACTTCTTCGCATTTCTGCGCCACCCGTAGATGGCAAGCTGACCGTGACCGCAATTTCCCAGGGCTGCGCCGATGTGGGCGTTTGCTATACGCCCATGACAAGCCAGGTGGTACTAGGCGCTGACGGGTCGGACAATGCACCCAAGACAATGTCATCATTGCTAGGCAAGTAGCAAAAATCCACAGAGCACACAGGCCGACTATGAAAGCTGCGCGCTTGATTGTTTTGGGGGGCGTCCTATTGGTCTTTGGTGCAGTCGCTTTGATACTGGACCGCGAGTTTGCCCCTAAGTTGGCTCAGGTGGGTTCTGAAAACGGGGTGTCTACAGCGGCGTTGATGGCTACATCTTTTCCTGACCTGGCAGGAAAACAGCAAGCGTTAGGGCAATGGCAAGGCAAATTGTTGATTCTCAATTTCTGGGCAACCTGGTGCGCGCCGTGTCGCGAGGAAATGCCAGCCTTGAACCGGCTGCATATTAAATATTCAGCCAAAGGCTTACAAATTGTCGGCATCGCCGCCGATACTGCTAATAAAGTATCTCAATTTGCCAATGAGATTGGTATCAGCTACGTGCTGCTTGCGGACCTCTTGTCTGCCACTGAACTTTCTCGGCGCTTAGGAAATCGTTTTGGCTTGCTGCCACATACGGTTGTATTTGCGCCAGACGGAAAGCTGATTTTGACAAAATTTGGCGCCATTAATGAGGCCGAATTTGAAGCTATAATATTAAAAAATCTGCCAAAATAAGTCTAAGTTCGTCTAAAATGGTAAAAACAATCCATTATTGCTGACACCAGCAAGCGCCTCTTTTAACACAAGCCTAGCCTGGCTCGCAAATAACATTACTGGACAATTTCCGGCATTTTGCGTCAAACTGCCGCTCTATGACCAAGAAACTCGGGAAAATACTCGTGCTCCACGGGCCCAATCTGAATCTGTTGGGGACGCGTGAACCGCAGCACTACGGACGCGCGACCTTAGCGGAAATCAATGAGGCGCTTACGGCTCGCGGAGCGCAAGCAGGTATCGATGTGCTTTGCGTGCAAAGCAACTCGGAAGCCGACTTGATTGATCGTATCCAGGCTGCGCCGCGCGACGGCATCTCCTTCATTTTGATCAATCCGGCAGCCTTTACCCATACCAGCGTAGCGCTGCGTGACGCCTTGACGGCGGTAGCCATCCCGTTCATTGAGGTGCATCTTTCCAATATTCATACGCGCGAGGCGTTCCGCGCCCATTCGTACTTTTCAGACCAGGCCATTGGTGTGATTTGCGGCTTTGGCGCCCAGTCTTATCAACTGGCGTTGCAAGCGGCAGAAGCTCACCTGGCTAACAGGAAATAACAGGACGCATCATGGATCTGCGAAAACTAAAGAAACTGATTGATCTCGTTCAGGAATCAGGGATTGCCGAACTGGAGATTACCGAAGGCGAGGAGCGGGTTCGTATCAACCGCAGCGGCGCCGCAGCAAGCCCGGCTATGTACTACCCGCAGAGTGCGCCCGTCGCAGCGCCAGTGAGCGCCTTACCTGTTGAGGTCGCTGCCGCGCCAGCCGAAGCCTTCCATACGCTCAAATCCCCTATGGTGGGAACCTTCTACCGTTCGCCCTCGCCTGGATCGCCGTCCTTCGTGGAAATCGGGCAATCGGTGACCAAGGGACAGACTCTCTGCATTATTGAGGCCATGAAGCTGCTCAATGAGATCGAGTCCGATGTGTCGGGTGTGGTCAAAGCCGCCTTGGTTGAAAATGGCCAGCCGGTTGAATACGGTCAGCCGCTGTTTTCTATCGAAGCGTCTTAGGCATTTATCATATGGCAACGCTAGGCCGGGCGCAGGATGCGGCGCTGTTCGACAAGATTTTGATTGCTAATCGCGGCGAGATTGCCTTGCGCATCCAGCGCGCTTGCCGTGAGCTGGGAATCAAGACCGTCGCGGTGCATTCCGAGGCCGATGCCGATGCGAAATACGTCATGCTCGCCGACGAGTCAGTATGTATCGGCCCGGCCCCGTCGAAAGACAGCTATCTCAACATACCGGCAATCATCAGCGCGGCGGAGGTGACCGACTCGCAGGCGATCCACCCGGGCTACGGCTTTTTGTCCGAAAACGCCGATTTTGCCGAACGTGTCGAAAATTCAGGTTTTGTTTTCATCGGCCCGAAAGCGGAGAACATCCGCATGATGGGCGACAAGGTGCAAGCCAAGCTTGCCATGAAGAAAGTTGGGGTGCCGTGCGTTCCCGGCTCGGATGGCGCGCTACCGGAAGATCCCAAAGAAATCCGTAAAATTGCGGCGAGCATTGGTTATCCAGTTATCATCAAGGCGGCGGGCGGCGGCGGCGGGCGCGGCATGCGCGCGGTGCACACCGAAGCCGCATTGTTGAATGCCGTCAATTTGACGCGCAGCGAAGCGCAGTCGGCATTCGGCAATCCCATGGTTTATCTGGAGAAGTTTCTCGAAAATCCGCGCCATATCGAGATTCAAGTACTCGCTGACGAACACCGTAACGCAGTTTTTTTGTGGGAGCGCGACTGTTCTATGCAACGCCGCCACCAGAAAATCATCGAGGAAGCGCCTGCTCCGGAAATGAAAGCGCGTCTGCGTGACAGGATAGGAGAGCGCTGTGCCGAGGCGTGTCGCAAGCTGGGCTATCGCGGCGCGGGAACGTTTGAATTTCTGTTTGAGGATGACGAGTTTTATTTCATTGAAATGAATACGCGCGTCCAGGTCGAGCACCCCATCACCGAGATGATCACCGGCATCGACATCGTGCAAGAGCAGATCCGCGTGGCCGCAGGGCACCGCTTGCGTATGCGGCAAAAAGACATCCAACTGCGCGGTCACGCCATCGAATGCCGCATCAATGCCGAGAATCCCGTAACCTTTGTTCCTTCTCCCGGGCGCATCACCCAGTTTCATGCTCCCGGCGGACCTGGCATACGCGTGGACTCGCATGTTTACCAAAACTACTACGTGCCCCCCTACTACGATTCGTTGATTGGAAAAGTCATCGCCCACGGCGACACGCGCGACCAGGCGCTGGCGCGGATGCGTACCGCGCTGTCGGAAATGGTTATAGAAGGAATACAGACCAATCTTTCGCTGCACCAGGAACTCCTCAACGATGCAGCTTTCATCCGCGGTGGAATCAATATTCATTTCCTCGAGGCTCGCATGGCTGCGCAGAAAAAAATCGTTATCGAAAGTGGTGAATAGCACCTGCCCTGTTTTTTCCCGCGTTATGACTGCTACGCATCGGGGCAGGTTGCGTACAATAGGGATACGCCACGATGAGCCTGATCGCTGTTGACTTCACCTTGCCCAGAGAAATTGCCGATGCATTGGGCGATAGTTTGCTGGAAAGCGGCGCCCTATCGGTGAGTGTCACCGATGCGCACGAAGGAAAACCTGATGAGACGCCGATTTTTGGTGAACCCGGCGCCAGCAGACAATTGTGGTCCGAGTGCCGTACCGTAGCGCTTTTCAACCTGGGGAGCGATATAGAAACTATCGTGCGTAACGTCGCAGCCCTACACGCCATCGTAGCGCCGACCTTTACAATCTCACAAGTGGAAGACATGGATTGGGTACGCGCCAGCCGCGAACAATTTCAACCCATACGAATTTCCGAGCGCTTAAACATAGTGCCCACCTGGCATGCAAATGCGCATGCAGCGCAACACGTCGATGCCATAAACTTGATCCTCGATCCAGGCGCTGCGTTTGGCACGGGCAGTCACCCCACTACTAAATTGTGTCTGTTATGGCTGGAAAAAACGCTTGCTGCTAACGCGGGCTGTGCGCTGCTCGACTACGGCTGCGGATCGGGTATTCTTGCAATTGCGGCAATGAAGCTGGGTGCAGGCCGGGCAGCGGCTGTGGATATCGATGAACTGGCTCTGGCAACCGCGCGTTTCAACGCCGCACAAAATCACGTTGCCATTGAATTTCACTCCTCCGACGATCATTTCGACATGCTAGCCGATGTTACGCTTGCCAACATTCTTGCCAATCCACTCATAGTCTTGGCGCCGCTGCTTGCCGCCCGCACCCGGCGCGGAGGCAGAATCGCCCTTTCGGGTGTGCTTGCCTCTCAGGCGGCTGAGGTATTGCAGGCTTACCGGCCGATGTTCGACATCGCGCTCGATTCTCAAGATGAAGATTGGGTCTGCTTGGCGGGGACGCGAAGGGCGATTGATTTATGTTGTTAACCATTTGCCCAAACTGCGAAGCGCAGTTCAAGGTCACGCCGGAACAGCTCAACATTCGCCAGGGGCGGGTGATGTGTGGCCGATGCCGCAGTGTGTTCAATGCCTTTCAGTCTCTTGAACGCGTCGACAGTGGATTCTTGCCGCTAGCCGATACAGCGGACGCAACTTCGGCGGAACCAACCCCGGAAACATACAGCCCGAGTCTGCCGTCCACCACTGAGTCGTATGCGCCAGAGCTTGAGACGACTGCGGACCAGCCCATGCCCGTCTTGGAAGAAGGCGCGGCAACAGCGCACGACGAACCCGTGCAGCCCGAAGAACCAGTGGCAGAGCGTCCGCCTGCAAAAGCTGTTTATGTAGCTGCGCAGAGAATGACGGATTTGCCGAGCGAGGAGTACTTATTCGTTTCACCGGACGTGCGCCCGCATTGGATTTGGCAGTTCGGCGTAGTGGTGCTTGTTCTTGTTCTTGCGGGGCAAAGCGTGTTCTTTTTACGCACCGCAATAGTGAGCAACTACCCTGAAACACGAGCGTATCTTTCCAAGGTATGTGAATGGCTTTCCTGCGACTTGCCGTGGAATCGCGATGAAAACGCGCTCAAGGTCGAGTCCTCCGATTTAATTGAAGAGATCGGCGCGCCGGGGCGTTTTTTGCTCACCGCAACGATTTCCAATCGCGCCAAGACGGTGCAGGATTTTCCCCATATCGAGCTTACGCTTACCGATACCAACAACCAGACGTTGACACGCCGCGTGCTTCAACCCAAAGACTATCTGGGCAGACCCTTGCAGCGTGACGAGGGAATGGCGCCAGCCAGCGAAACTTCGCTTAACTTGCGACTTGAGGCAAGCAGCAGCCGTGCTGCGGGGTATCATTTACTGCTTTTCTTCCCGTAAACCGATTGCCGCTTCAATGCAGGCGTCGGTCTTTGAGCGTGTCCAACAAGCTATCTACCGCGCGCTGCATCATGGGCGCTTCTTCCAAAATGCGCGCCAGACCTTCGCGCATTTGCGCGGCCAGCGCCTCGGGGCTGATCGATATTGCATCCGCAAGTTGCGGGCTGGTGAACAGGTAAATACCCTTGAGGGGGCTGATCCAGGCCAGCTTGGCGCGCACTCTGCGCCCAGTGTCACGACGAAACTCCACCCACACGCCGCGCCTCAGGGGTAGCGACTCCTCGCCGGACGATTCAGCCAAGTCATATAAAGTATCTGGTTTGGGATTGTAAAGGCGTATTTCCTCTATCTTTACGCCTGCACGATCAACATGATTATGGGTAAGACAGGCAGCGCCGATTTCCGCCTTCGGCTTTTCTGCTTCCAGCACGCCGCCAAGATAAGTGGCGGCGTCAACCCATCCGGGCCGCGTAGCGCAACTCACGGCAATGGTTTCGTCGCACAGCCCAGCCTTTACGGCGGAAGCATGACAGTCAATCAGTGCGGAAAAAAACTTCGCGCGCTCAGGCTGCTCCATCCCTGCGATGCGCATGCCGTCCTGAAGACGCTTCAGAAGTGTAGGCAACAACAAAACCAATGATCTGCGATCATCGGCAGTATTCTTCGGCTCGACGCTCCAGACAAGCTCCTCTACAGTTGAACATGCGCGCTTCCATTCCTCGCCATCTTCTCCGCATGCCAGATGAGCTTGTTTTAGCACGTCCACCCAACGGCCCTTTAACATCACCACAACAGGAGCAGGCAAGATTTTGCTCTCTAGCCTTTCGTTGATGGCGCTTTCGGCAACCAAGCGCGCAATTTCGTTTCTCTCGCGCTCATGCACCAGGCTTGCAGACTGCTCGATCAACGCGACATCCTCCTGCTCGCGCCTGGCAATGTAAGCTTCGAGCTCAGCAACTTGCTCGGAAAACAACGTAATGTCAGTTTCAAAACCATTTTGCACACGATCTACAACCGTCTCAATTTGCAGGTACAGCGGATCGTCGCGCTCAATGTTTTCGTCACATTCCAGCGCTACGACGGCAAGCGTGTCGAGCAGGCGACGCGCAGGGTGCGACTTTAGCGAAAAAAAACTTCTGTCCAGCAAGGCAACCTTGAGCACCGGGATTTGCAGACGCGCCAGCAAGGCCTTTATCACTTCCGGCAAGTGCTTTTCGGCAAATACGTAGTCGAACAACATCGCCACAATGTCGATGGTAAGCGCATCGAGCGGCGCGGCGCTGCCTGCCAGCGCACCGGCCCTGATGTCGTGCAGAATATTGAAAGCTTGCGTCAGATTCGTCGCCAGTCCAGCAGCGGGAGTCGCTGTCACACCTGTGGCGGGTGCATGCTGTATCTGAGTCAGCGAGTTGATTAGCCCAGATGCCGAGCTGCTCAAGTTGCCTGGCGCGCCTGCGATCGAGGCCCCCGTACTATTGGGTTGTGACATGGGAGCGCTTTGCATCATCATTTGCTGAAGCATGGCGAACAGGTCGGGGGTGGGAGCTTCTACGGCTTTCTGACCTTCTTCGGCGCCGTTTTTCCGCGCCGAAGCTTGCGTTGTGCGGCGATAGGTGGGGCGAACCTGAGGAAGGATCTGATGCCGTGTCACCAGGTGACTGTTGATGTCGTGATACACCGCCAGCATGTCTTTGGCCACATGCTGTTCGAACAGCTTCAAAATGGTCAGCTTGACACGATAGCCTACGGTAATCTGGTCACACGCCTCCTTGAGGGCGTTGCAAACCATTGCAGGGCTCATGGGATTGGCCTCGTCCGACAGCTCTGGATCGTGAAGAAGAAATCCCATGCGTTGCGAAAGCGCGAACAGTTCGTCTTCGCAGGTTGATTTGAGTTTCCTGGTCATATCGGACAGCGCTATGGACTCTTCCAGCGCGCTGTCATCGACTAAACTTAGATTCATGGCGCCGTAATCAACAGTATTTTTTGGTACTTTGTCGGGCTCGCCGTGAACCTTGCCGTTGTAAGAGCCGACGAAGCGCTGACGAAAGGATTCCTCAATAACGGAACGCTTTTCGCGCGCCTGTGCTCGCGCGTCTAGAAAGAGATTCTGCAATTCGCGGTCAACCGTATTTTCGGCCATGCTGAAAAGCTCGTCTTCGATTTTGTCAAAGGCGCCTGTTAAAACCTCGCAGATGCGCTTTAATGCCATGTCGCGGCAATCGTTGAGCACCCCCGCAGTGTCTGGGGTAGATTTACCACGCGCGCTGGCGCGCTGGTAAGCGCTCAGCGAAACAACTTTTTCTGCATTTGCAATGGCCATACTGCACTCCTAGTCATACGCAGCTTGCGCCGCCGTAAAACACCAGTCAGGACGTTGGAGAGTGCTAGTAGCCGAGAATGCAGCGAGTCCCTTAGGGCCGCACCGCTTATGGTAGAGCGGATTGGCTGGACCAGCCCGCTATGTTTTCGACAATCTGGCAATCCCGCTATCATAGGAAATCCCTTAGACCGGAGACTTTGCGCCCCCATCTTTCGACGGGTTTGCCCTGTTTCAGAATTTGGTTGGCGTGAAGAAATGTGAACAACTTCACACAACCAGTTCAGATTAGCTCATATATGCGACTTGCCGTCAATGTGGCCTTGATAGTTTCCGACAAACGGCAATAATTGCCGATAAACGTCGTTTCGCAAGCGCGTCATCAGGCCGATATTCGTCAATTCGGGCCGACGAGTTGGTGTAGCGGTATAATTCCGAAATCTGTTCTGACCACTTCTTATGCACGCACTCATTTGCGGTTCCATGGCTTTTGACACGATTATGGTATTTCATGATCAGTTCAAGAAACATATCCTCCCGGAGCAGATCCATATTCTCAGTGTTTCGTTCCTGGTGCCCGACTTGCGCCGCGAGTTTGGCGGCTGCGCGGGAAACATCGCCTACAACCTGAAGCTGCTGGGTGGCAATCCGCTCATCATGGCGACTGTCGGTCAGGACTTTGGTTCTTACGCTGATCGTCTACAAGCACTCGATATCGACAGCGCTCACGTGCGCCAGGTGCCCGACACTTATACTGCACAATGTTTTATCACCACCGATGTCGATGATAATCAGATCACTGCATTCCATCCCGGCGCGATGAATTTCTCCCACCTCAACCACATCGCTGACACTACAGGTGTTTCGCTAGGCATTATTTCGCCCGACGGACGCGACGGCATGCTACAGCACGCGGAAGAATTTCACCGCGCAGGTATACCGTTCATATTTGATCCCGGGCAAGGGCTGCCCATGTTTAACGCGGACGAACTACGGCGCTTCATAGAACTTGCCGATTACGTGACCTTGAACGACTACGAAGCCAAATTGCTGGAGGATAAGGTGGGAGAATCCACCAGCACACTGGCCGCCTTGACCAAGGCGCTCATTGTTACCAAAGGCGGGCAGGGTTCGACCATCCTGGCAGGCGGTCAAAAACTCGAAATAGCGAGTGTTAAACCGGCAGAAGTCGTTGATCCTACCGGCTGCGGAGATGCCTATCGCGCCGGTTTAATATATGGTATTCAGCAGGGCTGGGATTGGCGCAAGACGGGCCGCCTTGCCTCGTTGATGGGAAGCATCAAGATAGAGCATCGCGGCGGTCAGAATCATCATCTTAGTAGCAATAACATTGCGGCGCGCTACCAAACCGCATTTAATGAATCCCTTTGGTAAGGAGTTGAAATCATGGCTATCGGAAAACTAGCAGTAATCGGCGTAGTGGTTTGCGGCAGCATATTGACGGGTTGTGCCGCGCCTGGATTGGGTGGTGGCGACTATTCGCGCGGGCAAGTACGTGGCGAACAGACGGTCAGGCTGGGTGTAGTTGAAAGCGTGCGCGATGTCAGAATCGACGCTCGCGATACCGGCACCGGCACCTTGGCTGGCGCCGCTTTGGGCGGCATCGCCGGCAGCGAACTCGGTAGAGGTCGTGGCTCGGTAGCAGGCGCGGTAGCTGGCGCCGTGGTGGGGGGCGTAATCGGCCAAGCAGTAGAAAAATCCGCCAATGATCGTAGAGGCGTCGAAGTCACCATCAAGCTCGATAGCGGTCGAATAATTGCAGTGACGCAAGAGGCCGATGAGTTATTCCGTGTGGGTGATCGTGTGCGTGTCTTGTCGGGCCGGGGAGTGACGCGCGTTTCCAGGCTGTAATTTGACAGGCCCTACAATCCGTCGGCCTCAGGCGAAGCGTTTCATTCGTATAATTCGCTGGACGCGGGTGTTGTTGCATGTTGGTGCAGCCATGCTGCTCGTAGGCATGGCGTTTCCGCGCGTCGGCACGACGACGCGCGCGCGCCTGACGCGCTGGTGGGCAGCCAAGTTGCTGCGCATTCTGCACATTTCCCTGGAGGTGCATGGCGCCCGCCCCGATTGGCAGCAACCTAATCTGGTGATTGCAGCAAACCATGTCTCTTGGTTGGATGTTTATGTCATTAACGCAGTGCGTCCAGCACGCTTCGTGGCCAAGTCGGAAATTCGCGATTGGCCTATTGCAGGCTGGATATGCGACAAGGCCGGCACTATTTTCATCATGCGCGCGCGTCGCAGCCATACCGCAAAAATCAATCAGGTGATTCATGATGTGCTAGCGGCAGGCGATTGCATAGGGCTTTTCCCCGAGGGCACCACGTCGCGCGGCGACATGTTACGCAAGTTTCACAGCTCGCTATTTGAGCCTGCGGTGGTAAATCAGGCGCTGGTAGCGCCAACAGCAATTCGCTACCGCTATCCTGATGGTGAACTCTGTGCGGCGGCGGCTTTCATTGAAGACTTGTCTTTCGCCGAATCGCTGGGATTGATAATTCGTCAGCGCCATTTGATTTGCGAAATCACCTTTGCCGCGCCTATCCCCGCACAAGGTAAACATCGACGCGAGGTCGCTGCCCTGGCCGAAAGCGCCGTGGCAAGCATCCTCAATGTAACGGTGACCAGTGAAAAATTCGCCCTGGGAGGCGCCGCCCTTGCGGCGCGTACTACCGCAGAATTTTGCCTGATACTAGCGCTCGGGTTAACGCTACAGGGCCATGCACCGGATGCGAGCGGAGAATCTATGCCCAAACATTTGGCGCAGAAGGCACCGGTGCTTGACCCTCAAGCGCGCTTGGGCAAGCTCATTTTTTTCGATAAGCGTTTAAGCGCCACCGGCCAAGTCAGTTGTTCAACCTGCCACCGCCCCGAATTGGCGTTCACTGATGGGAAGCCGGTTGCTGCGGGAATCCACGACGCTCTAGGCACTCGCAATACACCATCGCTGCTGAACGTCTCGCAAAACACCAGCCAGTTCTGGGACGGGCGTGTCACCACGCTGGAGCAACAGGCTGCGCTTCCGTTCGTCAATCCCATCGAGCACGGTTTGACCAGTCATGATGACTTGCTGTCGAAACTGCGTGCGAATAAGGATTACGCCATTCCGCTGCGCCGCGCCTATTCCCGCAAGCTCGAAAGCATTCGGCTGGAGGACGTCACCCGTGCGCTCGCGGCCTATGAAAAGACTCTTTCATCTGGCGTGTCGGCATTTGATCGCTTTCGCTATGGCGGCGATCAAGAGGCTCTACCGTCTTCCGCGCAACGTGGTTTGATGCTTTTCGAAGGGCGCGCTGGCTGCGCCTCTTGTCACACCATCGGTACACGTTCGGCCGCATTCACGGATAGTACCTTTCACAGCGCCGGTATCGGCATGCGCGATCTGGGCCAGAAATTGTCTGAATTAACTCGCAGCGTTGTCGCGCTTTCGCCGACAGAGCTGGATGGCCTGATTGCCACAGACAAGGACATTGCCGCGCTCGGGCGTTTCGTCATCACAAAAAATCCGGGGGACATCGGCAAATTCAAAACGCCCAGTCTACGCAATGTGGCGCTGACAGCGCCTTACATGCATGACGGAAGTGTGACCACGCTGGAAGAGGCGGTGGAAAAAGAGATCTACTATCGCAACGCCCAGCGTAAGCAACCGGCGGTGTTTACCCCGGAGGAGAAAGCCGATCTTGTCAGTTTTCTTCGCGCGCTTATCGGGGCCGAATTTCTCAAGTAGACGCTTCAAGAAGTAGATCGAGAAGGCGCTGGGGCAGCGCGAGCGGCACGGGACGGTCAAGACAGAAAGAGGAGGGAGATCACTGTGCCATACGGCGGAGACAGCGCCCCCTCTAGCAGCAATGCATGTCTAATTCCGTTTTGAAACGCAGCGCTTGACAAAAATCATTGCGTTCTATCACCATGTCATCTTCTTGACATCGAATAACGTCAAAGTGACTCACAACAGCGTTCCGAGTACGGTAACTGATAAAACTGCTTGCAAATAATTCTTTACGCGAACTTGCCATGCAATGTGCTGAGCTTCGCGCACTAGATTTCTAAGGGGATATAGAAAGATGGTTACAAGAAAAAGCCACATAGGTGGCCGTCTGCTGGTTTGTTTGTTTCCGCTCTTCTTTTACCAGGCACCCTCCTTGGCGCAGCCGAAGGCTGAAGACGAATTCGGCAACTATGGTGGGGCTTCTGTCGCCGTACTTCTGTCGCGCGCAACGGCCACCCCACCCGTCAACAGCGCCATGTTCCTGGCGTCAGCAAATGTAGCGCATAAAGCCACGCCGGTACCGAGGCCAAGAATCCTAGCTGAGAACGCAGATTTCCTGGGCGGATTTAAAAGCTTGGTAAGCAATACCGCGATGGCAGGCAAGGCGCTTCAAATTTCGAAAGCGACGACCGACTTCAACGGTGACGGCAAGTCCGACATCCTCTGGCAGCACGCCGATGGTTCAGTCAACATGTGGCTCATGAACGGTTTGACCAAGCTTACGGGCGGTAATCTCATCGGCCCCGGATTGGGATGGACGGCCACGCACGTCGGCGATTTCAATGGCGACGGCAAGGTAGACATTCTCTGGTACAACACCAACGGTTCCACCAATATGTGGCTCATGGACGGATTGACCAAGCTTGCGGGCGGCAATCTCATTGGCCCCGGAATGGGATGGACTGCCACGCACGTTGCCGACTTCGATGGTGACGGCAAGGCTGACATTCTCTGGCAGCACAGCGATGGCACCGTCGCACTGTGGCTTATGAACGGCACGACAATGAGCTCTGCTGTGAACCTTATGGGACCCGGAACGGGCTGGTCGGTTGCGCGCGTCGGCGATTTCAATGGTGACGGTAAGGCTGACATTCTCTGGTACAACACCGATGGCTCCACCAACGTGTGGCTCATGGACGGCTTGACCAAGCTTGCGGGCGGCAATCTCATCGATCCCGGAATGGGATGGACTGCCACGCACGTTGCCGACTTCGATGGTGACGGCA
>JAYWAM010000164.1:0-15244 GCA_043782425.1 Betaproteobacteria bacterium
CACCCCCTCACCCCGACCCTCCCTTGCAGGGCGCGCTGTCCAATGCACTGGACAGCCGTTGCGCAGGCGGTTGGCATGCCAACCGAAACCCCTGCGCAACCCCCCGTTCCGGTGGAGAGGGAGCAAAACAAATACGTCCCCTCTCCCCGTTTTTTGGGGAGAGGGTTAGGGTGAGGGGTGGTGGCAATTGAGAATTTCTCAAGCATGACAAGGAAAATTCATGACCGAGCAATTTGATGTTGTAGTAATCGGTGCAGGCCCTGGCGGCTATATCGCGGCGATTCGCGCGGCGCAGCTTGGCTTAAAAACCGCATGCATAGAGGGATGGAAAAATTCCAAGGGTGAGCTTGCCCTCGGCGGCACCTGCCTGAATGTCGGCTGCATTCCATCCAAGGCGCTGCTGGCTTCTTCAGAGGAATTCGACAAGGTCAATCACCATCTTGACGCGCACGGCATCACTATCGGCGGCGCAAAAATGGATATTGCCAAGATGCAGGCGCGCAAGGACGGCATTGTCACGAAGATGACCAAAGGCATAGAGTTCCTGTTTCGCAAAAACAAAATCACCTGGTTGCAAGGCTTTGCTAAATTTGTTTCCGGCGGCGACATCTATACGCTGGCTATCGCCAATGGTGAGAAAACTATTTCGGCCAAGCACGTCATCATCGCCACCGGCTCGATTGCGCGTCACCTGCCCGGCGTGGCAGTAGATAACGTCAACATCTGTGATAACGAAGGCGCGTTGGCTTTTACAGATGTGCCGCGCAAACTCGGTGTCATCGGCGCAGGCGTCATCGGCCTGGAACTGGGCAGCGTATGGCGCAGGCTAGGCGCGGAAGTCACCCTTCTTGAAGCGCTGCCCAACTTCCTCGGCGTGTGCGACGAGGCGATCGCAAAAGAGGCGTGGAAAGTTTTCACGAAGGAGCAAAGCCTCAACATCAAGCTCGGCGTGAAAATCACCAAGGTTACCGCCAAGAAAAACGCCGTCAGCGTCGAATACAGCGACGACAAAGGTCTGGCGCAAAAGCTTGAGTGCGACAAACTGATCGTCTCCGTGGGCCGCGTTCCCAATAGCGATGGCCTGGGCGCGGCCAATGTCGGGCTGACGGTGAATGAGCGCGGCTTCATCGAAGTGGATGCGCATTGCAAAACCAATCTTCCCAATGTGTATGCCATCGGCGATGTGGTGCGCGGCCCGATGCTGGCGCACAAGGCCGAGGACGAGGGCGTGGCGGTGGCCGAAATCATCGCCGGGCAGGCGGGGCACGTAAACCTTGACACCATTCCCTGGATCATCTACACCTCGCCCGAAGTCGCATGGGTGGGCAAGAGCGAGCAGCAGCTTAAGGCCGAGGGTGTGGCTTACAAGACCGGCCAGTTTCCCTTCATGGTCAATGGCCGTGCGCTGGGACAGGGTGAGCCTGGCGGCTTCGTGAAAATGATCGCCGATGCAAAAACCGACCGCGTTCTCGGTGTGCATATCATTCACGCGCACGCCTCAGAGATGATTCAGGAAGCCGTCACTGCAATGGAGTTTGCGGCATCATCCGAAGACATCGCGCGCATCGTGCACGGCCATCCCACGCTGTCGGAAGTTATGCGTGAAGCGGCGCTTGCCGTCGATAAGCGCGCACTGAACATGTGATGTTGAAATTTCTTCATGAGACCTTGAGTGCCGCAGGTATTACCGGCATCCCTTGAAACTGTCGCCGCTGCGCATGAGCTAAGCGGTGAATTTTCCGGACCGCTTGAGTGGTACTGGCGCTTCAGCCAGCGCGCAGATTTCGAAACCGATCCGGCGCAGCTTGCGGTGCTCAAAAAGTTACAGCATCTGCACGATGAACTGGTGAGCTACAAGGCGTATCGCGCCGGGACCATTAACCGCGTCATCACCAACCTGGGCCACGGCAAACCGCCGCCGCGCGGCGTGTATATCTGGGGCGGCGTCGGGCGCGGCAAATCGCTGTTGATGGATGCATTCTTCAGCGTGTCGCCGCTGGTGCGCAAGCGACGCATTCACTTCCATGAATTCATGCGCTGGACGCATGAAGAAATGAGCCGCATCAACGGCACACAAGACCCGCTCGATGTGATTTCGACGCAGGTGGCAAAAAAAATCCGGCTGCTGTGCTTCGATGAATTTCATATCAGCGACATCGCCGATGCAATGATACTCGGCCGATTGCTCGATTTACTCACTGCAAAAGGCGTGGTGATAGTGCTCACCAGCAACTACTGTCCAGACGATCTGTATCCCGGCGGCTTACAACGCGAGCGTTTTCTGCCAGCCATAGACATCCTGAAAACTCGCCTCGATGTCATGCAGTTGGCGGGCAGCGCCGATCACCGTCGTCGCATACTCGAAGGTCTGGAGGTCTACTATGTTCCCGTCAACGCCGCTACCGATAACAAACTTGCCGCTGCCTTCAAATCATTGTCGCGCGCGCATTACACGGAAAATGGCGAGATCACCATCAACGCCAGGCAGATGCATTTTCGCAGGCGCACCAAAGGCGTGGTGTGGTTTGATTTTGCCGAGCTGTGCGCGCAGCCGCGCTCGCAAGTTGATTACCTGGAAATCGCGCGCCATTACCATACCGTGCTCATATCCGGCATAGCGCAACTCGATGCAGTGAATCAATCGGATCAGGTGAGGCGCTTTACCTGGCTGGTCGATGTGTTTTACGACGCCAAGGTAAAGCTTATCGTCTCCGCCGCTACGCAGCCGGAGATGCTGGTTCTCGATTCGCGCAATGCCGCCCAGCCAGGCGCGTTCACGCAACATGCAAGCGCAGGCGTAGACCCAGCGGCTATGGTATCGGCAGAATTCGCGCGCACCGCAAGCCGTCTGCGCGAAATGCAATCGCGTCAGTATTTTGCGCAGAAACATGCCTCTGTAGTAGCTGCTATTCCAGACGAAATTGCAAAAACTGATGATTGCAATCATGTTTCGGCTACCCGAAACAGCCTTGACGCCAGACAGACGTCTGAAGCAGTGCAGCTCGTTGCGCCACTGCTTGGACCAAGCGAGGTTAGCGGCCCGACAGAGAATTACACCGCGCCGCGTACGCTTTCACAGTAAAGCAAAAAAAACGCGGCCGCGATGCGGGTTTACAAGCATTGTCAGGCCGCCGAGAATGTGCTAGATGCTGCCGTGACGGCAGTTAGCGAATCAATTTCGTCGCTGTGGTGGTTTGCATGGCAGCTTCCGCAGTATTGTGCCAGCGCACCACGTTCAGCCTGAACTTTAGCAAGGCGATATAGAGTTTCTTAAACTCAGGATTAGACGCGGATTCGGTTTTGTAAAGCTCGGTTGCCTTGTCGAAAGCTCTGCCCAAGTGAGCCTCAGGAAATGAATCAATATACTGGCCGGTAGAAACCAGGCGCCGATAGGCTTCGGCATTGCGCGTGTCATAGGCCGCCATCATCCACATGTTGGTATCAGCCGTCGCCATTTCGATAATGCTTTTGTATTGCGGCGAAAGCGCATCAAATTTTTGCTTGTTCACATATATCGACAGAGTAGTCGAAGGCTCCCACCACCCTGGGTAATAGTAGTACTTCGCCACTTTAGGCAAACCGAGCTTTTCATCATCGTAAGGTCCGACCCACTCGGCGGCATCGATTTTCTTGTCCTTCATCGCCGCGACGATTTCCGAGCCAGGTAAAGAGACGGTATCAACTCCCAGGCTTTTCATGATTTGGCCACCTAAACCTGGTATGCGCATCCTCAGGCCATTAAAATCATCGGCGCGCTCGATGCGCTTGTTAAACCACCCGCCCATCTGGGTGCCAGTATTGCCCGCTTGAAAATTGACGATGTTGTATTTGGCGAACAGGGCGCGCAATAGCGCCATGCCGCCGCCTTCGATTACCCAGGCGTTTTGCTGTCGCGTCGTGAGGCCAAAGGGCACACCGGTATCGAAAGCCAGCGCCTTTTCTTTGGCAACAAAGTAATAGCTGGCAGTGTGGCCCAGCTCGACCTCGCCCTTGCTCACTGCGTCGAACACGCCGAAAGGCGCTACCGGTTTGCCCAGGGGCAGTATGTTGATCTTGAATTTTCCCTCGGACAGCGTTTCTACTGCCTTCACAAAACGCTCTCCCCCGCCATAGATGGTATCGAGCAAGGGGGGGAAACTTGAAGCAAGCGACCAGTTGAGCGTGGCGGCGGCAGCGCCGGTTTGGGCCTGAACCACATGCGCAGGCACCAACAGCGGCGCCACTCCGCCCATAATCATGAAATCGCGACGTTTCATATTGATTCCCCTTGACTGATTGGTCATTAGCACAATGTTACTGTAACTATTGCGCCTATTGTACTGCCGCCACGAAGTGTGCCTCTGTCCAAGAAGCTAAACTATGAAAAAATACACAGTTTCGTGTCTAGTCTGGTGAATAACTCGCAACTTGAAAACCCTTACAGGATGCGCAACGGCGTGACAGTGTGTTACTCGCGCGAACGCGGCGCAGCTTGAGAAGGCTTT
This sequence comes from Betaproteobacteria bacterium, assembly GCA_043782425.1. Lineage (GTDB taxonomy): Bacteria > Pseudomonadota > Gammaproteobacteria > Burkholderiales > Usitatibacteraceae > JAYWAM01. The sequence continues at coordinate 4,485 of JAYWAM010000164.1, forward strand.
GCGCCATCGTATTTGATAGTCACATTACCCGTCGACAGCCACGCTTCAAGCGACTGAATCAGCGTGTCGGAAAGGCGCACGCATTGCGCTTCGGGTAAGGGGATTTCCACTTCGGCATTTTGATTGCGGTAGCGAATCAACACCGGGCAAGTGCCGGGCTGGTAGGGCGCGAGCCTTTGCTTGAGTTCTTTTGCACTGCCCTGACCGTTGATAGCCAGCTCAAGCCGCTTGGCGTAGCGCGTGCGCGCTTCGTCCAGATCGTATAGTTTGTCGGCCACTACACGCATGCCGCCGGAAAATTCATCGTAGGAAGCTTTGCCCTCGACTATGAGCAACTGATCCTCCTGGATGATGGCGCGTTTTTCGTTGAACAGTTCGCTGTAGACCACCACTTCGATACGCGCGCTGGCGTCGTCCAGTCCCAGCAGCGCCATGCGCCCGCGGCGCGAATTACGCTGACGCTGATCGTACAAAATGCCCGCCAGCAGCACCGGCTCCTGGCGCGGCTGAATTTCCTTGAGCGGCGTTTTGGCGAACTGGCGCACTTCGTTTTCAAAACTGTGAAAGGGGTGGCCGGAGAGATAAAAACCGAGCGCCTGTTTTTCATTCAACAGGCGCTCGCGCTCGGACCAGGCGGGAACCTCGATCAACAACAACGCCGCACCTGAACCGGCGGCATCGGTGTCACCAAATAACGAGACCTGCGAGGCATTTCTTTCCGCCTGCTCTGCCATTTCCAGCGCATTGGAAAGCGAAGCCAGCAGGCTGGCGCGATGTGCGTTGATGCTATCGAACGCACCAGCGCGAATCAAAGCTTCCATAGCGCGGCGATTGACGGCGCGGCGATCAACGCGCTTCACAAAATCGAGCAGGTCGTTGAAAGGGCCGCTCGCATTACGCGCGGCGACAACGTTGTCGATAGCCGCTTCGCCGCTGCCCTTTACGCCGCCCAGACCATAGCGAATGGTTTTTTCGTCAATGGGTAAAAAACGATAGCCGCCGGAGTTGATGTCGGGCGCAAGCATTTGCAGGCCATTGGCCTTGGCGTCGTCGTATAACTGTTGCACCTTGTCGGTGTCGTTCATCACCGCCGATAAGTTGGCGGCCATGAACGCCGCGAGGTGGTGCGCTTTGAGATAGGCAGTCTGATAGGCGATATACGAATACGCCGCCGAGTGGCCTTTGTTGAAGCCGTAGCCAGCGAACTTTTCCATCTGGTCGAACAGCTTGGTCGCCACGCTCGCCCTGACGCCGTTTTTTTCCGCACCGGAGGTAAAAATTTCGCGATGCTTGGCCATCTCCTCGGGCTTTTTCTTGCCCATCGCGCGCCGCAACAGATCGGCTCCGCCCAGGCTGTAGCTGCCGATCACCTGGGCGATTTGCATCACATGCTCCTGATAAGTGAGCACGCCGTAGGTGGGGCCGAGAATATCTTTGAGGCGCGGATCGAGATATTCGATGCGCCCGCTGTGCTTGCGCTCGATAAACTCGGGGATATGGTCCATCGGGCCAGGGCGGTAGAGCGCGTTCAACGCGATCAAGTCCTCCAGACGGTCAGGCTTGGCGCGGATAATCATGTCGCGCATGCCGCGCGATTCAAACTGGAAAATCGCCGCCGTATTGCCGGTGGAAAATATTTTGTAAGACGCGGCATCGTCGATGGGGATGCGGCTGATGTCGAACTCAGGCAGGCCCAGCGCGCGTACGCTGCGCTCCGATTCGGCGATGATGGTGAGCGTGGTGAGCCCGAGAAAGTCAAACTTCACCAGGCCGACTTGTTCCACGTCGTCCTTGTCGTATTGACTGACGATGCTGTTTGAGCCTTCGGCGCAATAAATCGGCGTGAAGTCGGTGAGCTTGCCGGGAGCAATCAGCACGCCGCCGGCGTGCATGCCCACATTACGCGCCACGCCTTCGAGCTTGAGGCCCAGCTCGATCAGCTCGCGCACCTCCTCTTCGGCCTTCATGCGCACGCGAAACTGCGGCTCCTGTTCGATGGCCTTGGTAAGCGTGATGCCCAATTCATTGGGAACCATTTTGGCGATGGAATCGACATAGTTATAACCCATGCCGAGCACGCGCCCGACATCGCGTATCACCGCCTTGGCGGCCATGGTGCCGAAGGTGGCGATTTGCGACACGCACTGCGCGCCGTATTTTTGCTTGACATAATCGATCACGCGATCACGGCCATTCTGGCAGAAATCGATGTCGAAGTCGGGCATGGAAATGCGCTCGGGATTGAGGAAGCGCTCGAACAGCAAATCATATTCAAGCGGATCCAAATCGGTAATTTTCAGCGCATAGGCCACCAATGAACAAGCGCCCGAACCGCGCCCCGGGCCGACGGGAACGCCGTTGTGCTTGGCCCACTGTATAAAGTCGGCAACAATGAGGAAGTAGCCGGAAAAGCCCATCTGGATTATGGTTTTTGCCTCGAACTCAAGGCGCTCTACATATTTTTGCCGCACCTCGGCGCGCTTTGCTTCATCGGGGTAAAGCGCGAGCAAGCGTTCCTCCAGCCCGTGCTGCGCCTCGTGGCGCAAATAATCCTCTATGGTCTCGCCGTTTGGCGTGGGGAATTCCGGCAAGCGGCTTTTGCCGAGCGAGAATTCAAAATGACAGCGCTTGGCGATTTCGACGCTGTTTTGCAGCGCTTCCGGAATGTCGGCAAACAGCGCCGTCATTTCCTCACTCGATTTGAAATATTGTTCTGGGCTGAACTCGCGCTTCCTGCGTGCATCGCCGAGTATCATGCCCTGCGAAATACACACGCGCGCTTCGTGCGCCTTGAAGTCGTCCTGCTTCATGAACTGCACCGGATGCGTCGCCACCACCGGCAGTGCAGCGTCATCGGCCAGCGCGAGAACGGCATCGATGTAGGCTTCCTGTCCTGCAACAAGCTTGCCCTCGCGCTTTGCTTCCAGCCGCTGCACCTCAATATAAAACGCATCGGGAAAATCGCGCTGCCAGGCCAGGGCCAATGCCAGCGCATCGTCCTGTCTGCCTTGCAGCAACGCCTGTCCCACATCGCCGCCTTCAGCGCCCGAGAGGGCAAGCAAGCCCGCAGCGCCCTCCCCCGCAAGCCACTCGCGCTTCAATTCCGCGCGCCCGCGATAAGTGTTTTCGGTAAAAGCACGCGACAACAGCACGCAAAGATTGTGGTAACCCGCCTGGTCGCGGCACAGCAGAAGAATACGGAACGGCAGATCGCGGCTCTTAGCGTTGCTCAGCCAGCAGTCGCAGCCGATGATAGGCTGCACGCCCTGGGCGCGCGCCGCCTGAAAAAATTTCACTGCGCCAAAAAGATTAGCCAGATCGGTAATCGCCAGAGCCGGCATGCGCTGCGCCGCCGCCTGTTGCACCGCATCGTCAATACGCACGATGCCATCGACAATCGAAAATTCGCTATGTAAACGTAGGTGGACGAAGGAGGTCATGGAGGCATTGCTGAAGAAGTGGTATTTTACCATCCGAGGCGCTTACTAAAGCTACGCGCTATGCCCTATTTTGCCCAACGTCGCTATTAGTAGCGCGCTGCTTGCGGAGTTTGCGCTACAAAGGCCGCTTATTGCAGTACCCATATTCGACAGCAATCATCGGAACGCGAGCTACACCATTAGAAAAATGCAATGACGATGGCGCCAATGGTGGCGGCCGCAAGCGCAGCCGCCAGCACCAGCGTTTCGGCGTTGCGGCGGCGGCGCGGCGTGGCGGCCTCTCCTGCCGCGAGCCTGCGCAACGCCTGCGTGGCGTCGAACTTGCGCGAGACTTTCAGCCCCGGCGCGACATCCAGCGCGACGCCTATCAGGCTCGCGCTCGCATCGGATGTGCGTTGTGTCTGGTTTGGCAGCGTGTCGGCCAGTTTGCTGTCGGCTGACGCCGCTGGTGCATCGCTATCGAAATCCGCCCCCGGCGTCGGCGCGAGTTGCGTGCGACACGCCGTCAGATCGGCGGCTAGATCACGTGCGTTTTGATAGCGCTGTGCGGGGTCTTTGGCCAGCGCTTTGTTGACGATGAGGTCGAGCATGGGTGGGAGGGCCGGATTAAGCAGGCTGGGCGGAGTGTGCTCGCCGTGGCACACCATGTATGTGAGCTGATTGATGTCCTCGCCGGAAAATGGCGGCAGCCCGGCAATCATCTGATAGAGCACCACGCCGAGTGAAAAAATATCCGAGCGGCTGTCAACGTCGCGCCCGGCGATCTGTTCCGGTGACATGTATTTCGGCGAGCCGAGCACCATGCCGGTCTGCGTTTTCACCTGTGAAATCTGTAAGCGCGCGATGCCGAAATCCATTATCTTGGCCTGCCGGTCGCGCACGATCATGATGTTGGCGGGCTTGATGTCGCGGTGCACCACGCCGCGCTCATGGGCAAATGCCAGGCCCTCGGCCACCTGCGCGGCGACATTGAGCGCCAGGTCGAGCGGCAGCCTGTCGACGTCGAGCAGGTTGCGCATCTCGGCGCCATCGAGCAGTTCCATGGCCATGTAGGCCAGATCGCCTTCGCGCCCAACGTCGTAAATGGTGATGATGCTAGGATGGTTCAGCCCGCCCGCAGCCTTGGCCTCCTGGAGAAAGCGCGTTTCGTAATCGTCGCGTATGGCCGACTCTGCCGGCAGCAGAATCGTCTTGATGGCGACCATGCGGCCTAGCAGAGGATCTTCGGCCTTGTAAACCACGCCCATCGCCCCGCGTCCCAGTTCCGCAATGACCTTGTAGCGACCGATATTCTGCAAGGTGCCGCCGCTCATTTGTCGCCCCCGAGCTTGCGGCGCAGATTCTGCCAGAAGCCAGTTGGCTTTTGCGCAGAGGCAAAGCGGTGGGTGATGGTCATGCTTTCGCCCGGATCGAGGTTCACGTCATGCTTAAGCGGAGTGAATGCGCCATTGCGCACCTCGATCTTGTGCGCCCCGGCCTTCACTTCGATCTGCGTTAACGGGGGGCTTTTGCCCTTGGCCACGCCGTCAATGAAAATTTCGCCGTGCGGCCTGATCTCGAACAGAATCACGGCAGGCTGTGCGGCGCGCATCGCTTCGAGGCGCAGCAGCCGCGCGCCATAGCCTGCGGCCTGAATGGCGCAAACGCTGAGCGCGCCCCAGACGAGAAGCCTGCGGCGACGCCGACGCGCTGCCGCAGCGTCGAATACAAACATCTCATGACTGCGCACTCTTGAATCGGTGTACACGCCGGCCGTGACTAGACCCTGCGCACGCTGCGGCGCGCCCGCCTCGAGGGCGTCGCGGAATGCACGCGTGGCCAGCAGGTGGCCGGGTGTGGAGAATTCAGCCGCCGTGATTGCCGCCAGCAGCCCGTCGCCGATAAGCGCGGCCGTCTTGGGATCGCCGGTCGCAGCGCGCACCGGGCCGTGGTTGATGCCCAGACAAAAAGGCAGCCCGGCGCTGGCGGCCAGCGCGCGCTCGGCCGTTTGCAGCGCCGCGCCGGGGCTTTCCAGGATGACCATGGCATTGCCATCGGGTGCGTCGAGCACTATGCAGCCTTCGACGGGCAGCGCAGCGGCGATAGGCGCCAGAAGCGCGTCGAGTTTGGACTTGAGTTGCGCCTGCTCGGCCACCGGCAGGCTCGAGAAATCCACGATGCGCATGAATATCACGCTCGCCAAACCGGGCGTGGCGTCGTCTTTTTCGGTCATGGGCGGAGGGATTGAGTCATTCGCTTTAGATTGTACTGGCGAACGGGCCGTTACGCCGCACAACAGCGTCTTGAGGCGCCGGTAACTCAGCACCACGCCACGAGAGTGCAAAACTCGCGCGTCACACCACGCGCCCCGTCGTGCCGTTTTCGCCTACAATGTCGCGGTGTTCACTTTTACTTCCTTTCATTACCAGACCCCATGACCCAACCCGACAATCTGCACAACAAGGATCGGCTTGAGACGTTCTGGGCCGGCCAGCCTATTTTTCTCGAGGGCGATCCGGGAAAGGTCATGTTCGTCGTCATGGAGGGCCGGGTACGCCTAAAGGTGCGCGGCAAGGCGGTCGAGGAAATCGATCAAGGTGGCATCTTTGGCGAGTTGGCGTTGATAGACGGCGCACCGCGTAGCGCCACTGCTGAGGCGATCACCAACTGCACGCTGGCCACTATCGGTGAAGAACGCTTCAACAATCTGGCGCTACAGACACCGGGATTCGCGCTGCGTGTGATGCGTGTGCTGGCGATGCGCCTGCGCAACATGGATACGCTGTTGTAGCTGACCTGCACCAACACCCTGCTACAAATTTCAACTTAAGGAACTTTTGAACAAGCCCTGATTTGTCATTCCCGCGAAAGCGGGAATCCATGTTTCGTAAGAAAAAATGGTTCCCCGCTTTCGCGGGGACGACACCTTCTCAGATCTCCTTAAGTTATTTGAGTTCACAACCCCCGCTAAAGGACTGCCGCATGTTTCGTATTCTCGTTATAAATCAGATTTCGGCCAATGGACTGAAACGTTTCCCGCTTGAGAGCTACAACGTCGGCAAAGACATGCCCGAGCCGGATGCGCTGCTGGTGCGCTCGCAAGACCTGAACAAAACCACCATCGCCGCCAGCGTCAAGGCCATCGGCCGTGCGGGGGCTGGCACCAACAATATTCCGGTGGCGGAAATGAGCCGCCGCGGCGTGCCGGTATTCAATGCGCCCGGCGCCAACGCCAATGCGGTCAAGGAGCTGGTGCTCGCCGGCCTGCTGCTGGCGGTGCGCAACCTGGTTCCGGCGATGAAATTTGTCGAAGGCCTGACAGGCGACGATGGTGCATTGCACCTCGCCATCGAAGACGGCAAGAAACAATTCGCTGGCAGCGAACTGCCGCATCACACCCTGGGCATTATCGGGTTGGGGAAGATCGGCTGCCTGGTCGCCGACGCTGCAATCAAGCTCGGGATGAATGTGTTGGGCTACGATCCCGAGATCACCGTGGACGCGGCCTGGAGCCTGCCCTCGCAAGTAAAAAAAGCCCATAGCGTCGAGGAGGTGCTGAAAAACAGCCACTTCATCACGTTGCATGTGCCGCTGCTGCAACAGACGCGCAAGCTCATCAACGCCAAAAGCCTGGAGCTGGTGAAACCCGGCACAGTGTTGCTCAATTTCGCGCGCGACGGCATTGTTGATGACAGCGCCGTTGCTGCGGCGCTTGATGCCCACAGATTGAAAAACTATGTGTGTGATTTTCCCAGCAATGCGCTACTCGGCCATCCCGGCGTAATCGCCTTGCCGCACCTGGGCGCCTCGACGCGCGAAGCCGAGGACAACTCAGCCGTGATGGTGGTCGATCAGGTGCGCGATTATCTGGAACACGGCAACATCCGCAATGCGGTCAATTTTCCTGAAATGGTCATGGCGCGCGAGGCGCCCTACCGCGTCGCCATCGCCAACGCCAATGTGCCGAACATGCTGGGACAGATTTCCACCACTATGGCGCAGGCAAAACTGAATATTCACAATATGTTCAACAAATCGCGCGGCGAAATGGCTTACACGCTGGTAGATGTCGACAGCGCCGTGCCGGAAAGCGTCACCGCACACATCGCCGCCATCAGCGGCGTGCTCGCGGTGCGCTATTTGCCGCACAGAGAAAGTGCAGAGTAAGGGAAGCGATTAGTCTCTTATCAGTTAAATCTTCGCAATTTGTGAAAAGAAGTTTTTGGGTTCCTGCTAGCCCGACTTATGAAAGAGCTGCTTACTTCTGCGGATCAAGCAGGATGGAATATTTTTGCAGCAACCTTCCCCGCGGCCAGGTGAACTCCACCAACAAGTCCAATGAAGGTTCGTTGATCGGTGCGCTGCTGGTGAGCTGCAACACAGCTTTTCCCCCTGTGCGGCGCAAAGCATTAACGCGCACCTGCCTGACCACCGGCGCATAGATGAGGTTGGCGGCCTTGTATTGCTCCACGCTGGCGATGCGCGCCTGTAGTTCCTCAAACTCCTTGGGTTGCAAGGCGAGGATTTCGATTTCCGCCGCCAGCGCCTGGCCTAATGCAGAGCGCAACTCGATGCCGCCCAGTCCTGCGCCATGCGCCGCCTGCGCAAACAAGCAAAGCGCAGCGCACGTCATGATGAAAAGTTTTCCTGCAAACTGGTTCATAGTGTCTTCCTTTTTCTGATTACCCGATCAATAGGTCATGCAACAACCTCCTGCGCCGTCAATAGTGGCAAGTCTTGGCCAGGTATGCAACCCCTGCGCTGCATGTGACAACAAAGCCTTGCTCACGCTAACCTTTGCTAATATGAGTGCGGGACTATTATCGCCACACCAAACCGTAAAGCTGGGTAGCGCCAATTTGCTCAACACTCGTGATGACCTCCAACACATTCCCACGCGTGAGCTTCTCGCCCAACACCGCTGAGCGCGCCACATTTGCCCGGTTCGTGCTGCTCTCCATACTGCTGCACGTGCTGTTCATCGCCTTGTTTGGCAATAGCGGCGGCGCGGGCGAGCGACGTAACGGCGTATTCTGGGGCCAGCTCGAAGTGACCATGCCGCGCCTTTCTGCGCAACGCGTTAGCGAAGTCAAGCCTGAGTCTGGCGCAGACACCAGCCCGGCTATTGCCGCACAGCAACGTTTGCACAGCGCAACTGATACTGTACTCGCGCCGCAGCCGCTGGCGCGCAGCGAACACCCCCCGCTAGCGCGTGAAGCTGCCCCGGCGCCCGCACCAGCGCCCAGCGCAGTGCTGCCGAGCATCGATCTGGAGGCGCCCCAGGTAGTTGACAAGCCGCTCACGCCCTTTGTTGTAGCGCCATCTCTGCCGGAGCCCGAACCCAAACCTGTCGCAAAACCCAGCACAAAGCCCACTCCGCACGAAGCTGCGCCAGAACAGGCGCCGATCAAAGTCGAGCGTGAAGTAATACCTCCACCGCGAGTCGAAGCGCCGCCCATTCCAGCAGCGCTGCCTGATCCCAGTGAAGCGCCTAAATTCGAACGTAACCTCGTGTCCCCTGTCGAGCTGAAGCCGCGCGAGTTACCGCTCCCCACTGAAACAAAGCCGCTCCAGCCGCCACTGCTACAAACCCCCTCCCCCGTAGCGCCTGCGCCGCCAAAAATAGAGCGTGAGCTGGTTGCGCCAGCGCAGCCGCAAGCGCGTGAGACGCCTATGGTTCAAACACCGTCTAGCGAAACGCTTGCGGCGCCCAAGGTGGAACGCGAACTGCTGGCGCCCAGCGAACCGAAAGCCAGTGCAACCCCGATAATTCCCTCGGCGCGCGACGAGCGTAGCGCCACGCCAGCACGTGAATTCACAGCGCCGACTACAATAACGCCGCGTCTACCGACCGGCGCGCCCAACCTGAATGAGGAAATTTTCAAGGGGCGTCGCGAGGGCGCGACACCGCCATCCTCAGCCGGTAATACACCACAGCAAAATGCGCCAAAAAGCGCTGCGCCGCGCCTCGATCTTGATGCCGTGCGCAAGCGCGCGCGCGAGATGGCAAGCGAAGGTTCAGGACAGCGCGCCATTCTACCGTTTCCCCTGCCGCCCAAGCCGGAACACAAAACTAAAGAAGCCCTCGCCTTCGACAAGGCGCTCAAACGGCCCGATTGCCGCGACGCCTACGCCGGCATGGGCCTGCTAGCCGTAGCGCCGCTGCTATGGAGCGCAATTGGTGATGAGGGTTGCAGGTGGTAGCAGAAAAGACCAGGCTATTTTTGCCTTTTGATTTTTGATTTTTGCCTTTTGCCTTTTGCCTTTTAAATTTTCAGCGCCGCTCCACACTCAAAACATCCGCCACCGCGCCTACCGTGCGCTTGACGCGCTCAATGATTTCTCCCGATGTGATTTGCAGCGTGAAGCGCATGAACGCTTGCGTGCCTTTTGAGACTGTACTCACCGCAGTGACGTTGACTTTCTCGTGCGCAATCGCTTCGGAAATATCGCGCAGCAAACCTTGACGATCAGCGGCCACCACTTCGATGTCGGCGGAAAACCAGGTCGCGCCGGTGTTGCCCCATTGCGCCGGCATGAGCCGCTCGCGCTGCTCTGAAGCGAGCACGGTGATGTTACGGCAATCCTGGCGATGCACAGTCACGCCGCGCGTGCGCGTGACGAAGCCGGTGATGGCATCGGGCGGCACCGGCTTGCAGCACTTGGCGATCAACGTGGCGATGTTATTCACGCCCAGCACCAGCACGCCCGAAGAGCTGGGCTTGTCGGGCTGCGCCACGGGAAGCAGCGCTTGCGGCGCTGCCGCAGGCTTAACACGCAGCGCGCTTTCCACCTGATGCGGCGTGATCTCGCCACGCCCGAGCGCAGCAAGAAACTCGTCCACCTTGTCATGACTGAAACGCTGCGCCACGGTTTCGTGCTTGAGGCTGGTCTGCCCGGCGCGCTGTAATTCTTTTTCCAGCAAGGCGCGGCCATCGGCCAGGTCCTGCTCGAACGATTCCTTGTTAAACCACTGCCGTACCTTGGCCAGCCCGCGCGAGCTGGCGAGAAAACCCAGCTCGCGATTAAGCCAATCACGGCTCGGCGCACCGCTCTTGATGGTCATGATTTCCACGCACTGCGCGTTTTTCAGCGCAGTGTTGAGCGGAACGATATGACCGTCAATTTTGGCGCCACGGCAGCGATGGCCCAGATCGGTGTGAATATGGTAGGCAAAATCCACCGGCGTCGAACCGGCCGGCAGTTCCACAACGCGCCCTTGCGGCGAGAGCACATACACGCTGTCCTCGAACAAGTCCTCGCGCACTTTAGCGCTGATGCCGCCCGATGCGGCGAGCTCGTGCTTCCACTCGATGACCTCGCGCAGCCAGGCGATCTTGG
>JAYWAM010000165.1:0-2158 GCA_043782425.1 Betaproteobacteria bacterium
CGTTTATCCCAATTATTTGGCACCCACGCCCGCGATGCTGGTGGCGCAATTTAACCCCGACCTCTCAGATGCAAATCTCGCGACCGGATTCACTATCCCGCGTGGTAGCAGTATGCGCAGCCTGCTCGGCAAGGGTGATATGACCGCGTGCGAGTTTCGGACGGCGCAGGATGTGACGTTGTGGCCCATCGAAATTGCACATGCCGAATATTTCTCTTTTGCGCCCGATTTGCCTTTGGCGACCCTTCCCATCGGCGCCAAAATAAAAGGCGGTGTGCGTCTGCGGCTCAAGACCGCTCCGGGCATCAAGTTCAATCAACTGACGTTAGACCGCTTGCGGCTTTTTCTCTCGGGCAGTGACGAAATCGCCTATCGCTTACATGAACTCATCGGTGGCGCCTGTCTTGGGGTGGTAGCGGCACCGGTGATCAAACCCTGGCCATGGCGCCACTATCTTGCGCCGCAGCATGTCAATTGCGCCGGCTATGGCGACGAAGAAGCGCTATTGCCGGTGAGCTTACGCAATTTCCAAGGCTATCGCCTAATTCAAGAATATTTCGCGCTTCCGCAACGCTTCCTGTTTGTTGATATCGACAAACTGTTACCGGTCATTGCGAAGCACGACGGCGACGAACTTGAAGTTGTAATATTGTTTCAACGCGGGGACCCCGCGTTAGAAAGTGTGGTGGATGCCGGAAATTTTTCACTGTTCTGTGCCCCCGCTGTGAATCTGTTTCCGAAGCGTACCGACCGCATCCATTTAGCGGAGGCTAACCACGAATATCATGTCGTCGTGGACCGCACCCGGCCTATGGATTTTGAGGTGCACGAAGTTACCGCAGTGACAGGCTACGGCGTCGGACAGGATAGTGAGCAGCCGTTTATGCCGTTTTATGCGGCCTACCACGAGGAAGATACGTCTCATAACGCATATTTCACACTCAGCCGCGAACCGCGCTTGAGGTCAGTCGCGCAGAAGCGCAGCGGGGCGCGCTCGAGCTACGTGGGCAGCGAAGTGTTTATTTCCTTGGTTGATCCTGACGAGGCGCCTTTTCGCAGCGACCTGAGGCAGCTCGCCATTACCACGCTGTGCACCAATCGCGACTTGCCGCTGTCAATGCCGCTCGGTCTCGGTAAAACAGATTTCAACCTCGACAGCGCTGCGCCTATGGTCAGCATTCGCAGCATCAAGGGGCCATCTAAGCCGTATTCACCGCTTTCCGAGGGGGCGATAGCATGGCAATTTGTCAGTCATTTATCGCTTAATTATTTAACCCTGCTTGATACGACAGAACGCGAAGGCGCATCAGTGCTGCGCGAAATACTGGAACTGTATGCCGTGAACGCGGATGCCGGGATCAAGAAACAAATTGAAGGCGTGCGCTCGGTACGGGTAAAGCGACTGGTGCGACGTTTGCCGATGCCCGGACCGATATCATTTGGGCGCGGTCTGGAGATTACGCTGGAGTTGGAAGAACTGGCGTTTCAAGGCAGCAGCGCATTCCTGTTCGGCAGCGTCATGGAAAAATTTTTTGCGCGATATGTCTCGCTTAACGCGTTTACGGAAACCGTGCTGGTTTCACGCGAGCGCGGCGAAGTCATGCGCTGGAGGGCGCGATGCGGGAATCGCCCGATCGTTTAGCGTTCTTTCGCCTAATGGCGGAACAGCCGTTCAAGCTGGATTTCTATCAGACCTTGCGGCGCATGGAATGCTTCTACGCCGACAAACCCAGGCTGGGTAAAGGTATGCGCCCGCTCGACGAGCCCATCCGGCTTGCGCAAGAGCCGTCAATGACGTTCGCTCCTGCGACCTTATCCGCGTTTGTTCCCGCCACGGCTGACCGTGTGGGGCGCCTGGAAGTGCGGTTTTTCGGTTTGCTCGGACCGAATGGCCCGCTGCCGCTACATCTAACCGAACACGCGCGCGATCGGCTGTTTCATGCAAACGATCCGACGTTTGTGCGATTCCTCGACGTATTCCATCATCGATTTCTATTACTGTTCTATCGTGCCTGGGCGCAAGCGCAGCCTACAGTCAGTCTCGATCGGCCGAAAGAGGACAGGTTTTCGATATACGTCGGCTCACTAGTTGGTTTGGCCGGGGATAAAGTACGTCAACGCGATAAGATCAACGATTTTGCCAAACTGTATTTTTCGG
>JAYWAM010000166.1:0-2147 GCA_043782425.1 Betaproteobacteria bacterium
CCATTGAAGTCGCCAGCAAGCCGGGTGAAGGCACCACGTTTACGCTCAGATTTGCGCGTGCTGCACCGGGCGCGGGCGAGACGGGAAAGCAAACTGCGATAAAGCCGCCGACAGGGTCGATAGCCGCCAATGGCCCGCGGTTTACCGTGCTCTATGTTGAGGACAATCCGGCCAATGTGGAGCTGGTGAAGGAGACGTTGAAGCTGGATCCGAGAATCCATCTCGAAATCGCTATCGATGGCGAATCAGGACTTGCCGCTGCGGCCAAGCTGAAACCAGACTTGATTTTGCTCGACATCAACCTGCCGGGGCTCGATGGCTATCAGGTTGTGAAACATTTGCGCGCCGATCCGCATCTTGCCGCCATTCCCTGCATCGCCTTGTCGGCAAATGCGATGACCAATGAAGTCGAGCGCGCGCGTAGCGCCGGCTTTACCGATTACCTCACCAAGCCGTTCGATGTCGATGTGCTGCTATCGAAGGTCAATATGCTCATGGTGCGAGACTAGCTCCGCCACTGAAAAAAACGTAGAACGCCATTTGGCGGGCATCTTCAGCCATTTTTGCGCCAGGAGCCGCGCCAAATGGCGATCCGCGCCTTCTTATGCTGGTGGACCCTGCAGGGTAAGCAGAATGTGGCGCGCTTACCCCGGTCGACTGTTTGGGCACTTGGCTATTGCCTGGCTTCAAGAAACGTCAACGCCAAAAGTTCAGCCTTTAACGATTCGGCTGAGGCGTGATGCGCAGATAAGGCTTCACCGCCTTGAAGCCCTTGGGAAACTTCTGCTTGATCAATTCCGCGTCCTGCAGCGAGTTGACGATGATGACATCATCGCCGTTTTTCCAGTTGGCCGGCGTGGCGACGCTGTGGCTATCGGTCAGTTGCAATGAATCGATGACGCGAATGATTTCATCGAAGTTGCGCCCGGTACTGGCCGGATAGGTGAAGGTAGTGCGGATTTTTTTCTTGGCATCGATGATGAATACCGAGCGCACCGTCAGCGTATCGTTCGCATTCGGATGGATCATGTCGTAGAGGTTCGAGACCTTGCGGTCCGGGTCGGCCAGGATTGGAAAATCGACATGCGTATTCTGGGTTTCGTCGATATCCCCAAGCCACTTGTTATGCGAATCGACGTCGTCGACGCTGATCGCCAGCACCTTCACATTGCGCTTGGCAAATTCGCCTTTAAGCTTCGCGGTGGCGCCCAGCTCCGTGGTGCACACCGGGGTGAAATCCTTGGGATGCGAAAACAGCACGCCCCAGGAATCGCCCAGCCATTTATGAAAACTGATTTCGCCTTTAGTGGATTGCTGCACAAAATCAGGCGCAATGTCGCCTAAACGTAAACTCATATGCTTCTCCTTGAATTAGCGCGTTGCGCTGTAGCCAAGTATGACCCTGCCGCAGAGGATTGGTTGCAACTCAAGACTGTACCCAAGGCAGGCCGCGCTTGCGCCAGCCACCCAGCTTACCCCGATGGTGCTCAGCATCCAGATCGCCTTCGAATCCTTCGAGGATATTGTAGGCTTGCGCATAACCGGCCGCTGCTGCTGCCTGCGCCGCCCCGTGCGAGCGCACGCCGCTGCGGCACAGCATCAGCAGCACTTCGTCCTTGTCGAACACGCTGGACAGCTGTTCGAGGAATTTTGGATTCGCCTCGCCGCTCGGCCAATGCCGCCATTCCACCAGGCGAGCATCGGGAATGCGGCCGATGAATTCATGTTCGAAACGGCTGCGGATATCGACGACCTTGGCCTTGCCCAGACGCAGCAGGCTGTGGGCTTCTTCCGGTGTGACTTCGCCGGCATAGGGCAGTGCCTTGACGGCACCGCGCTCAGCGGCGCGGCTCAGGATGGTTTTGGCCGTTTCGGCAATAGCGGTGTGATTGGCGATTTCAGCTGACATGCGATTCGGTTTGCAGATTTATTCAAAATTGGTTTGCCCTGAGCTGCAACGTCAGCAGATGACCGAAGCTGGCAATGCTAGCGGGCCAGAGAACGTGAGGCATGCAGTTCACGCAGCAATACTTCGTGGCTGCTGGCTGCCGATACGCGGAAAACTTCGCCGATGCACAGCACGGCAGGCCCGGAAAGATTGAGCGTGGATGCGCCCAAGCCGGCAAGGCTGGTATGAATGCGGCGCT
>JAYWAM010000167.1:0-2141 GCA_043782425.1 Betaproteobacteria bacterium
TTCGAAATTGCGATTAAAGCCAAAAAAATCCGGCGTGCACACCGCGCCATACGCCTGCGCCACCTGCTGCGTAGCGTCGATCACATACGGAAACGGAAAACCGAATTCCAGCGCGACGCGCTGCATGTTGTCGAACGAGTCTTCCGCGTAATCGGTCGGGTCGTTCGACATGATTGCAATAGCATGAATGCCGTGCTGCTTCAGTTCGGCGATATCACGCACTAGCCGCGGGCGAATCGCCTGCACATACGGGCAGTGATTGCAGATGAACATTACCAGCAAACCATTGGGGCCCATTGCATCGGCGAGCTTCCAGGTTTGGCCGTCGACGCCGGGCAGCGCAAAATCCGGCGCCTTCCAGCCAAAGTCGCATACAGGAGTAGTCAGTGAAACCATGGCAGCGCGTCCAAGGGTTGGGGGAATCCCGGCATAATACCAAGATGTCCCGACCGCGTTTTTTCATCGAGCAAAAATTGGCATTGGGCGCGCAGTTTTTGCTGCCGCCCGGCGCTGCACGCCACGCTGTCCGGGTATTGCGTCTGAGCCACGGCGATACGCTGCAGTTATTCAACGGCCAAGGCGGCGCCTACGCAGCGCGCATCGAACACATCCGCAAAGACGAAGTGGCAGTGCGGGTAACCGCATTTGAAGATACCGACTGCGAATCACCGTTGCAGGTGCTGCTCGCGCAAGGCATTTCGAGCGGCGAGCGTATGGATTACACCTTGCAAAAAGCCGTCGAGCTCGGCGTAACTGCGATTCAACCCATCGCCGCCAAACGCAGCGTCGTCAAACTCGCCGGCGAGCGCGCCGACAAGCGCGTCGCGCACTGGCAAGGTGTGGTCAATAGCGCATGCGAACAAAGCGGCCGCAATCATGTGCCAGTTGTCGCGCAGCCCTTGTCGCTGGCGAACTGGCTCGCGCAGCGCCCCACCGGCCGACTGCTGTTTTTATCGCCGCAAGCCAGCGCGAGATTGGCAGATTTGCCCGAAGCGCAAGGCTTGCAAATTCTAGTCGCTGGACCCGAAGGCGGCTTCGAACCCGAAGAAATCGCCGCACTCGAATCCGCCGATGCGATAGCGGTGCGGCTCGGCCAGCGTGTGTTGCGCACGGAGACTGCGGCGCTGGCGGCGCTGGCGGCGATGCAGATGGCGTGGGGGGATTTTTAAGTTACTCTTTATCGCGTAAAAAACAGTCGCCAATTGATTCAGTCGTCGTTAGCCATCTGATGAGCACCCTTCGTTTTCGCATTATGCATCGTGAAGCGCTTCAGCGATTGACGGATGCGGAAGTGCTTTACAGAGCTAGTGCTATTGATGCACCGTCAGACTCTGTTCACCTTCTACAGTTGTTGGGGCTAGAGCTCTTGCTAAAGCTAGTCCACGAAGTGGTGCTCCAAGAGAAGTCAAAGCATAGGCATGCGTATGAGAAGATATTTCAGGCGCTCCCGACACATCTGCAGAGCCGGCTGTTGAAGCTAGCGGGTGAGCGTATTGGTCCTTCGATTTTATCAAGGGATGCC
This sequence comes from Betaproteobacteria bacterium, assembly GCA_043782425.1. Classification (GTDB taxonomy): domain Bacteria; phylum Pseudomonadota; class Gammaproteobacteria; order Burkholderiales; family Usitatibacteraceae; genus JAYWAM01. Next base: position 1,523 of record JAYWAM010000167.1, read on the forward strand.
ATCTCAGTTCTCAAGGAGTGGGGAAGAAACTTTATCGCCCTGCGCTATCCGTATGAGCGTTACGATTCACTTACTGAAGAGCAGTACGCCGCTTTAGGTAAACAATGGCTCGATGCGGGGGCTCCAATTGAGGATGCAACATTTCGGTATCACCCAGATGAGCTTTTTGGCATGCTTTACGCACTCCGCTTGGTTGCCGAAGAGATGGCTAACCAATCATTTCAGCCAGCCGCGTCCGGCGGTGGCTGAAAGGTGTGAGGAAAGGAGCGTTCCTGTTTGCGGTCTTTTTGATAGTAGGTTGGCCATTGTCCTAGGGCTGAGCGGTACTCGCTGATTTCGGGTTCCATCCGCAACTGGTGCCGGTGTTGTGGCGGGTATTGCTCCTACGGCGCTCTTCGGTGCCCCAAACATTGCCCTTGTCTCTATTGAGTTTGCCGCAACAGATGTTTTATCAACCGCGGTATGTTGGTGGTTCATCTCGCCCAAATCCCATTAAACTTAAGCCTTTGACACTTCAGGTAAGCGCAGGTGAAAAAAACCACCGACTTTGTTGAATGGTTCCGCGCGGCTGCGCCGTATATCCACGGCTTTCGCGGCAAGACGTTTGTGATCGCGTTTG
>JAYWAM010000168.1:0-2132 GCA_043782425.1 Betaproteobacteria bacterium
GGGTCCCAGCCTTCGCTGGGACGACGAATATTTCAGATTTCGCGCAGCCCATATTAATATCTAATAGTTGAGATATGAAATTTGTTTCGTTTGAAATGAAAACGGGAAGTAGAGGCCCCAAGCCATGACCACAACATCTTCTGTTCGCCCCTGGTGGCGCTGGCTTGCCGTCAGCGCGCTGGTGATTGCACTCGATCTGCTCACCAAGGCAATCATACAAAAATCACTCGCCCCTGGTGAAACAGTAGTGATTACGCCGTTCTTCAATCTGGTGCTGGCGTTCAACACTGGTGCGGCGTTCAACTTTTTGGCCGATGCAGGCGGCTGGCAGCGCGAATTCTTTATTGCCATCAGTGTGGTGATCACAATCTTTTTGCTGTGGATGATGCGCCGTCACCCGCAGAATCGTCTGCTGTGTATTGCGCTGGCGCTGGTGCTGGGCGGGGCGATGGGCAATCTTTATGATCGGGTGGTGCTCGGCCATGTCGTGGACTTCATTCAAGTGCACGCCTCTGGACACGCCTTCCCCGCATTCAATGTCGCCGATTCGGCTATCAGCATAGGAGCGATGTTGCTAATATTGGATAGCTTCCGCAAACCTGCTGCGCAATCAGCGGAACAGCCTTCCGAAGCAAATCACTGACAAGGCGTGGTATGGCATCGACTGAAACCGAAATTCTGCTCGCCAATCCACGCGGCTTTTGCGCGGGCGTTGACCGCGCCATCGCCATCGTCGAGCGCGCCCTTGAGCAGCACGGCGCGCCGATCTACGTGCGCCACGAAATTGTGCACAATAAATTTGTGGTGGAAGATTTACGTAAGAAAGGCGCGGTGTTTGTCGATGAGCTGGACGAAATCCCCTCTGGCAGCACGGTGATTTTCTCAGCACATGGCGTATCAAAAACGGTACGCAGCGAAGCCGATGCGCGCGGCTTGAAAGTGTTTGATGCCACTTGCCCGTTGGTAAAAAAAGTGCACGTTGAGGTGATGAAAAAGCACACCGAAGGCTACGAGATCATCATGATCGGCCACGCAGGCCATCCCGAGGTTGAGGGCACGATGGGGCAATCGCAAAGCAACATGTATCTGGTTGAAACCGAGACCGACGTTGAAAAGCTGCGCGTGCAAAATGCGCAGAAGCTCACCTATGTGACCCAGACCACGCTATCCGTCGATGACGCCGCGAAAATCATCGCCGCACTCAAACAACGCTTTCCCGATATCGTCGGCCCGAAGCAAGACGACATCTGCTACGCCACACAAAACCGTCAGGACGCGGTGAAGTTCATGGCGCCGAAGTGCGAAGTGGTGATCGTGGTGGGCTCGAGCAACAGCTCCAACACCAATCGCCTGCGGGAGCTGGCGCAGGATATGGGTTGCGAGACTTATCAGGTGGATAGTGCGAGCGAACTCAAGCCGGAGTGGATCACCGGGAAAAGATCAGTGGGCGTAACGTCTGGCGCTTCAGCGCCGGAGGTGTTGGTGAAAGAAGTCATCACTCGCCTAAAGACAATGGGCGCTACGCGCGTGCGCGAACTGGAGGGAATCAGCGAGTCGATAACCTTCCCTCTGCCTAAAGGACTCGCCTAGACGGGCCTGATTCAGTCCTACCTGGGTTCGGCTTGGTCTTCTTAAGCGCCTGGAAGGTCGTTGAAATACCTATCCTTTTACCGCTCATCCGGCGTCAAATGCCGATTATCTGCTGCTGATGGAAATGCGCTAGTTTCTTTTGCATCATAACGCCATACAAAAGAGGAAAAGTACATGAAAGCGAAAACCGAAGGCTTTACCTTAATTGAATTAATGATCGTCGTGGCGATTATCGGCATATTGGCGGCGATAGCCATTCCCGCCTATGGGGATTATGTCATTCGCGGCAGAATTCCTGATGCCACTTCGAATCTCGCCGGGAAGCGCGTACAGGCAGAGCAGTATTTTCAGGATAACCGCACCTACGCTACTTTGCTCACCGACCCCAACCCGACCGCTTGCCAATTGGATACAGCCACCAGTAAATATTTCGACTTTGACTGCCTGGCTGTAGACGTATCTGCCACCACCTATAAAATTCAGGCGGTAGGAAAAGGCCCGATGGCAGGTTTCACCTACACCATTGATCAAAATAACGCCAA
>JAYWAM010000169.1:0-2130 GCA_043782425.1 Betaproteobacteria bacterium
GCGCATTTGTTGGAGCACATGATGTTCAAGGGCACGAAGCACGTGCCGGCGGGCGAGTTCTCCAAACAAATCGCGGCGGCGGGCGGGCGCGAGAACGCATTTACCAATCACGATCAAACCGCCTATTTCCAGACCCTGGAAAAATCCAAGCTCGCGTTGGCGTTCAAGCTGGAAGCCGACCGCATGCATAATCTGGTCTTGTCGAAGCCCGAATTCGAAAAGGAAATGGAAGTAGTGCGCAATGAACGCCGCTGGCGCACTGACGACAAGCCGCACTCACTGGTGTATGAGCAATTGATGGCGACGGCTTTTCAATCCAGTCCCTACCATTGGCCGGTGATCGGTTGGATGGACGATCTGGAACATATGACGGTACAAGACGCGCGTGCTTGGTATGAGCGTTGGTATACGCCGAACAACGCCGTGCTGGTGGTGGCGGGCGACGTGAAAGCGGATGACGTATTCAAACTCGCTCAAAAATATTTCGGCCCACTCAAGGCGCGGCCCTTGCCCTTGCGCAAGACGCAAGAAGAAGCGCCACAACTCGGCACGCGGCGGATTGTGGTGAAAGCCCCAGCCAAGCTGCCGTATTTATTGATGGCGTGGAAAGTGCCCGTGCTGCGCAATGCAGCGCAGGATAGCGAGCCGTATGCACTGGAAATGCTCACCGGCGTGCTTTCCGCCAACGCTGCCGCACGCTTGCCCACCGCGCTGGTGCGCGAATCGCAGGTCGCGGTGGATGTGGACGCCGGTTACGATAGCGTGCAGCGCGGCCCGGGTTTATTCGTGATCGACGCCACGCCGAGCGAAGGCAAGACGGTGGCGGACGTGGAGGCCGCGATCCGCACCGTGCTGGACAAGGTCAAGCGCGATGGCATTACCGAGGAAGAGCTAAAGCGGATCAAGGCGCAGGTGATCGCGTCCCAAGTGTACCAGCGCGATTCGGTGTTCTATCAAGCGATGCAAATCGGCGAAATGGAAACTGCCGGCTTAAGCTACCGCGATATCGATACACGCATCGCCAAGCTGAAAGCCGTCTCCGCGAGTCAGGTGCAAGCTGCCGCGAAAAAATATTTAATCGACGACGATCTTACCGTGGGCACGCTAGACCCGCAGTCCTTAGTCGGGAAAAAGCCGGTAGCGCCGCCGAAAGGAATGCCGCATGAGCAATAAATTGATGCGCGGTGTCGCGCAGGCCCAGAGCGTAATCGGAAGTATAAATTTGCGAGAGGATATTGTGGACAACAAGCGTGCATTGGTTCGGCGGGGAATCAGCCCGTGCTCATTGGTGGTGCTGCGCCGCAGCGTTTTCGCACTTAGCGTTTTGCTTTTGGGTGCCTTGCCTGCCCACGCTGGCGTGCAAATTCAGCACTGGCAAGCCAAGAGTGGTGCAAAAGTATTATTCGTAGAGAACCATGACCTGCCCATGCTGGATGTTGCGGTGCAGGTCGATGCCGGTAGCCGGCGCGATACGCTAGAAGAGGCCGGACGCGCCAGTTTGACCGTGGGCATGATGCAACTCGGCGCGGGCGGAATGAGTGAGGACGTGATCGCCAATCGGTTGGCGGATGTCGGCGCAGAAATGGGGCCGAGTTTCGACCCCGATCGCGCGGGCTATAGTTTGCGCACTTTGTCGTCCAAGCGCGAACGCGATCAAGCGCTAGATATTATGGCGAAGGTGTTGCATGCGCCGGATTTCCCCGATGCAATATTGCAACGGGAGAAAACCCGCACCCTGGCGGCGCTCAAGGAAGCGGAAACCCGGCCCGAGAGCATCGCCAACAAAGCCTTTTTCAAAGCCGTGTATGGCGCGCATCCCTACGCCTTGGTGGGAGACGGCGATATTGGTACGGTGAGCAAACTCACGCGCGCCGATGTCGAGCGTTTTTACCAACAGCACTATGCGGCCAGCGGCGCAGTCGTCGCCATGATCGGCGATGTGACGCGGGCCGAAGCCGAAGCCATTGCCGAACAACTCACCGCAAAACTACCGGCAAGCAGTGTCGGCGCAGACTTGCCCCAGGTGGCGCCGCTCACCGCAGCGAGCGTGCAACGCATTCCGCACCCCGCGACGCAGGCGCATATCTTGATGGGCGCACCCGGTATCGCACGCGGCGATGCGGATTATTT
>JAYWAM010000170.1:0-5633 GCA_043782425.1 Betaproteobacteria bacterium
AGCAAGCAACGATCAGCCGCCGAGTATAGCGGTAAAGTGGTACTTTGGCGAGCAAAGCGACCGTGCGCGACCTTAGCAATTGCAGCACGGAGGCACAAAAGAAAACGGCAAGCCCGAAGGCTTGCCGTTAATGATGTCTTACCAAAGGAGGAGGAAGGACAGACACCAGTCGCCTGCAAAGGAGGAGGAAGCAGGCGATGAATGAATTTAAGCATGCTGCACTGCACAAGTCAACCGGCTTTTGTAGGGTTTTGCCGGTTTTGCGGTAGGACAGTTACTCTACTTAATTATGAATCGATGAAAGTGCGTATGAAATCAACGGTCAAGTGGATAGACAATGTTCAATTTGTGGCTGAAACCGGATCGGGTCACGCTGTTGTTATAGACGGCGCGCCGGAACACGGCGGCAGAAACACGGGCCCTCGCCCGATGGAGTTAGTGCTTGCTGGCGCCGCAAGCTGCACGGCATTTGATGTGGTGCTGATGCTGAACAAATCGCGGCAGAAATTTACCCGCTTGCATGTCGATGCTGAAGCTGAACGTGCCGACGTGGACCCGAAAGTGTTCACCGCCATCAAACTTACCTTCAACATCGCCGGAATAGGCCTTGATCCGGCGGCGGTCGAGCGCGCCGTGAGGCTTTCCAAAGAGAAATATTGCTCCGCAACAGCGATGCTCGGTATGACCGCAACAATCACGACGCAAATTGTGATTTCGGACACCTGAACAGCAATTATTTTTTTGACACAGCTTTTTGCTGCTGCGCCCATTCTAATTGGTCTAAGTGCGTTTTTTTTCAATAGTTGATATATGGATAAAACGCACGCTAATCCTTATCTGTCTGCGGTTTCAGCAAAAAGCTGATAGCTGACGTTTAGGAACGCGCACTTGTCATCAAGTATTCGTCGACATATATCAGCCCTGCGCGCAACGCGTCCAATTTGCGCACTGAAAACACAACCGGCAACTGCGCCAATTGCCGCGCGCACTAAAGCAAATCGTTGGCCTGCCTGTGCAGCAGCACGCCGTCTTCGTATTCGCTACCCGGCTGAAATACATCGACGGGGTCGAACAATTGTCCGCACACCGGTTTTGGTTCGGTTTTGAGCACCACGAATGCTGCGGCAGCGCGGCGGTTCTCAGCGAGATCAATGTTTCGTTGTCGCTAGCACGTGGCAACGCGCGCAAATCCACCATCGTGGCATTCGCGCCGAGGCGCTGGGAGCGGCGATCGACCTGAAGATAGATAACAGCTTCATGCTGAACCCCCGGTTCTTAACGGGCTACAGGCATGATTTTACTAATATCGGTAACCGAGATAAACTTTCGCGAGCCCATGTTCAGCGGGCTTATCGCGCAAAAGCTGTTGCGCAACGAGGGTCGCTCAAAACGGAATATCGTCGTCGAAATCGTCGAGCTTGGCTTTTTTGGGCGCGCTTGCACCTGACGAAGACCCCGAGCCCATCGGCTGTCCGGTTGAGCGTGGCGTTGCGCCGCCGCGTTCGCTGCTGCGTTCATTGTCGTCGTACGCGCTGTCGCCGCCGCCAGCACCGCCAGCGCCGTCACGGCTTCCCAGGAGCGTCAGCTTGTCGCCCTTGATCTTGGTCAGCGTTTTTTCTACGCCCTCTTTGTCCGTCCATTTGTCGTATCGCACGCTGCCTTCGACATAGACCTGACGGCCCTTCTTGACGTATTCCCCGACGATTTCTGCCGTGCGACCTATGAATTCCACGCGGTGCCAATCGGTGCGTTCCTGTTTGCCGCCAGCCTTGTCTTTCCACGTCTCCGTGGTGGCGATTGAAAATTTTGCGACTGCCTCGCCGCTAGGCAGATAGCGCATTTCGGGGTCTTGCCCAACGTTACCTAATAAGGTGACGCGATTCACTGAAGCCATAGCTTTTCTCCTCTAATTTTTACCTGGCGGTTTCACTTTGCTCAAGGTAGGCTGACTTGGTAGTCACCCGACTCGGAGGCTTCATATTCCAGGCCGCCACGAACCAAAGCGCGGTTAGACCCGCACAGACATAGAACACTGCATTATCGCCAAATCGCTTTGCCAGCGTCCCGCCCAGAATTCCGCCCAGCGCAAGCCCAAAGGCCTGCGTGGTGTTGTACACGCCCATCGCGAAACCTTTCAGATGGGGTGGTGCCAGGCGGGAAACAAGGGATGGTTGCAACGCCTCAAGCAAATTCAGCGCAATAAAAAACAGCAGCAGGAAGATGACGATGCCAGCCAGCGCCGCGTTCACCGCGAACGGCGCGATCAGCATGGCGACCAGCATCGTCACAATGGCCCCGAGAAACACCTCGCGCACTTTGCCGCGGCGCTCGGCGGCAAGCATTGGCGGAATCATCACCGCGAACGAGACCACCATAACCGGAGCGTAGACCATCCAGTGCTGCGGTGCGGGCAACATGCCACGCTCCACGAGCAGCGTCGGGACCACCACGAAGATGGCGGTTTGGCAGATGAAGGTGACGAACACGCCGACATTGAGGCGCAGCAATTGCGGGTCAAACAGTACATCGCCGCGTCGTACTGGCTCGGCGGCGGGTGGGTTCAGCGGCGCATCGGGAACGATCCAAGCTACGACCAAAATGCCGCATAGCGCGAGAGCAGCGGTGATCCAGAAAACGCCGGACAACCCGATCCAAGCGGTGAGCGGTGGCGCGATAACCAACGCGATGGCGAACGTGATGCCAACGGTTGCGCCAACGGTGGCCATCGCTTTGGTGCGCACTTCGTCGCGCGTTGAATCGGCAATGAACGCGGAAACCGCCGCACTTACTGCGCCTGCGCCTTGCAGCGCTCGGCCAATAACGACGCCTGTAATGGTTGTCGCCAACGCCGCAACCACGCTACCGATGACAAGCACAATGAGACCGACAATGATGACGGGCTTACGCCCGAAGCGGTCCGATGCCGCACCGAAAGGAAGCTGGAACAGGCCCTGCGTGAAGCCATAAATGGAGATTGCGAGGCCGATGAGATACGGTTCGTGGCCGCCCGGCAAGTCGCGTCCGTAGATCGCAAAAACAGGCAGGATGATGAACAGGCCGAAGAGGCGAAGCGCGACGATGCTCGCGAGCCAGCCGCTCGCACGGCGCTCGAGCGGGGTCATACTGAGAGAGGACTGCAAGGAATTCGCTAGGAGTGTTGTTATTAGACGACTAGCGTAGCACCCTCAAGCCGAGCGCAACGTTTCGCGCCCGCTTCCCGACCGTGCACTAAGTTGGTTTAAGCAGCCTTTTTGACGTAAGCGCTGCACCAACCCGCTGCGGACACCTGCTTGCCGGGGAACAGCGGGCACGGACCCGAGGCAGTACTGGCCGCGCCCTGAAATAGCGCGCAATTACCGCAACGGTTGCCCGCAACGTGTTGCGCATACTTTACCTTGTCGACCTTGGTTTCGTCACTAACGTAACCAAGTGAAACGGCGGTTGCATCGTCAGCGGCAACCATTGGTAAATTGCCGGCGGGTGCTGCTGGAGCTGGCGTCGCGGTAGCTGCTGCGGCCACCGGTGTGGGGGCGGGCGCAGGTGCAGGCGGTGGGGGCGTAGCAGCGACGCTAGCAGGCTTTTGATCACCGCAACCGGCAAGAAGGCCGAGACTGACCAGCGGAAAAATTTGAACGAACTGGCGACGTGTTTTTGCAATCATGATGCACTCCTGGTTTTGCTTGAGGTCTAAATTAACGTATGGCTGAACGCGATTGATCTCGATTTAGTCAACACGATTCATCAACGATGCTACTGGTTTAACGAAGCTTGGATCATTTTCCAACGGACGATAAGTCGATGGCGGCGATATTTGCTGTTGCTTCGCTCGCGGGTGGCGATCTGCGCTTTGCCTTGCCTTGACCTCTATTTGACAGCACCAAGCGCCACAGTCGCTCCATCGGAATCGGGAGCACCAGAAACAAATGCTCAATAACCGCCAGCGTCATGAGCGATGCCACTATTGCCGCGCCGGTTTGTGACAACACAAGCGACGTTTCGTGCGCTACCAGCAGCCAGAGCGAAACGGTCAACAACGCAGCGAACGTCGTGGAACCCACGAAAAATTTCGAGACGGTAGCGCGCTGCCGGAAGTAGCTACCCAGATAAGCAATGTGCGCAGGCAAAAGATGTGCATACGTGTTGCGAACGCCAACAAACAGATTGAGCTTTGCCGATAGCCGCATGAGCCAAAGCAGCATGTAGGTCGCGCCGCCGACTTGATTCGGCGAGCGCCACGTCAGCAGTAATATCAAGAGACCGACACCAAGCAGCGCCAGTTCATGATGAATAACCGCGCGTGCGGCAAGCTTGAATCGCACCGTTTCCGATACGCCGTCCGGAAGCGGCGCTTTTGACGGCCCCGCCAGCACGCCCATCAGAAACAGCATCTCCTGCCAACCCCAAATCAATACCGCGCAAGTAAATGCCACGTAGGCGTTGGGGGAAGAGTCAACCCGGCTGGAAGCGATGACGCCGATCATGGCGCATGTGGCAATGAAGGTGGCCACACCTATGCTCAGCCAATAAGTTCGTCTGGGCAGACCGTCCAGATAAAAGATCACGCCCGTGCATAACCACCATATAAGCACGGTGTACGCGGTGGCACCAAAAATATCGATTGCGTTCAAGCTCGTTAAATCATTTGCTGTTCTGATAACCCAGTGGACGCAAGATGCATGTTTTGTAGCAATGGTTTCTGCATGCTGAAATCTGCATGCTGCGATGTTCCGCCCAAGATATCGGCTGGCCGCAGATTCACTAGCGATGACTGACCGGCTTCGACAGCAAGGCACCTGCGCACGTCTTGATCGTTGCGCGCCTGCGCGATATGGGCTGGCTCAACGTTGTGTCGCTCGTTGAACTGGTGGCGTGTCAAACGGCTTAAACAAAAGGCGTACATCAGGGCGTTGTCGGGGGCGCAAGCAATTTGGAGAAAACGGCCGCGTTGGTCGAGCCAAATGAGGCGAGATCAATCTCGTAGCCCGTCGCGCCGTCGTGCAACACCAGGCGACCGTCGGCCAGGACAGCGAGCGTGAACGGTACCTCAACGCCCATTCCCTGCAGCTTTCTTTCGCGCACCAGGCCGCGCACCGCGCCGCGCAAGAAGCCGTTGCTTGCGGGCGCAACCAGCGCGATCTGCTCGCGTAGCTTCGCATCAATGACGCGAATGCTGCCGTCCGGCTGATCTTCAAAACGGATATCGCGCGAAGCCAGCGCATGCAATCGATCTTTTTCTGCGCTCACGGTCACCTCATGAGCGGGGTTGCTGAAAACCAGCACCACCGTCGCAATGAGGGTAACCGCAACGGCCAGCATCGGAAAACCCAGCGAAACCGGGGGTGTGCGTTTGCCAACTGGAGGCAAGGCGTTGTTCGCAGTGGTCACGATGGAATGCTCATGAAATTACGCTGCGGCTGCCCAGTCATTGGGCATTGTTTGTGGCAAACGACTGCCTGCTACCGAGCGTGACAACGCAGCGTTTTCAATCGCTGCTGCTTCGGCCAGCAGTTGCCCCACCCGCGCGGCGTGTGGCACGCAACGCAACATCGGCTGTGTCCGCTTCAACTGCCACGGACGGGCATGTGGCCACAGGTGTGGGTATGCGATGTTGTCGTCAGTGGTCAGCGTCAGCG
>JAYWAM010000171.1:0-38435 GCA_043782425.1 Betaproteobacteria bacterium
TCATGCTAAAGTGTGGAAAATCCCTTTCGGGGTGAGGATGAATTATGCAATTTAATCAATTGCCGAGGGGGCTTCTCCGCGTAGCGGCTTCGTTCAACCTACAACACTACAGCGCCCGCACGATCAACTTGATCCCGGCGAGTGTCAACACCAGCGCTAGCGTAACCAGCAAAGCGCGCGTGGAAAGTTTTCTGATGCCTAGCCAGGTGCCGATGAAGGCGCCGAGCAGGGCGCTGCCTGCGAGCAGAGGCAATGATTCGGGAAGGTCGTGCGCCACCAGCGAGCCGCCCATCAGCCCGGCTATGGAGTTAATCATGATGAAAGGCGCCGAGATGCCAGCCGTGGCTTTGGGTCCGGCCCAGCCGAGCAGCAAAATCATCGGGCTGAAGAAAATTCCGCCGCCGGTGCCGGTGAGCCCCGAGAGCAGTCCTATTACCACACCGATAAGAATTGCTGGAAGCGTTCGAACACCTAGCGGGATTTCACCACGCAGCGCCAGTGGTGAAAAAGCGCGCCACACCAGAAGGGCTGCGGAAACCAGCAATATGGCGCCCACCGCCGCCTGGTAGGTACTAACCGGCAACTTGAGCATTCCACCGATAAAAGCAAAGGGAATCGATCCTGCCAGGAATGGCGCCAGCGCCTTGGCGTGAAAATGCCGCGCTTCACGGAAGCGCCAGGTGGTGAAGGCGGCGACCACGATATTGAGCACCAGCGCCGTGGGGCGCATCGCTTCCGGCGCAACGCTTAGCAAAGCCATGGCGGCCAGGTAACCCGATGCGCCCGCGTGCCCGACGCTGCTGTAGAGCAAGGCCACGGCGAAAAACAGCGCCGCGAGTATCAGGACGATAGAAATATCCAGAACTGCCGCCTTAACGACTACTGGAGTTTGACGACCTCGAGCAGTTTCTGCAATTCTCCCGACTGGTACATCTCTCTCATGATGTCCGAGCCCCCGACAAATTCGCCATTGATGTAAAGCTGCGGCACGGTAGGCCAGTTGGCGTATTCCTTGACGCCCTGGCGGATGTCAGGGTTTTGCAGTACATCGACGGTAAAGGGTTTATCCACGCCGCACGCCTTGAGGATCTGCGTGGCGGAGGCAGAAAAGCCGCATTGCGGAAATTGCGGCGAGCCCTTCATGTAAAGCACGACGGGGTGAGTGGTGACTTGTTCGCGTATGGTGTCTTGGGCGCTCATGGTGATACTCCTGTTATGTGACTTGAATGGTGATAAACAAATTATAAGCCAGTCGGCATGCGTATAGATTGTGTGGGCATTGGCGCAAGAAAAAAGCTAAGGATCCCATCGACCGCCTGCAACGCGGGCAATTCCGGCCAAGTCGGGGATGCTGATAATGTCTTTAAACCCGCGCTGCAACAACAACTCACTACAGGCATTTTTCTGATCGTACCCATGTTCAAATAGGAGCCATCCGCCGGAATTCAAGTGTGCCGGTGCGCTAGCTATGATGGTGCGGATCGACCCCAGACCATCTGCGCTGCGGTCTGTCAGCGCCAGTTTCGGTTCGAAACGCAGATCGCCTTGCGAAAGATGCTGGTCCTGCGCGGCGACATAAGGTGGATTTGAGACGATGAGATCGAATTTTTTCCCGGCCAGCGTGCTGTACCAATCGCTTTGCACCAAATCGAGTGCGGCATATGGAGGTGATTTGCTTAGATCGGCATCATCACGCACTTTTTTGCGAAAAGACAGGCTACAGTCTTCAGCACCCTCCCCGAAGTGACGCCGCGCGTTCTGAGCGGCCACGCGTAGTGCGGCATCGGACACATCGAGTGCGACGATATGTGCGCACGGGACTTCCATTGCGAGGGTCACCGCTATGGCGCCGCTACCTGTTCCAAGATCCAAAATCCATGGGGCAGTTCGGGTGTGTGCATCTGAGAGGTACGCCAGCGCTTGATCTACCAGCACCTCGGTTTCGGGGCGTGGTATCAGCACGTCAGGGGTGACAATAAAATCGCGGCTATAGAACTCGCGCTTGCCACGCAGATAGGCGACCGGCATGCCGTGTTCGCGCGCCGCTGCCAAAAGCTCGAAGTGCGCCGCACGTTCGGCGCTGAGGCGCTCATCAGCGTGGGCGAGAAGATGCGCGCGCTGTGTTTGCAGTACGTGGCACAGCAGATATTCGGCATCGCGGCGTTCAATTTTGCGCGCCGCGCTTTTGAGTGCTGCACTAATGCTAAGCGCGCTGGCTGTAATGGCGTGAGTCACGCTGTTCGTCGCGCAATCAAGCGGCCTCGCCCAGCGCCGCCAGCAGCTCAGCTTGATGCTCCGATACCAGCGCGCCGCTCAGTTCGTATAGATCGCCATCCATGATGCTGTCTATCTTGTAGAGCGTGAGGTTGATGCGGTGGTCGGTGACGCGGCCTTGCGGAAAATTGTAGGTGCGAATGCGCTCCGAGCGATCTCCCGAGCCGACGAGCGATTTGCGCGTAGCCGCTTCCTTGGCCTGCTGCTCGCGCATCTGCTTGTCCTTGATACGTGCGGCCAGCACGCGCCACGCCTGCTCCTTATTCTTGTGCTGGCTGCGGCCATCCTGGCATTCGACCACAATGCCGCTGGGAATGTGCGTCAGGCGCACGGCAGAATCGGTCTTGTTGATATGCTGCCCGCCAGCGCCCGAGGCGCGGAAGGTATCGACGCGCACGTCTGCCGGGTTGACCACCACGCCGCTCATATCGTCGGCCTCGGGCATGACGGCGACCGTGGCGGCGGAGGTGTGGATGCGACCCTGGGTCTCAGTATCGGGCACGCGCTGTACGCGATGACCGCCCGATTCAAATTTCAGCTTGGAGTAAGCGCCTTGCCCCAGGACGCGCGCGATGACTTCCTTGTAGCCGCCCACTTCACCCAGACTCTCGGAAACGATTTCCACCTGCCAGCGGTTGCGCTCAGCAAAGCGCGTGTACATACGCAGCAGATTGCCAGCAAACAAGGCCGACTCGTCCCCGCCGGTACCAGCGCGAATTTCCAGAAAAATATTTTTATCATCGTTGGGGTCTTGTGGCAGCAGGAGTTTTTGCAGATCAACCTCAAGAGACTCAAGCAGCGCCTTGCCGGTCTTGATTTCGGCGTCGGCGAACTCGCGCATCTCCGTATCGTTGGCCATTTCTTCCGCCGTAGCCATATCACGCTGGGTGGCCTTGTAGCGCTCGTACAGCTCGGCAACCGGGGAAATATCGGCGTGTTCGCGCGTGAGTTTGCGGTACTGATCCATATCGCCGGTCACATCGGGGGCGGAGAGCAATTTGTCGAGCTCGATCAATCTTTCTGTCAGTGACTGAAGCTTCTTGGCGATCGACTGTTTCATTGTGTTTCTTTATCCGCTGGGGCGGCGCTTTCGTTCGGCTCGGGATAAAGCTTGGCGAGCGCGCGCGCAAGTTCATCGCGTTCTTGAGCGGAGGCGAGATTTAATGCTTGCAGCGGATGATGCAGAAATTTGTTGGTGAGACTTTGACTGAACTGTTCGAGAACTTTGGCGGGATCGACGCCTTTGGCCAGCAATTTTTGTGCACGCACCAGCTCACTCTGGCGGTAACCCTCTGCCTGGTTTCGTAGCGCCTGAATCACAGGAACGGAAACACGTTTGGCCAGCCAGTCGCTAAATTCAAGCACGCGGCGCTCGATGATTTTTTCTGCATCAACCACCGCTGATTCGCGCACGCTGACGCCTTCCTGGACAATTTTAGCCAGACTGTCGAGGGTGTAAAGGAACACGTCGTCAAGCTCGGCGACTTCGGCTTCAACATCACGCGGCACCGCCAGATCAACAATGAACATGGGTCGATGCCTTCGCGCCTTGAGCGCGCTTTCGACCATGCCCTTGCCGATGATAGGCAGCATGCTGGCGGTTGAACTGATGATCGCATCGAATTCATGAAAGCGTTCAGTCAACTCATTGAGCGTGATCGCAGTGGCGCCAAAACGCTGCGCCAACGCCTGGCCACGCTCCAGCGTGCGGTTGGCAACGACAATGCGCTTGGGTTTTTGCGCCGCAAAGTGTGTGGCGGCAAGCTCGATCATTTCGCCCACACCGATGAGCAGAAGACGCACTTCTTTTAAATCGCCAAACAAGCGATTTGCGAGACGCAACGAGGCGGCCGCCATGGAAATCGATTGTTGGCCTATGGCGGTTTGTGAACGCACCTCTTTGGCGACCGAAAAAGTCTGCTGAAACAGGCGATCAAGATGCGTGCCCAAGGTGCCGGTTTCTCCGGCAAGCTTTACGGCGAGCTTGACCTGTCCAAGAATTTGCGGCTCGCCCAATACCATCGAATCGAGTCCCGAGGCGACGCGAAACACGTGACGTGCCGCGTCCAGATCACGCAAGGTATAAAGATGCGCGCCCAGGTTCAAATCGCTGGCGGCAGGAATCTGTTGCAGCCAACGCGCAACGTCATCCGCGCTATCGCCGCGAAAATATACTTCCGTGCGGTTGCAGGTGGAAAGCAGTACCGCTTCACTGACTGTGGCGTGCCCGGTGATGACGGCGAGCGCCGACCCTTGCGCCTCCAGCGGGAGAGCAAGCTTCTCACGGACTTCAATAGGAGCGGTGCGGTGATTTAGACCGACGGCGAAAAGCGCCATAGTTTTGGGGTAGCAATCAGTTCTTGCCACCTAAGCCTAGAAAATACAAGGGTTTACAAAAGGTGATTTTAGCATTGCCGCTCAAGGGTCGCGTGTAATCAACTAAAAGTTATACTTTACAAAGTGTTAGACGAACGGCATGATGTGATTTCTTAGCAATCTTAATATTTTCCACTGCCCCTATGGCCACCGTCGCTTCTGCTCATTTCAGCCCACTTGGCCGCGCCCTGGTTCAGCAGGGTAAGCTGATTCAAGCTGATGCCAATCTCATCCAAGCCGAAGCGGGTAAGGCGAACGTGAGCTTCATTGAGCAACTGACGCTATCCAAAAAACTGTCGGCCAAGGAAGTCTCGCTGTTCGCCGCTCATACCTTTGGGCTGCCTCTGCTCGATTTAAATACCTTAGATTCGGAGCAGATTCCGCTCAATCTGCTCGATCAGAAAGTGATAGCCGGGCGGCGTGTGTTACCGCTACAGAAACGCGGCAATCGTCTGTTTGTCGCAATGTCCGATCCGACCAACGAGCAGGTATTGCAGGAAATCAAGTTTGCCACCGGCATGGCGTTGGAGCCCATAGTCGTCGAGGATGACAAGCTGTCTGCGCTGGTAAAACGTTTCGGCGAATCTGGCGCGCAGACGTTGGATACGATGATAGGCGAGGACGTCAACCTTGACTTGCTCGGCGGCGATGTTCAGGCATCGACAGACAACGTGGTCGAAGAAATTGATGATGCGCCGGTTGTCAGATATGTGACCAAGGTTTTACTCGACGCCATCAATGGCGGCGCTTCCGACATCCACTTTGAGCCCTACGAAAAGTTTTACCGCATCCGCTATCGCACTGACGGCATTCTTTACGATGTGGCCCAGCCGCCATTGGCCATCAAGGAAAAAATCGCTTCGCGCATCAAGGTGATTTCGCGCATGGATATTTCCGAAAAGCGCGTGCCGCAGGATGGACGCATGAAACTCGTTTTGTCCAAGACGCGCGCCATCGATTTTCGCGTCAGCTCCTTGCCGACTATATTCGGCGAAAAAATTTGTATGCGTATTCTCGATCCCAGCAGCGCCACCTTGGGAATTGAAGCGCTGGGTTACGATCCGGATCAAAAAGAATCTCTCTTGAAGGCCATCCAGCGTCCCTATGGCATGGTGCTGGTAACGGGCCCAACCGGTAGCGGCAAAACGGTTTCGCTCTACACTTGCCTGAA
Organism: Betaproteobacteria bacterium; assembly: GCA_043782425.1. GTDB lineage: Bacteria > Pseudomonadota > Gammaproteobacteria > Burkholderiales > Usitatibacteraceae > JAYWAM01. Next base: position 5,822 of record JAYWAM010000171.1, read on the forward strand.
TATTCTCAACAAACCGGGAATCAACATTTCGACCGCCGAAGATCCGGCGGAGATCAATCTGGCCGGCATCAATCAGGTCAATGTCAATGACAAGGCTGGACTGACGTTCTCGGCCGCACTCAGGGCTTTTCTGCGTCAGGACCCTGACATCATCATGGTGGGTGAAATTCGCGACCTGGAGACCGGCGAGATTGCCGTCAAGGCTGCGCAGACCGGCCATATGGTGCTGTCTACTTTGCACACCAACGACGCGCCATCAACCTTGTCGCGTCTGATGAATATGGGCATTGCACCGTTTAATATTGCTTCATCCGTCATTCTGATTACCGCACAGCGCTTGGCGCGGCGCTTGTGCTCGTGCAAGAAACCGGCCGATATTCCCGTCGAGGCGCTGCGCCGCGCAGGCTTTAGAGACGATGATCTGGATGGCAGTTGGCAACCTTATGGGCATGCGGGTTGCGATATATGCAAGAATACCGGTTACAAAGGGCGTCTGGGCATCTATCAGGTGATGCCTATTACAGATGAGATTCAGCGCATTATTATGAAAAACGGCACGGCAATTGATGTTGCCGACCAGGCGCGGCGTGAGGGTGTTCTGGATTTGCGTCAGTCAGGTTTACGTAAAGTGAAAGCGGGTTTGACTTCCCTCGAGGAAATTGAAGCCGTCACCAACGAATAAAGGGGTCTGCCATGGCAACAACAGCAGCGACAGCAATCAAAAAAGAGGTCAAAACCTACACCTTCCATTGGGAAGGCAAGGACAAGGGCGGCAAGGTCGTTAAAGGCGAAATGCGCGCCTCGGGCGAGAACATAGTCAATGCGACCTTACGCCGCCAGGGTGTGATCAATCCCAAGGTTAAGAAACTCTCCGGGCGTGGCGGTAAAAAAATCAAGCCCAAGGATATTTCCCTGTTTACACGCCAGCTTGCCACCATGATGAAAGCCGGTGTCCCGCTTTTGCAGGCTTTCGATATTGTCGGCAAAGGTCACAACAACCCTTCGGTATCTAAGCTGCTATTCGATATTAAAACCGAAGTTGAGACCGGCAGCAGCCTGGCGCAGTCGTTCCGCAAGTACCCGCTGTATTTTGACGCCCTGTATTGCAACCTGGTCGCGGCCGGCGAGTCGGCGGGTATTCTCGATAACCTGCTCGATAGATTGGCGACTTATCAGGAAAAGATGATTGCCATTAAATCCAAGATCAAGTCCGCGTTGTTCTATCCGATTTCGATTGTCATTGTCGCCTTTGTCATCACGGCCGTCATTATGATTTTCGTCATTCCGGCATTCAAAGATTTGTTCAAAAGCTTTGGCGCCGATCTGCCCGCGCCCACGTTGATCGTCATGGCGATTTCGGACTTCTTTGTAAAATACTGGTACCTCCTCTTTTTTGGTATCGGCGGCTCGATATGGTTTTTTTTCTATACCTGGAAACGCTCGGAGAAAATGCAGGACATCATGGATCGTTTGTTCCTCAAGCTCCCGGTTTTCGGCGACGTGATACGCAAAGCAACCATCGCGCGCTGGGCGAGAACGCTGGCAACCATGTTTGCCGCAGGGGTGCCTTTGGTTGAAGCGCTAGATTCGGTGGCCGGCGCTGCCGGCAATCGCGTTTATTACCTCGCCACAAAAAAAATCCAGAACGAGGTCAGCAGCGGCACCAGCCTGACCGTGTCTATGCAAAACAGTAATGTATTTCCCAACATGGTATTGCAGATGTGCGCCATCGGTGAGGAGTCTGGTGCGCTCGATTCCATGCTCAGCAAGGTGGCTGACTTTTTTGAGTCTGAGGTTGACGATGCGGTCGATGCCTTGGCTAGTCTGATGGAACCCATGATTATGGTTGTGCTTGGAACCTTGATTGGCGGACTGGTGATTGCCATGTACCTGCCGATCTTCAAAATGGGGCAGGCAATTTGAGCAAAGCAGGAGCGTTGCAAATGCCAGATAAATAAGTGGACTTTTTCACCCAACTCAGCCATGCGCCGCTCCTGTTCATCGGGACGGTTATCGTGGTTGGCCTATGTGTTGGCAGTTTTCTCAATGTCGTTATTTTTCGCTTCCCGAAAATGCTCGAGAGGGAATGGAAAACCCAATGCCAGGAATACCTCGGCGATACGGCTCCTGGCAACGCGCAAACAAGCGAAAAACAGCCGACCTACAATCTAGTCGTGCCTCGATCGGCTTGTCCCTCCTGCGGTCATAAGATCACCGCGCTGGAAAATATTCCGCTGCTCAGTTATGCATTTCTGAAAGGGCGCTGCGCGGCTTGCAAAGCGCCTATCAGCATGCGTTATCCGCTCATAGAGGCGATTTGCGCTGTGCTGTCGGGTTATATCGCCTGGCGTTTTGGTTTTACGCTGGCGACCGCGTTTGCGCTGCTATTTTGCTGGGCGCTGATTGCCCTCACGTTCATCGACGCCGACACGCAATTATTACCCGATGACATCACCTTTCCCCTATTGTGGATAGGACTGCTGGCGAATCTGGGCGGCACGTTTGTTGATTTGCGCTCTGCGGTTATCGGTGCGGTACTGGGCTATCTGGTGCTGTGGATGGTTTATTGGTCGTTCAAGATTTTGACCAGCAAGGAAGGCATGGGCTACGGTGATTTCAAACTCCTTTCTGCTCTGGGGGCGTGGCTCGGTTGGCAGATGCTTCCCCTCATTGTGCTTGTGTCTGCTGCGGTTGGCGCCATTGTGGGGATCGTCGGGATTATCGTTGCCGGACGTGAAAAGGGCGCGCGCATTCCCTTTGGTCCGTATTTGGCGGTGGCTGGCTTGGTCGCGTTACTTTGGGGACGCAGTATTAACGAGTGGTATCTTGGTTTTCCCAAGTGATGCGCCCGCAGGGAGGTGAGTGCGGTGACCATGTTGATTGGTTTAACCGGGGGTGTGGGCTCGGGAAAAAGCACGGTGGCCGCCCTTTTTGAGCGCGCCGGAATAACGACCATAGATACCGATGCGATTGCGCAGCAGCTTACAGCGCCCGGCGGTAGCGCGCTTGCCGCTATCGCGCGCCAATTTGGCAGCGACTTCATTAGCGACAAGGAAGGCCTTAAGCGCGCCAAAATGCGCGAGCAGGTATTTGCCGATGCGGCGGCACGCACCGCGCTGGAAGCCATATTGCATCCCTTGATTCAGGCCCAGGTTGAGCTGGCGCTCCCAGGAATTCGCAGCCCCTATGGAATGATTGTTGTGCCTTTACTGTTCGAATCTATGTCTTATCGGCGCATTGTAAAGCGCGCTCTGGTCGTCGATTGCAGCGTTGCAACGCAAATCGCCAGGATAACCAAGCGACCGGGGCTGACACGTACGCTCGCCGAAGCGATTGTTGCAGCACAGATTCCGCGCCGCATACGCCTGCAACTTGCCGATGACCTGATCTGTAATGAAAATGACTTGGCAGGGCTGGATGCCGTTGTGCACTCTTTGCACCAGCTTTATATCGCTGAAGCGCAATGCGAATTTCAACAGCGCTCGTAGAGCGAAAAATTGTAATATTGCGCGCGATGGCGCAGAATTCGGCCTAGCCGACTACCTACTGCCGTGATCATCTACGAGTATCCCCTTAACGAACGTGTGCGAACCCTATTGAGGCTCGAAGATCTGTTCGACCGCGCGCATTTCTTCATCGAGCAAGATTCCCCTCACGACCATCAGGCGGCGCTGAGCGGCATATTCGAAATACTCGAAGTCGCCACGCGCGGCGATTTAAAGTCCGATCTGCTACAGGAACTTGACAGGCAACGCGCCTTTCTCGAGGCCTTGCGCGACAACCCCGCCATATCCGAAGAAAAGTTGAACGAGGTGCTGAGCGAGATACAGGCGGTATTTGGCGCCCTGATAGCGACATCGGGGAAAACTGGGCACCACTTGCGTGAAAACGAGTGGCTCATGTCTATCAAGCAGCGCAGCGCTATTCCTGGGGGCGTGTGTGAGTTTGATGTTCCCTCGTTTCACCAGTGGCTGCATCGTGCTGCCGCTGAGCGCCGCGCAAATCTGAGTGAGTGGTTGGGACCCTTGACGCCGGTCTATGATGCCTTGCGCATAGTGCTGCGGGTTTTGCGCGAGAGCGGTAAGCCGATTTCGTTGATCGCATATCAAGGGATCTTTCAGCAGGCGCCTGCAGAACGGGTGGCGCAGATGTTGCGGCTCGTGTTGCACGCCGATCTGCCATGTGTACCGGAGATCAGCGCAAATAAATATGCGTTAAACATCCGCTACATTCTGCCCGGAAGTGTGCAGCGTACCAAGCTATACGAGCACGATGTGGAATTCGAGCTTGTGTTTTGTAATCTCTGACTATGGTGACGCCACGCAAGGTTGCTTGCCCGCAATGTGGATCTGCTGCGGAATATTCTCCCAGCAATCCATTTCGGCCGTTTTGCTGTGAGCGCTGCAAGCTCATCGACATGGGTGCGTGGGCGTCCGGGCAATACCGCATCGCGTCTTCCGAGTCCGATGAAGCGCAAGATCCGAACCTGGAACAACCTCCCGCTGCCCATTCAGAGTAACGTGACGATTTAATTTTATCTTTTTGCTTCAGGGCATTAAGCTATTTGACTGCAATTTTTCTCGCTGTCTTCTTGCAACCAGTGTGCCGGTTGCGCTAAACTTGCGCGTTTTTCAGCAAAAGCTGACAACTAGGCTGTGGCTTCCTTGGAAAAAAGGCGAGCCGTGTGCGTAAAAGGCCTATTTACGCCAAAACGACCAAGAATTTTGAAAACAAGTGAGAACACGATGCACAGAATGATCCCAAAAGCCATGCAATGCTTGGCGGCTATGCTTGCGGTTGGCCCAGCAATGGCGAGCTATGATGTCAATATTCCCCCGTCGGCCACACCTATCGCCGGGCAAATTTATAATTTGCATCTCGGAATCATCATTGTCTGTATTGTCATTTTTATAGTGGTATTTAGCGCCATGTTTTATTCGGTGTTGAAATTCCGCAAATCCAAGGGCGCAATAGCAGACGTTAATTTTCATGAGAGTACTCTGATTGAAATCATCTGGACCGTTATTCCGTTCGTGATTCTGATCGGCATGGCGATACCGGCAACGAAAACCGTGCTGGAAATGAAGGACTCCTCCAATCCCGATCTCACCATCAAAGTGACGGGCTACCAGTGGGGCTGGCAATACGAGTACCAGCAGGACGGCGTGGTGTTTTACAGCAATCTGGCGACGCCATGGAGTCAGATAGGCCAGCCCGGAACACCGGCCAGTGTGAAGAAAGGTGAAAATTACCTTTTCGAAGTCGACAACCCCATGGTTGTCCCGGTGGGCAAGAAGATTCGCCTCCTGATCACTTCCAACGATGTCATTCATGGCTGGTACGTTCCGTCGCTTGGCGTCAATCAATATGCCATTCCGGGTTTTATCAAGGACGCTTGGATAAAGATCGATAAGGCCGACAAATATCACGGGCAATGCAGCCAGATTTGCGGCAAGCTGCATGGTTATATGCCTATCACGGTTGTTGCAAAGAATGATGCTGACTACGCGGCTTGGGTCCAGGAAGCCAAGACAAAGTTTGCCCTGCCCAGCGCGCAAGTTAGCAACCCAAAACCATGAACCCGAGCGAATCGACCATCCGGAGCAGAACATGAGCGTCTCTACCATTGCGGGCCTTGCCCACGATCACGATCATAGCCACGATCACCGTCCTCACGGCATAACACGTTGGCTGTTTACCACCAACCACAAGGACATCGGCACGATGTACCTATGGTTTGCCATGCTGATGTTTTTTGTGGGCGGCGCCATGGCGCTGGTTATTCGCCTTGAGCTTTTCGAGCCGGGCCTGCAGTGGGTGCAGCCGGAAGTATTTAATTCACTGACCACTGTGCATGCATTGGTGATGATCTTTGGCGCAGTTATGCCGGCATTTGTGGGCTTTGCCAACTGGCTGATCCCCATGCAGATCGGCGCGGCTGACATGGCGTTCCCGCGCATGAACAACTGGAGTTTCTGGTTGCTGATTCCCCCGGCGCTGCTTTTGATGGCGTCATTTTTTGTTCCCGGCGGCGCCGCGGCAAGCGGCTGGACGCTTTATCCGCCACTGGTGACACAGGGTGGCATTTCGGTCGACATGACGATTCTGGCCATACACATTTTGGGTGCGTCGTCTATTATGGGATCGATTAACATCATCACCACCATCCTCAATCTGCGCGCGCCCGGAATGACGCTGATGAAGATGCCGATGTTTACCTGGACTTGGCTGATTACCGCCTACCTGATAATCGCCGTCATGCCGGTGCTTGCCGGCGCGGTGACGATGTTGCTGACCGACAGACACTTTGGCACCAGCTTCTTTAATGCGGCGGGCGGCGGCGACCCCACCATGTTCATGCATATTTTCTGGTTCTTCGGGCATCCAGAGGTCTATATTTTGATTTTGCCGGCCTTCGGAATTATGTCGCAGATCATCCCCACTTTTGCGCGCAAGCCGCTGTTTGGCTACGCGTCTATGGTTTACGCAACGGCATCGATCGCCATCCTGTCGTTCATCGTATGGGGCCATCACATGTTTACCGTGGGCATGCCTTCAGCAGGGCAGTTGTTTTTCATGTACGCCACCATGTTGATTGCAGTGCCTACGGGCGTCAAAGTGTTTAACTGGATCGCTACCATGTGGCGTGGTTCCATGACCTTCGAGACGCCGATGTTGTTCGCCATCGGCTTTGTGTTTCTGTTCACGATGGGGGGGTTTTCCGGCCTCGTGCTTGCTATCGTTCCGGTGGATATTACATTGCACAATACCTACTACGTTGTCGCGCATTTCCACTATGTATTGTTCCCCGGCGCGATTTTTGGCCTCATGGCGGGCACCTACTTCTGGTTGCCAAAATGGACTGGCAAGATGTACAACGAAACCTTGGGTAAGTGGCATTTCTGGCTTTCCGCCATTGCTTTCAACATCACTTTCTTCCCGCAGCATTTCCTGGGACTGGCAGGCATGCCGCGACGCATTCCTGACTACGCCCTGCAATACGCGGAGTGGAACGCAATTTCTTCCATTGGCGCTTTCATACTAGGGTTCAGTCAATTGCTGTTCCTGTATAACGTCGTACAGTGCATACGTTCCGGCCAGCCGGCCGCGCAAAAGCCCTGGGAGGGAGCAGACTCCCTCGAGTGGACACATTTGCCGACGCCAGTGCCCTACCACACGTTTGAAACAGCGCCGGTCATTAAATAGCAGCGGCAATGGGCGACGGGGACCAAAATAGGAGACGCGGCGGCAAGTTCTGGACTGCTACGCTTCTTGTTTTGTTTGTTGTTGTGGTATTTGGATACACCCTATTGAGCCGAATGTGAATAGCGTAATTGAGCGGGAAAACCGGCAACTCGGTCTTAAGCTGGCGTTAATTGTGCCGGTGATGCTGGCGTTTTGCGCGTTGATGGTGCCTCTCTACCGAGTTATTTGCGAGCAGCTTGGCATTACTCAGTCGCGTGCTATTGTAGTTGCACAAAACACGCAAGTGGATCTAGCGCGCTGGGTGACCGTAGAATTTATTGCCAACCGTAATCAGAATTTTGGTTGGAATTTTGAGCCGCTTGAACGCAGTGTCAGGGTGCATCCGGGTGAGTTGACGACAATCAAATACAGGGTTGTTAATACTTACCCAACCGCAACGACTGGAAGAGCAGTTCCAAGTTACAGTCCCGTTGAGGCGGGCAGGCATTTTCAGAAGCTGGAATGCTTTTGTTTCTCGGACCAGACCTTGGCGCCTGGAGAAGTGCGTGAAATGCCAGTGGTGTTTCGGGTAGAAACAGAACTGGACAAGGAGATTGAAACCATCTCCCTTTCGTATACTTTTTTTGATGTAACAGGCAAGGCGCGGTCCTGAGCGCGATGATGAAAGCGATCAAAGCGGTACTGTGGAGTTTTTTGGGGATACGCAAGCATTCGGAATACGAAGCTGACCAGCAAAGGCTTACTCTAGTCCAAGTGGTTATTACGGGGCTTTTGTGTGCTCTGGCATTGGTAATCGCTTTGTTTGTCTTGGTGCGATTTATTGTCGCCAAATAATGGTTTTGGTTAATGTGAAAAGGGAGTTATCAAAGTGAGCGCTCAACCTGGCGGATATTATTTTGCCCCCCCATCGAAGTGGCCTGTCTTTGGCTCGACGGCGCTGTTTTTCATGGCGAGCGGTGGCGTCATGGCCATGAACAGTATCCAGCCCTATGGCTGGATTAGTCTGGCGCTGGGGTTTGGAATTCTGCTTTATATGTTGTTTGGCTGGTTCGGTCAGGTGATAGGCGAAAACGAACGCGGCATGTTCAATGGCCAAGTTGACGTATCGTTTCGCTGGAGCATGAGCTGGTTTATTTTTTCTGAGGTGATGTTTTTCGCGGCGTTTTTTGGCGCCCTGTTTTATGCGCGCATCTATTCCGTACCTTGGCTGGCTGATATAGATAACAGCCTTCTGTGGGAAGGCTATAAAGCGCATTGGCCGACGGCCGGCCCTTATCTTGACGCCAATCCGGCCTATCAATTTACGCCTATGGCGGCTTGGGGCTTGCCTGCGCTCAACACCTTCTTGCTACTAACCTCTGGGGTCACAGTGACCTGGGCGCACCATGCCTTGCTAGCCAACAAACGCGCGCAGTTAATTGCGGGTCTTTTTGCAACTGTTCTTCTGGGGGTGACCTTCCTGGGTGTGCAAATTTATGAATATTCTCATGCTTACACGCATATGAACCTCAAGCTTACTTCAGGTGTGTTTGGGTCAACATTTTTCATGCTGACCGGTTTCCATGGTTTTCACGTAACCTTGGGCGCGATTATGCTTACAGTGATCCTGATACGCTCTATCAAAGGACATTTCACCAAGGAACACCACTTTGCTTTTGAGGCGGTCGCCTGGTATTGGCATTTTGTCGATGTGGTTTGGCTAGGCCTGTTTATTTTTGTGTATTGGCTTGTCTAGCGGATAGCCAGGAAAACAAAAAAGCCGCAAGTTGCGGCTTTTTGTTTATGGCCTTGAACTTATTTTGCGGGAAAAAAGCCGAAGTAATAGGAAATCATCAGGAACAGAAACAAGCAGACGGAAAGCGCCACCCGCAGCGTGAGGGAGTTGACAACACGGTTTGAGTTCCCCTTGTCTTTATAGAGGAAGAACAGTCCGCTAAACAGGCTGACGACGACCGCCAGCAGCAAGATCACGATGATAATTTTCATGGTAACTCAGAGAATCCACACGCCTAAGTGTAGTCAAAGTGTCATCTGATCGCAAACCTATTTCGCATTTTTATTGCGTCCCCCAACTGTTTCCATGCCAATGCATTTTAATCCGCGTGTGATTCCCAGTCTTACCGCCGTCGTCATGATTGCGCTCACCATTAGCTTGGGGCGTTGGCAACTCGAGCGCGCGGCCGAGAAAAGCGTATTACAGGCCTTGCTTGAAAGCCGTCTCAAGGAAGCGCCATTGCGCCTGAATGCCACGCATCGCGACGGCGACGCATTGCGCTATCGCCTGGTAACGGTAAAAGGCGAGTTTGTGGAGGAGAAGCAAATTTATCTGGACAACAAAAGCCTTGGTGATCGTGTTGGTTATCATGTGGTGACGCCTTTGATGATGGAAAATTCTCGAACCAGCGTGTTGGTCAACCGCGGCTGGATTGCACGCAACAAGGAGTATCCAACGCCGCCGCCCGTAGTCACGCCGCACGGAATGGTTGAAGTTTCGGGAATGGCAGTCCTGCCAAGCAAGCGCTTTCTTGAGTTATCGGCGGCTACGGTGGAAGGCCGGGTCTGGCAAAATATGACCTTCGAGCGCGTGCAGGAGGCGCTCGGACTGGATGTACTACCCATAATCCTGTTGGCGGAAAAAAGCAGCCCGGAATTAACCCCCGTGCGTGAGACACCTGATACGGGAATCGACAAACATCGCGGCTATGCGTTTCAGTGGTTTGCTATGGCAAGCGCCATTCTCCTTGTTTGGCTGGCGGTGAATATTAAAACTGACAAGGCGCGATCATGAATCGAGGGCAGGTGAAGTTGTTGCTCATTGCGATCGTATTTGCGACGCCGGTGGTGGTGTCCTATGCGACTTATTTTTTCTGGAAGCCCGCTAAAATCGGCAGCTACGGCGAGTTGCTTAATCCACCCGTGGTGCTTGCGGATTTCGTGGTGCGCGACGAGGAAGGAAAAACAATTTCTTTAAAAACGCTGAGTGGGAAGTGGCTGATATTGCAAAGTGATTCGGGCAATTGCGAGGCTGCGTGCCAGAAAAAACTTCACACCATGCTGCGGGTGCATAGCGCCATGGGCAAGAACCAGGAGCGGGTGCGGCGCATCGCTTTGATCGATGACGGCAAGCCGCGCAACCCGACTATTGCGGAAGGTGCGGGCGGTCTCGTGCGGCTAGATGCCACGGGAAGCGAATTAAAGCTGCCCGCCTTGACCAGTGCGCGCAACCATATATATCTCGTGGACCCCTTGGGAAATGTATTCATGCGCTATTCAGCGGACGCTGAAGTCAAGGGCATCATCAAGGACCTGGAACGTGTTTTGAAGGCATCGACGATCGGTTAAACATTATGGGAATGAGTGGTTTAGAAAGAGGTTTTGTCGGTCTGATGGCGCTCGCAGTCGTCGTGGCAGCCATTGCCTGGATGGGTAAAAACAGATTGCGTTATCGCAGGCTGATTTTCGTGACCTTGATTGCCACACTGGTGCTGGTGGTGCTGGGCGCCTATGTGCGCCTTTCCGACGCCGGATTGGGTTGCCCCGATTGGCCCGGGTGTTATGGCAGTCTCACGCCTCATCATTCAGCAGATGAGATTCGCGCCGCAGAATCGATACAGCCTGGCGGGCCGGTCTCCCTGGCAAAAGCCTGGAAGGAAATGCTGCATCGCTATCTCGCCATGATAGTCGGCGCGCTTATCGCCGCGCTTGGGTTTTCGGCGTGGCGTAACCGCAGGCGTTTTTCTCAGTCGCCGCTGCTTGCGTCAGGACTGGTTGCGCTGGTGCTGTTCCAGGCGCTTCTCGGCGCTTGGACCGTAACCATGCTACTCAAGCCGGTCATAGTTACATCGCATTTGTTAGGAGGCATGCTGCTTCTTGCCCTGCTAACGTGGCTGCATATGCGCCAGGCAGGTGAGGCGTACCGGCTGCCGCAGGGCGGTATAATTCCGGCTGGCTTGCGCGTCTTTGCCTTGTTTGGTCTGTTGGCTGTGGTGAGTCAGATAGCGCTGGGCGGATGGGTCAGCACAAATTATGCTGCGTTGGCGTGTCAGGATTTTCCCACTTGCAACAGCACCATGATTCCGACAATGTCGTTCGGCGATGCTTTCCACTTTATTCGCCCCCTGGGGTTTGGGCCTGACGGAAAGCTTCTGACCATTGAGGCGTTGCGCGCTATCCATTGGACGCACCGTGTGGGCGCACTGCTTGTCAGTGCAATTTTGCTGGGGTTAGCGCTAGCGTTCTGGCGGCAACCGGCGCTGAAGCGTCGTGCGGCAATACTTGTTGCATTGTTGGCCCTGCAAGTGCTGCTCGGGATCGTCAATGTGGTTTGGAGCTTGCCGCTGGCAATTGCCATAGCGCACAACGGTGCCGCGGCTTTGCTGCTGGCTTATCTTGTTTACATCAATTTTTCCTTAAGTCGGTGAACTATCATGCGTCAGGAACTCGCAATTAAACAACCTAGTAATGTGCTGCTACAGTTTCTAGAACTGTGCAAGCCGCGTGTCAATGCGCTGATTGTATTTACCGCAATTATCGGCATGATGCTCGCCATTCCAGTTGGCATTCCTTGGGATATTCAACTTATGCTCGTGGCCACAATCGGCATAGCGCTGGTTGCAGGCGCGGCCGCAGCCTTCAATTGTCTGGTCGAGCAGCGCATCGATTCGCACATGGCGCGCACGCGCGCCAGACCTACGGTGGCGGGCTCGATTTCATCTGCGCAGATACTTTTTTTTGCGGGCGTCGTTGGTGGTTCTGGGCTGTTTGTATTGCACCGCTTTGTAAATCCGCTAACGATGTGGCTCACGCTCGCCACTTTTGTGGGCTATGCGGTGATTTACACCATCGTCCTCAAACCCGCAACACCGCAAAACATTGTTATCGGCGGCGCCGCTGGTGCGATGCCGCCAGTGCTCGGCTGGGCGGCTGTGACGGGAGACGTGTCTCCCCATGCGCTGTTACTGTTCCTGATTATTTTCGCGTGGACGCCGCCGCACTTCTGGGCGCTGGCGCTGTATCGGCGCAAGGAATATTCACGTGCCGGTGTTCCCATGTTACCGGTTACGCATGGTGAAGCGTTTACGCGCCTGCATCTGCTTTTGTACACCCTGATGCTGGTGGCGGCGACACTGCTGCCATTTGCAGTGGGCATGAGCGGGTGGATATATCTTTTGTCCGCCGCAGCGCTGGATGCGTTTTTCCTCTTTTTCGCAATTGAGCTATACCGGCGTTACAGCGATGCGCTGGCGCGAAAAACGTTTACTTTTTCGATTCTTTACCTCGCGCTATTGTTTGCTGCCCTGCTTGCGGATCACTATGCTCCGCTCGTCCTGAAATGAAATTCCTACTGCGGCTTTTCCCAGCGCTGCTTCTGTGTCTGGCGGCGGCAGGCTGCAACGGCGGCGGAAAATTCTCCGGTATCGATATCACCGGTGTGCAGGGGTATGCTGCGGATTTTCGTCTCACCGACCATAACGGCAAAGTGCGCACCTTGACCGAGTTTCGCGGCAAAGTGGTGACGCTTTTTTTTGGCTATACCCAATGCCCCGACGTGTGTCCGACTACGCTTTCCGACATGGGCCAGGTCATGCTGAAACTGGGGAAAGATGCTGATCGGCTGCAAGTGCTGTTCATAACGGTTGACCCCAAAAGGGATACGCCAGACCTGCTAGCCAAGTATGTACCCGCGTTTCATCCGTCCTTTCTTGGGCTTTACGGTGACGCAGAGGCCACGGCAAAAACCGCCAAGGACTTCAAGATCCATTACCGTGAACAGCCCGGCAAAACACCTGAAAGCTATAGCGTCGATCACACTGCCGGAACCTTGGTGTTCGACCCCCAGGGTCGTCTGCGCCTGTTTTACCCCTACGACATGAATCCTGAGCTGATCGCTGCGGATATCAAGATTCTATTGCAACAAAACTAAGGGAACCTTCATGTCTATCCAACGTTTTCACGTCGGCCCGCGCCTCTCCGAGATGGCGCTTTACAACAACACCCTCTACCTGGCAGGCCAGGTTGCAGGCGATCCCAGTCAGAACATCACCAGCCAGACTACGCAAGTGCTTGCCGCCATCGACAAGCTCTTGGCTGAAGCCGGCAGCGACAAGGGGAAAATTCTTTCAGCGACTATTTATGTCGCCGATATGGCCGACTTCGCAGCGATGAATGTGGTATGGGATGCATGGGTTGAGCAAGGCAGCACGCCACCGCGCGCAACAGTCCAGGCGGCGCTCGCTAAGCCCGATTACAAAGTGGAAATACAGATAGTTGCGGGAAAGTGATGTGAAGATCAGTGCGGCGCCCTAGATAGCGCCGCGCTGGTTTGAGACAGTTTTCAGCGTGTTGCCTGATAACCTGACAGCGCTGACTTCATTTTTTGCATCGCCTTGACTTCAATCTGGCGAATGCGTTCTGCGGAAACACCAAATTCACCGGCAAGGTCGTGCAGGGTTTTTTCTTCACCTTCATTGAGCCAGCGTGACTCAATAATGCGACGGCTGCGTTCGTCCAAGCTGGTCAACGCGGTTTTCAGACCTTCGGCGCTGGCGACTTCGTGCTGACTGGCTTCCATTTGCTGTGATGGCTCGGCGCCACTGTCCGGCAGATAGGCGATAGGACTTACCCACTCTTCTGAATCGTCGGATGTCGGCTCCAGGGAGACCTCTTGCCCGCTGAAACGTTTTTCCATTTCTGCGACATCGCTTTCCTTGACGTTCAACTGGCGCGCCACTTCGGAAAGTTCATGCGGCGACAGGCTGCCGAAGTTGGGTTTCATGCTGCGCAGGTTAAAAAATAATTTGCGCTGCGCCTTGGTGGTGGCGATTTTTACAATGCGCCAATTGCGCAGAATGTACTCGTGCATCTCGGCCTTGATCCAATGCACCGCAAAGGAAACCAGGCGCACGCCGCGCTCCGGATCGAAGCGCTTTACGGCCTTCATCAGGCCGATATTGCCTTCCTGTATCAGATCGGCCTGCGGCAGGCCATAACCGATGTAGTTGCGCGCGATGGAAACCACCAGGCGCAAATGCGACATGACAAGCTCACTTGCTGCTTGTAGATCGCCCTGTTCCTTTAGGCGCACACCTAGCTCATGCTCCCTTTCGGGCGTGAGCATCGGCACAAGGTTGACTGAGGCAATGTAGCTTTCCAGGCTCGCTACGGATACTGTCGGTAAATTGATTGTGGCGGTGGTCATCGAATTCCTCCAATAGCTCAAATCAGGTCAGAAGCAATTTTAGCACTCTTGGCAGTAGAGTGCTAAGCGCTCAATTGGTTCCACTTACTTTAGCCCCAGTAAGCTGGCGAAAGTAAAGGGTTACTGAGAGAAACGCACCCAGCCAGCCGAGCGCGGTGGCGCTCAGCAGAATCCAAAATGATCGCTCAAAGGAGAGTTGAAGTACTGAAAAATCAGATGCATACGAAATAGTGAGTGCCTGCACGTTCTGCGTGACCCACCACATGGTTACTAGAGAAATCAATAGCGCGACCAAGCCGGCTGAAAGCCCTTGTAAAGCACCAAAGTAAAGAAAAGGCCGCCGAATAAAGCTCTGTGTCGCACCAATCAGGCGGCTGACTTCAATCTCGTCACGCTGGGTGAGAATTTGCAGTCGAATTGTATTGCCGGTTACAAACACCACTGCTCCTGCCAAAAGCAATGCCAGCATCGCAACCAGACGCTGTGCAAAATCAACAAAACGAGTGAGTTTTTGCGCCCATTCAAAGTCCATCAACACAAACTCAACCTTGGGTATCGCCGCGATTTGCTTGCGTAGCTCCTCAAGCGCGGTGAGCGACTTAGGGCGTACCGTGAAAGCGTGAGGTAGCGGGTTGGTATCAAGATTAGCCAGCAGTTCCGCCAGATGAGTGTTCGTTTGCATTTCTTTAAGCGCTTCATCGCGTGAAACAAACTTTACCGACTGTAACAAGGGATTGGATACGAGTCTGGCTTCGACCGCCCTTGCATCCTCCTCGTTTGCGCCGACCGTCAGATAAATGTTGATGTGTGGATCAGTATTCAGATGGCTGGTGGCATGAATAACGTTTTCCAGAAAGGCGTACAGGCCTATGGGAAGCGTCAGCGCAATACCGATCACAATCACCGAAAGCAGCGAGCTTGCCGGTTGAAAGGCGAGCCGTTTCACCGCTCGGACAAAGGCCTGAAAGTGGACGAGGAAATAGCTGCGCATAATCAAACTTCAGCCGCCATTTGCGTCGGCAACTCTGCAACCAACTTGCCTTCGGCCAGCCTGATGCAGCGGCAAGACAGGCGCTCTAGGTTCATCAGATCGTGTGTTGCGAGAAGAATCGTCACCCCCACCTGGTTAAATGACCTGAACAGATCCATGATGGTCGCGGCGTACTCATGATCCAGATTGCCGGTGGGTTCATCGGCAACCAGAATCGCGGGGCGATTGACGATAGCCCGGGCAATGCAAAGACGTTGCTGTTCTCCACCGGAAAGCGCGATGGGATTTGCCTTTTCGCGGTTCAATAGTCCCACTTTATCAAGCGCTGCGCGCACGCGCCGCGCCGCCTCGGATGGTCGATAGGCGGCAATAGTTAGCGGTAGTGCGGCGTTATCGAATACGTTGCGATCAAAAAGCAACTTGTGATCCTGAAAAATCAGCCCTACATTGCGCCGCAAAGCAGCAAGCCCGGCTTCGCGCAAGCTGTTCAGGTTTTGCCCGTTGACCAAAACGCTCCCGCTGGACGAGCGCTCGATACCTGCAGCAAGTCTGAGCAAAGTGCTTTTGCCTGCGCCCGAGTGCCCTGTTACTGCAACCAATGCACCCTTTTCGATCTCAAGCGAAACTGACTTGAGGGCATTAAAGCCGCCTTGAAAGCGCTTGGATACATTCAAGAATTGAATCATTGAAATAACGCCTCAACGAATTCCTGTGCGACAAAGGGTTGTAAATCCTCTATTCCCTCGCCCACCCCGATAAAGCGCACCGGAATGGGACGACCAGGAAATTCGCAGGCAAGCGCCGCAATGACGCCGCCTTTTGCCGTACCGTCGAGTTTGGTTACCACTAGTCCCGTAATTTGCAAAGCCTGATCGAAGGCCTTCACTTGCGCAATGCCGTTCTGACCAGTGTTTGCGTCCAGCACCAGCAGGGTTTCGTGCGGCGCCCCTGGATGCGCCTTATCTATGACGCGCTTGACCTTGGAAATTTCATCCATCAAATGTAACTGCGTAGTCAGCCGCCCCGCCGTATCGGCAAGCACGATGTCTATGCCGCGCGCTTTGGAAGATTGGATGGCGTCGAATATCACAGCGGCCGAGTCCCCGCCTTCCTGAGCGATGACGCTGACGTTGTTGCGCTCGCCCCAGGTCATAAGCTGCTCGCGCGCGGCAGCGCGAAACGTGTCGCCAGCAGCCAGCATGACCGATTTACCTTGCGCCTGGAAATACTTTGCGAGTTTGCCTATGGTGGTTGTTTTACCTGCGCCATTAACACCAGCGATCATGATGATGAAAGGTTTTTTGCCGTCCGTCATCAGCGGCTTTTCGAGCGTCAACAACATATTCACAAGGATATTTCGCAGCTCTGTTTGCAGTTCGCTTGCCTGAGTAATGCGCTTTTCTCGGGCTTTGCGCCTCAGATCACCGAGAATGGTTTCGGTCGCCCGAATACCGACATCGGAAGAAATGAGCAGCGTTTCCAGATCATCATAAAATACTGCATCTAGCGCGTTGCGCGAAAAAAGACCATTCAAACCCGACAGGAGGCCGCTGCTGGTTTTAGCCAGCCCGTGTTTGAGGCGCGCCATCCATCCACTCTTGGCGGCAACATCCGTTGCAAGAGGTAGGCGTGTCGGCTGATCTGCGGACGGGGCTTTTTTAACGCCGAAAGGATTGAACAAGAAATTCCACCTGCATCAAATAGGCCGGGCGCCAATGCGTCCGGCAGGACAGGCATTTTACGGTAAGATGCCTATGCAGTGACCAGAGCAAAGAAATACCGTGAAAATTAGCCCTAGCGCCGTGTCCCGTAAACAGCGAAACACAATGCCGCCGAGCGCGAAACGTAATCGAGTCCGCATCATCGGCGGCGCCTGGCGCACCAGGCTGATTGAATTTCCCGATGTCCCCGATCTGCGGCCAACCACAGATCGCGTTCGGGAAACACTGTTTAACTGGCTTGGGCAAACCCTGTATGGCAAGAGCTGTCTTGATCTGTTTGCGGGAAGCGGTGCGCTCGGCTTTGAGGCGCTTTCACGCCATGCGCAGCAGGTAACCATGGTCGAGAAGCAACGTGAAGTACTGTCGGCTTTACAAGCCAACGCCACGCGACTGGGTGCATGCAATCTGACCCTCGTGAGTGCTGACGCCTGTCAATATCTGCACACCTGCAAGGAGTTATTTGATGTGGTTTTTTTGGATCCGCCATTTAAGTCTGACTTGATGGGTGAAATTTTGACCTTATTGCCGGGCATACTGGCGCGCGATGCCGTGGTATATCTGGAATCCGACCACGAACTGCATGAGGTGGCGGCGCGCTGGAAAATACTCAAAAGCAGCCATGCGGGCAGGGTGGCGTTCGGACTGATTGGCGCGCCTGAATTGGGAGACGCTTGATGATACGCGCAGTTTACCCCGGCACGTTTGACCCTATTACCAAGGGCCATGAGGATCTGGTACAAAGAGCATCCAAACTGTTCGGCGAAGTCATCGTCGGGGTGGCGCATAGCCAGACAAAACAACCATTTTTTACTTTTGAAGAACGCATCGCGCTGGCACGCGAGGTGCTGACGCCTTGCAAAAATGTTCAAGTGCACGGATTTCGCGGACTGTTATCGGATTTTCTCAACTTACAAAAGGCCACGGTAATTGTGCGAGGCTTACGCGCCGTATCTGATTTTGAGTACGAATTTCAGATGGCGGGAATGAACCGGCGTTTGAACCCCGGCGTCGAAACCTTGTTTTTAACCCCATCCGATAAATATCTTTTTATCTCAGCCAGTATCGTGCGTGAGATTGCTGTTCTCGGGGGGGATGTGAGCGAATTTGTCCATCCGACCACGGCTAAATGGCTCAATAAAAAAGTCGGCAAAGAATGAAGACCGCACCCCGCAGCTTATGCGAAGCGAGCACTGAATGGCGCTAATCATTACCGACGAATGCATCAACTGCGATGTTTGCGAACCCGAGTGCCCTAACGGCGCAATTTCCCAGGGCGTCGAAATTTATGTCATTGACCCCAACAAGTGCACCGAGTGCGTCGGGCATTTTGACCAACCCCAATGCCAGCAGGTATGCCCGGTTGACTGCATCCCCTTCAACCCCGATATGGTGGAGGATAAAGAACAGCTTTACGCAAAGTTTTTGCGTCTTGAAGCACTCAAAAACGCGCAGAATTAGGCGGCTTTTCCTGTTGCTCCGAAATGTTTCTCAAGGGCTACCGTATGCTCTGAAATGGCGTTGTGGCGCGAGCGAATAACATCCAATTGCCCCTGAAGCTCCGATATCTTGCCCGCCAGATCGAGTTCAGCGTTGAGTAGTTTTTCCATGCCATCGGTGCGATGGGTGGCATTTTCCTTCTGATTTTCGAATGGCTTTTCCAGCGCATTCAGCAAGCCGCGCATCCAGACATTGCTTTCCCGCGCTGCGATCTCGAAGATATGCACCACTCTGCCGCCGATAGAAGTCTGAAATAACTCACCCAACAATGGCCCGCGCCGTAACAAAAGGTTAGCCGGGCGCTTAAATTCTCGCTTTGCCTGGGACTCAACTTTTTGTAGTTCAGACTGAAAACGCTGTGTCGGGAAAGGTAGTACTTCGCCCATCTGAATCCCGTGTTCAGATTTCATTTTGTTAAAAATTTCTGTGAAAATTCGCTTAATTTCGTTGATTTTGCTTTCAATTTCCGTGATGTCCTTGCGCGATTCAACGATGTAGCTATCCACAAGCGTCTGCAGTCCTCCCGCAAGAAGACTAGCGGAGATGGTCGCGTAGGCACTTTTGGAGCGTAGTCGTTTTTCGTCAAGGCCAATAATTTCGGTCAACTCCTCGCCCAGGCGAGCATGAACTGCTCGCAAGCCGCGTAGTTCCTTCATGGCTGTAAAGAGACTGTCTTGCCGAGAAGACGACTTTTTAACCAGGCTGCTAACTAGGCGTTGGTTTTTTTCTCGTAATTCGCCCAAATCGCGTAACTGCCCAAGCAGGACAAAGCGGGCTTCGTCGACATTTGCACGCGCTGCTGCGAGAAAATCCAGAAGTTGTCGTCCTGCTTCAGTCGAAAGTGATGCCTGAAGCGCACTTGAGAGTTCGCTCGTAATGCCGCGCTCAAGTTGATAAAGACGGCTTCTGATCAATTTATCGCGATCCTGCGTCGCCTTGCCGACGAATCCCTGTTGCGCCGAGAGCGGAATAACCTTGATCGGATCAACACGAAGCAGATCAGCAGCTTCTTTGACCTGGCGATCAATTTCGCGCAACACATCCGTGTTAGTCCTGTCTGCTTGGTGAAGGCAATCGATCTTGTTGAGTACCACCAAACGATTTGCCGGCGTCGTCTCTGGCGCACGCCCGAAGCTGCCGTCGAGCTTCATAACGCCGCCGCCGAGATAGCCTTTCCAGATTGCCAGATCAGGTTTGGTAACGCCAAGATTGGTGTCGAGGATAAAAACCACGCAATCGGACTCAGGAATACGATGCCGCGATAACTCCGGTTCGGCGGCCAGCGCTGAGAGTCCGGGGGTGTCGAGTAGCACCAGCCCAGACTGAAGCAAGGGATGAGGAAGATTGATTATTCCATGGCGCCAGCGCGGCACATCAACCAGCTTGGCGCCTTCGGCGGGAGGCTTAGCGATGGCGTCGCCATGCAGTCCGAGCGCAACCGCTTCACCGAGTGTGACGCGGCGTGTTTCCGAAAGCGCGCCGAACGCACGTTGCATTGAGTCTGAGTCTTCGGGGTAGAACGGAATCGTTTTCCAC
Organism: Betaproteobacteria bacterium; assembly: GCA_043782425.1. Lineage (GTDB taxonomy): Bacteria > Pseudomonadota > Gammaproteobacteria > Burkholderiales > Usitatibacteraceae > JAYWAM01. The sequence continues at coordinate 25,971 of JAYWAM010000171.1, forward strand.
TGAGATTCGTCCGCAACCAGCTCGGCAAAGCGCTTTGGGCTCTCGCGCGTTTCGATGGGCAAAAGCCGCACGCAAGGTGGCCAGTCCCGGTCATAGCGAAGTTCCGTGACGCATAGCGTGCTGCGCGCCGGCCCAGAAGGCAACAAGCGCCCCCCGTTGGCATTAAAAAATAGAGCATTGATGAGTTCCGATTTGCCGCGCCCGGCTTCGCCCACAAAGGCGATTGTGAGCCGTTCATTGTGGACGCGCGCCAGCAGCCCCTCAAGCTTCTCCCGAATATCGCTACCGAACAATTCGTGATGCGACAGCATGCGGCGCAATGTCTCGATCTGCTCCTCAAGGTCACTACGCCAAGACAGGAACTCGCTAAGGCGAGAGGAAAGGAAAGGTTCACTCATGCGGGTATGGGTGTGCGCTCATCTAAGTTAAATTGCAAAAAATTACATGCGGCGATCTAGCGCTGGCAGCGCGGACAAAAATAACTGGAGCGTTGCCCCTGACGCAGGCTGCGGATAGGTGTTGCGCAGCGTTTGCAAGGTAATCCCTCACGGCCATAGGTCCAATATTCGAGCTGAAAATAGCCGGCTTCTCCATTGCTGCCGGTAAAATTACGGATCGAGCTTCCGCCAGCTTCAAGAGCGCGCCCCAAGGTATCCTTTATCGACTGCGCCAGCCTGGTACAGCGCTTGCGCGATATTTCCCCGGCGGCGCGTCGTGGATGTATCCCTGCATGGTACAGGGCTTCGTTGGCATAGATATTTCCGATCCCGGTCACGATGTGGGAATCCATCAGCAATTGTTTAATCGCGACCTGCTTGCCGCGGCTTACAGCAAACAGGCAAGCACCGGTAAATTCCACCGACAAAGGCTCGACCCCCAGCTTGCAGAGCAGCGGGTGCGCCCCAGTATCGCCATCTATCCATAGTATCGCGCCAAACCTTCTGGGATCCGTAAAACGAATAAGTTTGCCACTCTCCAGCACTATATCAACATGATCGTGTTTCCCGGGAGGTGACTCTTGTTCAAGTACGCGCAGGCTGCCGGACATACCAAGGTGAATCAACAGGTGGCCGCAGTGCTTTCTTTTGCAGCAATAAAGCAGCAAATATTTGCCACGTCGCATGATGTCGCGCACCACCTGCCCGGCAAGCAACTCAGGCAAAAAGTCGGGAATCTGCCAGCGTAGGCGATTCTCGCGCACCTCCAAGGCCAGTATCCGCGCCCCTTTCAGGTAAGGCAGCAAACCCAGGCGGGTGGTTTCAACTTCGGGGAGTTCGGGCATGGAGGGGTCGGATCGCGAATGTAAGCGAAAATTATAAACCCATCCCGGCATATTTCGGGATGTAAAGGCGTGCCAATTTGCCGCGATGCGGATATGATAGGCATGAATTTCCCTTGTTAACTCAGGTCTGACGCCCATGTACTTTTTCCGCACTTGCCTTTTCGCCTTTGTGACAAGCTCGCTTGTTCTGCTAGCGCCGCCCTTGCTCGCCCAGCAGCCTTCTGCCGATAGCCAACCAGAGGGGCTGACTGAACAGTTTCTGTACCAGTATTTAATTTCAGAAATCGCCGGTCAGCGCGGACGCGGCGGCGTGGCGATTCAGGGAATGACCGGCCTGGCAAAAGCGACGCGTGATCCGCGCCTGGCGCGTCGCGCGCTGGAAATAGCTTTTCAAACGCGTCTATTCAGTACAGCTATGGATGCCGCCTCACTGTGGCTTGAGCTTGAGCCCGATTCTGTGATCGCCAGGCAAGCTATGGCCATGCTCGTCAATAACTACGGCACTTTTGAAGCCTCGGTCGAGCGCCTGAAACCATTGCTCGGCGACAAAGAAAAAGCGCCCGCACTCTATATGCAGCTTAACGCCGTCCTGAGCCGTTTTCCGGATAAGGCCAGCGTGCTCAAATCCGTACAAGAACTCGCTGCACTCAACCCGCAAATGCCCGAAGCGCTATTCGCCGTCGCGCAGGCTGCCCTTGTGGCAAAAAACATCAAGCTGGCGCAAGACGCAGCCCAGCAAGCAAGCGCGCTGAATTCAAAATTCGAACCGGCAATCATATTGCAAGGGCAGATGCTGCGCGAAAAAGCTGAGGAAGACGCGGCAGGTTTTTATCGCGATTATCTATTACGTAATCCCGATGCCAAAGACGTGCGCGTAAGTTATGCGCGTCTGCTGGTGACGCAAAAGTCGTATCTCAGTGCGCGCGAGCAGTTTCGCATCGCCGAAGAAAATGCACCCGACGACCCGGAACTTCCCTATGCCATCGGCTTGATTTCCCAGCAGATCGAAGACCACGCGGCAGCCGAAGCGGCTTTTCAGCGCACCCTTGAGCTGAAGCCGCGAGACGCCAATCCCATTTTGATCAGTCTTGGACAGATTGAAGAAGCACGCACCAACTGGGAAGCTGCGATCGGTTGGTATCAGCGGGTGACTGACGGCGATTATTTTGTCACTGCGCAACTCAAGATAGCCGGTGTGCTCACTAAACAAAGTGGTATCGCATCGGGGCGCAAACATTTGCAGGAACTAGAAGCTACTTCCCCTGAGCAACACATACAACTCATTCTTGCAGAGGCGCAGTTGTTGCGCGATGCACGCGCGTTTGGCGAAGCGTATTCTTTGCTGTCCGAGACGCTGGCGAAATATCCCGATACGGTCGAACTGATTTATGACCGCGCCATGATCGCAGAAAAGCTCGACCGTGTTGATGAGCTTGAGCGTGATCTGCGCCGCGTCATAGAACTCAAACCAGACCACGCGCACGCCTACAATGCGCTTGGCTACACTCTGGCAGATCGCACCAAGCGCTATGACGAGGCCTATGACCTGATACAAAAAGCCCTAGCCCTGGCGCCTGCGGACCCTTTCATTCTCGATAGTCTAGGCTGGGTGCAGTATCGTCTCGGGAAAACGGGCGAATCCCTGCTGACGCTAAAGAAAGCCTATGCGTTTCGTCCCGATCCGGAGATCGCCGCGCATTTGGGCGAAGTGCTATGGACATCGGGAAGCCACGATGAAGCCGCCAAACTATGGCGTGCGGCACTGCTTGAGTTCCCGGGCAATGATTCGTTGCGCGCCATTCTCAACAAGTACAAGCCATAACTGGGGCGCATAACGCTCCGCAAATAATAGGCTTTCGACGTGATGTAATAGGTAATTTAACTTTGGAAAAGGGAGAGGATTCATGAGTAACGGTACGAACCTGGCGTCGCTTGTGGCGTGGGGCGGCTTTGGCTTGGCATTTATTTTTGGATTGGTGGCGAGTAAAACTAATTTCTGCACCATGGGCGCGGTATCGGACATCGTCAACATGGGCAACTGGGGGCGTATGCGCGCCTGGCTGCTCGCCATCGCTATCGCCATCATCGGCGCAAATACATTGCATCTGCTCGGACTGGTGGATCTCTCAAAGTCGATCTATCAGCGGCCCAGCATGGCATGGCTGTCTATTCTGGTAGGCGGGTTGTCCTTCGGCGTCGGCATGACGCTCGCATCCGGCTGCGCCAGTAAAACGCTGATGCGCATTGGCGGAGGCAGTCTCAGATCGCTGGTGGTGTTCGTGTTCCTGGGGATTTCCGCTTATATGACCCTTAAAGGATTGTTCGGGCAATGGCGCGCGAGCCTGTTCGACCCAGTGCTGTTTAATTTTTCCACAATAGGCGCCAGCGGACAGGATCTGCCGACATTGCTCGCCCGCGCCGCCGGGATGGATAAGAAGACCGCTGTTCTGGCGAGCGTAGCGCTAATCAGCGGCGCACTGTTGATTTTTGTGTTCAAGGACGCGCGCTTCAGAAAAAGCTTCAACAATATTCTGGCAGGCGTAGTGATCGGCTTGCTGATAACCGCCGCATGGTATCTCACAGGCCACATAGGCTATGGCGAAAATCCCGATACGCTGGAGACGGTATTTTTTGGCACCAACACCCGGGCAGCCGAGTCATTCAGCTTTGTAGCGCCGATCGCCTACACGCTCGAATTGTTAATGCTGTGGACCGACACGTCGCTTATCGTGACCTTTGGCATCGCCAGCGCGGTGGGCGTGATACTCGGCTCGCTTGTTTATGCGCTGCTGAACAAAAGCTTTCGCTGGGAAGGTTTCGCTTCGGTGGGCGATACGCGCAACCATGTCATCGGCGGCATCCTGATGGGCTTTGGCGGCGTCCTGTCCCTGGGCTGCACCGTCGGGCAAGGCATTTCCGGGCTATCCACCATCGCGCTAGGATCATTTTTGGCATTCCTGTCCATCGTCGCCGGCGCGGCTGCCACGATGAAGTATTTGTACTGGCGGGAGATGCAGGCGTGATGTGAAACTGATGTGGAGCGGGCTTGCCAGCGATACGGAAAGCAAGGAAAAAAACGGCGGCGCGTAGGGCGGACCTGTCCGCCGCAGCATCTTGCAGTGAGGTACTGGAGATTTGGCGGGCAAGTCCGCCCTACACCCGGCTCATGGCTTCATGCTGCTGCCACATCAGTTTGAATCGCGCCCAAGGCGAATAGCGTTGCAATTCCGCCCGAATTTTCAGGAAGCGCCATCGTGACCGTAGTCTCAATCGACTCGAAAAAACTCCCTGACTTTCTCCATGAAGGATTTGGCGCGCGGGTTGTGTCTGTCGCCGTCGGCGAGATTAATCGTATCGAGCTCGCGTAGCAGCTCTTTTTGGCGCTCGGTGAGGCGCACCGGGGTCTCCAGCACCACATGGCACATCAAGTCGCCATGCGTGACGCTGCGCACGCCCTTGATGCCTTTTCCGCGCAGGCGAAAAACCTGGCCGGTCTGGGTTTCTACGGGAATCTTGATCTTGGCTTCGCCATCCAGTGTGGGGATGACGATATCGCCGCCCAGCGCCGCCGTGGTGAAGCTGATGGGCATTTCACAATGCAGATCGTTGCCTTCGCGTTGAAATACCGAATGCGGGCGCAAATTGATTACAACGTAGAGATCTCCCGAGGGGCCGCCGTTGACTCCGGCTTCGCCTTCACCGGATAGGCGGATGCGGTCGCCGGTATCGACGCCGGAAGGGATTTTTACCGACAGGGTCTTGTGTTTTTTAACCCGGCCCGCGCCGTGGCAGGCCGAGCAGGGATCGGATATGACTTTGCCGCTGCCATGACAAGTGGGGCAAGTCTGCGCCATGGAAAAGGGGCCCATCGCCATGCGCACCTGGCCGCTGCCGCTGCACGCCTGACAGGTCTTGGCTTTGGTGCCGGGTTTGGCGCCGCTGCCTTTGCAGGTTTCGCAATCTTCCAGGGTGGGAATGCGAATCTTGGTTTCGGTGCCGCGTGCTGCATGTTCGAGGGTGATTTCCAGGTTGTAGCGCAAATCTGCGCCGCGATAAACACTAGAACGCCCGCCTCTTGCGCCGGCTGCGCCGCCAAAGATTTCACCAAAAATATCGCCGAACGAATCGGAAAATCCGCCAAAGCCCTGGCCCCCGCCCATGCCGACGCGCGGATCGACACCCGCATGGCCGTAAGTGTCATACGCGCCGCGTTTTTCTTTATCGGACAGCACTTCATACGCTTCCTTGGCTTCCTTGAATTTCTCCTCCGAACCCTTGTTATCCGGGTTGCGGTCTGGATGAAATTTCATCGCCAGCTTGCGATAGGATTTTTTGATTTCCTCTTCGCTGGCATCGCGATTGATGCCGAGGATGTCGTAGTAGTCGCGTTTGCTCATGTTCTAAAGTGACAGTAAACGTTAGGTGATAGGTGAAATGAAGAGAGGCGCGAGGCTTTGCGCCTCGCGCCTCCCTCTAGCCACCTCATTTTTTGTCTTTTACTTCTTCATACTCTGCATCGACCACGTTGCCTTCATCCTTCTTGGCTGCTGATTCGCCACCCGCAGCGCCACCCGCCGCTGCGCCGCTGGCCGCAGCATCCGCCTGCGCCTTGGCCTGCGCGTCGGCGTACATTTTCTCGCCAAGTTTTTGCGCTGCCTGCGACAGGGTTTCGGTCTTGGCGGTGATCTTGTCCTTGTCGTCTGACTTGAGCGCTTCTTCTGCGTCCTTGATGGCGGCTTCGATTTTCGTTTTTTCGCCCGCGTCGAGTTTATCGCCATACTCGGTCAGGGATTTCTTGGTCGAGTGAATCAGGGCATCGGCCTGGTTGCGCGCGCTGACCAGTTCAAGCACTTTGCGATCATCGTCGGCGTGCGATTCGGCGTCTTTCACCATGGCCTGAATCTCATTTTCGGAAAGGCCCGAGTTGGCTTTGATGGTGATTTTATTTTCCTTGCCGGTGGCCTTGTCCTTGGCGTGAACGTGCATGATGCCGTTGGCATCGATGTCAAACGTGACCTCGATCTGCGGCATGCCGCGTTGCGAGGGCGGAATGCCTTCGAGATTAAACTGGCCGAGAGATTTGTTGCCGGCCGCCACATCGCGCTCACCTTGCAGCACATGGATGGTCACGGCCGATTGATTATCGTCGGCGGTGGAGAACACCTGCGAGGCTTTGGTGGGGATGGTGGTGTTTTTCTTGATGAGCTTGGTCATCACGCCGCCCAGGGTCTCGATGCCGAGTGACAACGGCGTCACGTCGAGCAGCAGCACATCTTTCACGTCGCCCTTGAGCACGCCGCCCTGGATCGCTGCACCGACGGCAACGGCTTCATCGGGGTTTACGTCCTTGCGCGGTTCGCGACCAAAAATTTCCTTCACTTTTTCCTGCACCTTGGGCATGCGCGTCTGGCCGCCGACCAGGATGACGTCGGAAATATCGCTGATCTTGAGGCCCGAATCCTTGATGGCCATTTCGCACGGCTTGACAGTGCGCTCGATGAGATCATCGACCAGCGCCTCGAATTTGGCGCGCGTGAGCTTGATGGCCAGATGTCGCGGCCCGGTGGCGTCCGCCGTGATGTAGGGCAGGTTCACTTCCGTCTGTTGTGTGGACGACAGCTCGATCTTGGCTTTTTCCGCCGCTTCTTTCAGGCGTTGCAGGGCCAACACGTCCTTTTTAAGGTCGATGGCCTGATCTTTCTTGAATTCATCGACCAGATAATCCATGAGGCGCTGATCGAAATCCTCGCCGCCGAGGAAGGTGTCGCCGTTGGTGGAAAGCACTTCAAACTGGTGCTCGCCATCAATCTCGGAAATTTCAATAATGGAAATATCGAAAGTGCCGCCACCCAGGTCATAGACTGCGATTTTGCGGTCGCCTTCTTTCTTGTCCATGCCGAAGGCCAGCGCCGCAGCGGTGGGCTCGTTGATGATGCGTTTCACGTCGAGGCCGGCGATGCGCCCGGCGTCTTTGGTGGCCTGGCGCTGCGAGTCGTTGAAGTAAGCGGGAACGGTGATGACGGCCTCGGTGACTTCCTCGCCGAGATAGTCTTCCGCCGTTTTTTTCATCTTGCGCAGCACTTCGCTTGAGACTTGCGGCGGCGCCATTTTTCTGCCCTGGGCCTCAACCCAGGCGTCGCCGTTGTCGTTTTTGAGAATCTTGTAGGGCATCAGGTCGATGTCCTTTTGCACTTCTTTTTCCTCGAAGCGGCGGCCGATCAGGCGCTTCACCGCGAATAGAGTGTTCTTTGCGTTGGTGACCGCCTGGCGCTTGGCCGAGGCGCCGACGAGAATTTCGCCGTCGTCCTGATAGGCGACAATGGAAGGCGTGGTGCGCGCGCCTTCGGAGTTCTCGATCACCTTGGGCGTGCCGCCTTCCATGATGGCGACGCACGAGTTGGTCGTTCCCAAATCAATACCGATAATTTTTCCCATGATCTTTTCCTTTAGTTGCCGAAATTAAAAACCTGTACTTAAAGTAGGGTTATTCCGGTCTTTTTCAACTGCTATCTGCTTTTGCCCTGGCTACCGCCACCAGTGCGGGGCGTAACAAGCGCTCGTGCAGCAGGAAGCCCTTTTGCATCACCATCACCACGGTATTAGGCTCCTGATCCGATTCCACAGTGTTGATCGCCTGGTGCTTTTTGGGGTCGAACTTTTCGCCCAGCGGGTTGATTTCCGAGATGGAAAATTTTTCCAGCACGTTATTTAATTGGCGCGCAGTCAATTCCACGCCGGTTTTGAAAGATTCAATGGAAGTGTTTTCCACCACCAGTGCGGCGTCCAGGCTGTCTTTCACGGCAAGCAAGGCTTCGGCGAATTTTTCCACGCCGAACTTGTGCGCTTTGGTGACATCCTCGGCGGCGCGGCGGCGGGTGTTGTCTGTTTCGGCCTTGGCGCGCAGGAAGGCATCGTAATGTTCCTGGGCTTTGGTCTGCGCGTCGGCGAGCGCGGCTTCAAGCTCGCTCATGCGCGCTTCGGGGCTGGGTACAGGCGTGTTATCAGACGCATCCTGCATAGTCTCAGGCATGGCGCTCGGTGTCGGATCGGACATCAAAAAACTCCAGAAAAAACAAAGTCCTGTGAAACTTGGGGGCTAATCCTCGAATTTCAAGAGATTCAGGCAGCGCGCGCCACAGCGTTGCGGCAGAGGCGTAGCACAAGTGGAACACGGGACCGAATATTCTCTTGAATAGAAAAACCGCGATAATACCCGTCCTTTACCTTTTTCCGAAATATCCATGAGCGTTCACCAGCAATCGAAGCGCCTCACCATCCCCGATATTCGCGCGCGCAAGGGTGCGGGCAGCTTGGTCGTGCTCACGGCTTACACCAAGCCGATGGCGCAACTGCTCGATGCGCATGTCGATGTCCTGCTGGTCGGCGATTCGCTCGGCATGGTGCTCTATGGTATGGAAAATTCGCTAGGTGTAACGCTCGACATGATGATTAACCACACCAAGGCGGTGGTGCGCGGCGCTCAGCATGCTTGTGTCGTCATCGACATGCCGTTCGCCAGCTACCAGGAATCGCATGCCCAGGCCTACCGCAATTGCGCACGCGCAATGGCCGAGTCGGGCGCGCAAGGCGTCAAGCTTGAGGGTGGCGCTGAGATGGCCGATACGGTGCGCTTTCTCACCGAACGCGGCGTGCCGGTGATGGCGCACATCGGCCTCATGCCGCAACACGTCAACGTCATGGGCGGTTTCAAGGCGCAGGGCAAGGAACACGATGCAAAAAATAAATGGATCGGCATCGCCAAAAAGCTGGAAGACGCGGGGGCGTTTTCGATGGTGATAGAGGGCACGGTGGAAGCGGTAGCGCGCGCGGTCACCGAGGCGCTAGCCATTCCCACCATCGGCATAGGCGCATCCCCCGCGTGCGATGGGCAGGTGCTGGTGACCGAAGATATCCTCGGCCTGTTCTCCGACTTCACGCCGAAGTTCGCCAAACGCTACGTGGAATTGGGCAAGGAAGTGGAGAAAGCGGTGGCGGCTTACGCTGCCGAAGTCAGGAGCGGAAAGTTTCCAGAAATGCAGCATTGTTTCGGCGTGCCGAAGCCCGGGAAGTAGCGAAGTAGGGTGGATCAAGGCCGCAGGCCGGATCCACCGCAACGCTTAAATTTCGTGCGTATGGTGGTTGGTGGATACGCTGCGCTTTATCCACCCTACGCCTAGTTCCCTAGACCTTTGCCCCCAGCGCCTTGGCGCGTTGCGCGCTGGCTTGCAATTGCGCTTGGGCGGCGTTTTTGTCCCAATCCGTGCCGATCCATCCGCCGAGGTTTTGCAGGGCGATGGTCATGAGGGCGTTGACCCACGGTTCGCTGTCGTTGGTGGTGGGGATGTAATTGAATTGTTTGCCGCCCGATTTCAAAAAACTGATTTTGCCTTCGATTGCGATCTCTTCCAGCGTTTCCAGGCAATCGGCGGCGAAGCCGGGGCAGATGGTGTCGACGCGTTTCACACCGGCTTTGCCCAGCGCTTCGAGTGTTTTGTCGGTGTAGGGTTGCAGCCATTCGGCTTTGCCGAAGCGCGACTGGAAGGTCACCACGTACTGGTCTTTCTTCAGCGCCAGTTGCTCGGCGATGAGGCGCGCGGTCACGTGGCATTCGCAGTGATAAGGATCGCCTTTGTCGAGGTGAAAACGCGGCAGGCCGTGGAAGGTCATCAGCAGCTTGTCGCTGGCGAAATCGGGTCGGCCGGATTTCATCCAATAAGCCAATACGTTCTTCACGATGGCGTCGATATAGGCAGGATGATCGTGGAAGCTGCGCACGAAACGCAGCGCCGGGATATTGCGATAGCGCCTGAGCTCGTCGCCTATGGCATCGAGCGTTGTGGCGGTAGTGCTGGAGGCATATTGCGGATAAAGCGGCAGCACCAATATGCGTTCGCAATGCGCGGCCTTGAGTTGCGCGATCACACTGGCGATGGAAGGATTGCCGTAACGCATGGCGTAAGCCACGCGCAGCGGGCTGTTGATTTTTTCGCCCAGGTAGCCGCGCAACATCTGCGTCTGGCGCTCGGTGTAAACCTTGAGCGGCGAGCCTTCCTTTAGCCAAATGCTGGCGTATTTTTTCGCCGTCTTGGCCGGGCGCGTGTTGAGTATGATGCCGTTAAGAATCAGCCACCAGATGAGCTTGGGAATTTCGACCACGCGCGGGTCGGTAAGAAACTCCTTGAGAAAGCGCCGCACCGCGCCGCGTGTCGGTTCATCGGGCGTGCCAAGATTGACCAGCAGGATGCCGGTTTGCAGTTGCGTGCCGTGCTCGAATGGCGGTTCGGGGAGAAGGGACATTTTAGTGCTGCGACAAAGCCGACGACAATAGCTTGGCCGTGACATCGACAATGGGAATCACGCGCTCATACGCCATGCGTGTCGGGCCGATGACGCCGACGGTGCCGACGATCTGGCCATCGACTTCGTAGGGCGCGGTGACGATGCTGCATTCGTCCAGCGGCACCAGCGCCGATTCGCCGCCGATGAATATTTTTACCCCTTCGGCGCGCAGACTGACATCAAGAATTTCCATGAGTTGCGTCTTTTGGTCAAATACATTGAACAGCTTGCGCAGGCTGGCCATGTTGAACGACAGATCATTGATGTCGAGCAAATTGCGCTCGCCCGACACCACCATTCCCGCGCCGCTGCTATCGGCGCCGTGACTATGCGCTTCCACCAGCGCCGCCATCAAGGCGGAAATATCCTGATGCAGTTGCGACAGCTCAGTGCGGACTTTCTCGCGCAACTGATCGAAATCAAGCCCGGCGTAATTCTGGTTGATGAAGTTTCCAGCCTCGACGAGTTGCGCTGCTGAGTAGACCTTATCGGTGAATATAATACGGTTTTGCACGTCGCCGTCAGTCGCCACCAGAATCAGCAGCACGCGCTTTTCGGAAAGCTGGATGAATTCAACGTGCTTCATGCCGACACCGGTGCGGCGCGGCGTCATGACGATGCCGGCGAAATGCGTCAGATCGGACAGCATTTGTGAGGCCACAGCCACCACTTGCTTGGGGTTATCTGGCTTAAGCTGCACCTCAAGTTGCAGGCGTTCGAGTTGCTGCAAAGGTTGTATGGTTAAAAGCGTATCGACAAAAATACGGTAACCTTTGGGCGTGGGGATACGTCCGGCAGAGGTGTGCGGGCTGGAAATGAAGCCCATTTCTTCCAGGTCCGCCATCACGTTGCGGATCGAAGCCGGCGACAACTCCAGCCCGGAATACTTCGATAGCGCGCGCGAGCCGACCGGTTGGCCGTCGGCAATATAGCGTTCGACCAGGACTTTCAACAGGCTTTGGGCGCGTTCGTTGAGCATGGCTTTATTGTACAAAAATCGCAAGATCGGTGTTGTAAAAACTCTATCCTATAGAGTTAAGGCGTGCGATGTGGTTTAATTTTCCCCATGAGCCAACTTAAAGCCTACAAAAACGTCGCGATTATCGGCAAACTGGACGGCGTCCATATAGCCGAGCCCCTCACTATTCTGACCGATCTGCTGCACCAGCGCGGCATGCAGGTGCTGATGGATGCGCGCACTGCTTCGTTCTCCAGAAGCGCTCCGGATCGCATCGTTGCGCTCGAGGCTATCGGCGCGCAAATCGATCTTGCCGTGGCGGTAGGCGGCGATGGCACCTTGCTCGCGGCGGCGCGTCTGGTCACGCCACATGGCGTGCCGCTGATCGGCATCAACTTAGGCCGCCTGGGTTTTCTCACCGATATTCCGGCGCACTCCATCGAGGAAATGGTGCTCGGTGTGCTCAACGGCGTGTGCGTAGTCGAGCAAAGGCTGATGCTGCATGCCACGATTCAGCGCGCCGGAAAAACGGTCTTCCAGGGTGTGGCGCTCAACGACGTGGTGGTGAGCCGCGGTGCGATGGGCAGCATGATTGAGTTTGCGGTGGAGGTGAACGGCGAGTTCGTTTATTCAGTGCGTGCCGATGGGCTGATTATCGGCACGCCCACCGGTTCCACCGCCTATGCTCTGTCGGCTGGCGGGCCGATTCTGCATCCGCGTCTGCCGGCCATTGCCCTGGTTCCCATTTCTCCGCACACACTTTCCAACCGGCCGGTGGCGATACCGAGCGATTCCATTGTGGAGGTGAAGCTCATCCGCGGCCAGGATGCGCGCGTTAATTTCGACGTGCAATCGTTTTTCGATCCGCAGCCAGACGATACGCTAG
>JAYWAM010000172.1:0-2126 GCA_043782425.1 Betaproteobacteria bacterium
CCGCGATAACCTACGTCAATTTATCGCGGGCAAGCCCGCTCCTACGTCCGGCAGAATTGTTGTCGATTTAACGCATATTGGAATAAGGATCAGCATGAAACTTGTCACCTACCAACCCCTCAACAGCAGCGAGCTCAAGACCGGCATCCTCATCGGTAAAGACGAGGTGCTCGATATCGGCGCCGAAGTCACAGCGCGTGCAAGCCGCATCAAAGTTCTGACCATGCTCGACATTATTGGCGGCGGTGATACCACCCTGGCGCTGCTAAAAGCAATCGAGTCAGCGCCCCAAACAAAACCATTGCTACTCAACACCGCTCTGTTGAAAGCGCCCATTCCACGTCCCGCCAAAAACGTGTTCTGCGTAGGCTGGAACTACCTCGAACACTTCCAGGAAGGCGGGGATAAATTTCAGGACAAGCGCGAATTGCCCACTTACCCGGTGTTCTTCAGCAAAACGCCAACTACGGTGAACGGCCCTTACGATGTCATCCCGTTCGATAGCAATCTTTCCGTGCAACTCGACTGGGAAGTCGAACTGGGCGTCATCATCGGCAAGCCTGGGAAGAATATTTCGGAAGCCGACGCTATGGGGCATGTGTTCGGTTACACCGCCATTAACGATGTGTCCTGGCGCGACATCCAGCGTCGCCACGGCGGCCAGTGGCACAAGGGCAAGAGTTTAGACGGCACCTGCCCGATGGGGCCTTGCATCGTCACCGCCGATGCGCTGGATCACACCAATCTGAATGTCGAGTGCCGCGTTTCCGGCGTGGTGAAACAGAAATCGAATACCAGGCATCTTTATTTCAAATTGCCGCGCCTCATCGCCGAGCTGTCGCTCGGCATGACCCTGGAAGCCGGAGACATCATCTCAACGGGCACACCGGAAGGTGTCGGCTTTGCGCGCAATCCTCCCGAGTGGATGAAGCCAGGTGATTTGCTGGAAACCGAGGTCGAAGGCATAGGCGTGATGCGCAATCCGATTGGACGGTTGTAAGACATTTTTATTCGGCTACTGCAAAAGCGCCAACACTTGTTCGCGCATCTTGCTCACCATGGCAGCCTGCGGTCCGTTATCCAACTTCTCCGCAATGGCATTGAGGCAATCGAGCAGCTCACCCTTGTCATGCGCCTGGTCCAAAATCTTGTTCAACGCCCGGCTATCGCCAAAGCCGGTGCAGTTTCTCACGCAATAACGCATGATCGATTTGGCGTCCGCCAAGCGTTTGGTCTGGTCAGCGCTCGGTGGCGCAGGGTTTGACGATGGCGCCTTGGCTGGCGGCGCTGCGCTGGGTTTTTTTTCGAGCGCCGCCGTCTGCTTTGTAACTGCGGGCTGCGTGACAACGCCACGACTGTCACGAATGAATCCTTGCGAGACCAGCAGTTGCAACCATTCTGCACTACCGCCCAGCAGTGCCGCTTTTTCTATCCATTCGAGCGCCGGGCGCACCCCGTCTATCATAAACAGCAGGGCGCGAATGCGCGCCGGTAAGTGATGAGAACGATTCTGAATCTCTTCCTCACCTTTTTTGGTCTTAACATAAATTACATCGAGCGCGGCCATATTAATTTTCTCCCGGCATTACATTTTAGATGCGTCTATTCGATGCTTTCTCCATGCAATGCAACATCCAGCCCTTCGCGTTCCTCTTCTTCAGTGACGCGCAGACCGATGGTCCAATCGATGATCTTGAGAATGATGAAGCTCACCACAAAACTGTAGACCAGTGTTACGCCGATACCGAATAACTGCGTCATCATGCTTCCAGAAACGCCGCTGATTTCCTTACTGACCAACAAGCCAGTCAGGGCCGCACCGACCACACCGCCGACGCAATGCACGCCAAAGGCATCGAGTGAGTCATCGTGACCCAAAATGCGTTTAACTGATGTCGAGGCGATGTAGCAGAAAATGCCAGCCGCCACACCAATAATGATTGCGCTGTTGGGACCGACAAAACCAGCGGCGGGGGTGATGGCGACCAGACCCGCCACCGCGCCGGTCGCCACGCCGAGTACGCTCGGCTTGCCTTTGGTCAACCACTCGGTGAACATCCAGGCGAGCGCCGCAGCGGCGGCAGCCAATTGCGTTACCAGCATCGCCATGCCGGCGCGTCCGTCGG
>JAYWAM010000173.1:0-14968 GCA_043782425.1 Betaproteobacteria bacterium
TCGGGAACGTTAGCGCGCCTGCGCACCAGGGCGCGAATCTCATCGCTCCAATTGTCAATCACCTTTTGCCGCGCGTCGGCTAGCGCGCGAGCTTTGTCATCGGCGGCTTTTTTTGCCGCAGCGTCGGCTTTTTGCTGGGCAAGCTTTTTGGCTTCTTCCTCTTTCTTTTTCTTGTCCTCGGTTTCGCGCTTTTTCTTCGCTTCGTCGTCTTTCTTTTTCTTGTCCTCCAGCTCGCGTTGTTCACGCTCGAGCTTTTCCTTGCGCTGTTTCTCCAGCTTTTTTTTCAGTGCTATATCCGCCTGGGTCGACTGTGGCGGCTCTTGCTTGGGCTCTACTTTTGGCGGCTGCGGTCGTGGCGGCGGGGGATCAGGTTGCGGCTCGACTTTAGGCTCGACAACTTTGACCGGAGGCAATTTGGACCACAGTTCAGCCTGTACCGGCTCGGGTCTTCTGCTTTGCCAGCTTACACCAAACACCAGCAGCAGCAGAAAAGCGCCATGCATAAGTAGCGCCAACACTATCGCCAGAACGCGGCCTGGCTCACTGCGCTTGCGGTTAGGGTCGAACGATTCTTGCGCCACGGCGGCTATTTGTCCGCAGGCTTGACGAGCAGTCCGACGCGCTTGATCTTGTTTTGCTGAAGTATATCCATGACGCGAATAACTTCCTCGTAACGCAGATTCTTGTCGGCGGCAATGACAACAGCAAGATCAGGCTGCGCCGCCTGCCGTTTGCGCACTGCACTTACAAGCTGATTGCGCGCCACCGGTTCTTCAGAGCCACTGCCCTGGCGGTCAACCAGGATGATGGAGGCGTCGGCCTTGATGCGCACCTCAAGCGGGGCGACCGGGGGATTGGCGGATTGTCCAGTTGATGGTAAATCGATCTGACCGGGGTTCACCAAGGGCGCTGCGACCATGAAAATAATGAGCAACACCAACATCACGTCGATATACGGCACGACGTTGATTTCGCTCATGGCTCGACGGCGGCGTCTCATGTTAAATAATATTCGTCATTTGTGTGTATTACCCGCTTGCTTATCAAGCATGTGTTTGTCAACCATGTGCCTGGCGCTGGAGGATATTCGAGAGTTCTTCCATGAAGCTCTCATAGCGGCTCGCCAGCCTGTCGATCTGGTGGGTGTAGCGGTTGTAGGCGATCACCGCAGGTATCGCGGCAAACAGGCCGATAGCGGTTGCGATGAGCGCCTCGGCTATGCCCGGCGCAACCTGCACCAGCGTCGCCTGCGCCACATTCGAAAGGCTGCGGAAGGCGTGCATGATGCCCCACACCGTGCCGAATAGACCGATATACGGGCTTACCGAACCTACGGTGGCAAGAAACGACAGATGCGAATCGAGATGATCGATTTCGCGCTGGTAGGTGGCCTTCATGGCGCGCCGCACGCCTTCCATCATCGCGCCTATGTCCGCTCCAGCGCGATTTTTCGTTTTAAGGAACTCCTTGAATCCCGCCTCGAAAATGCGCTCCATACCTTCGATGTCGTAACGTCCGCTGGCGGCACGCTGGTAAATGCCGGTCAGGTCAGTACCGCTCCAGAAGTCACGTTCAAATTCCTCCGCTTGTTTCGAGGCGCGGCGGATCGAAAACAGTTTGAGAAAGATGTACCACCATGAAACCAGAGAGGCAAGCACCAGGATGAGCAGCACCAGCTTGACCACCAGGCTGGCGTGCAAAATGAGATTCAACAGATCAAGGTCTTGGGTGATGTTCAAGTTGCTGCCTCCAGTTTCTTGCGCACTTCTTCGGGGATGGTCATCGGTTTAAATCCTTCGCTGCTGACGCAAGCAATGGTGATGCGCGCGCGCACCAGTACTTCTTCATCGCGGCGAATTTCCTGGTGAAAAATCACGCGCACGCGCCCCAGAGATTCGATTTCAACGCCAACGGCAATGGTGTCATCGAGCTTGGCCGGTTTAACGAAATCAATGGCGATCTGGCTTGCCACGAATACCACGCCGTAATTCTTGTTCAGCAGTTGATGCGTAAACCCCAAATAACGCAGCCACTCGGTGCGCGCGCGCTCAAGAAATTTCAAGTATTCGGAATGGTAGACAACGCCACCCGCATCGGTGTTCTCAAAATACACGCGCGCCGGGAAAGAAAATGAAAACAGGTCGGGCTGTAGAAGCGGTTTGGCGGCGGCGCGCAGGGCGGCGTTCGGCGTTCGGCGCGTCGTCATACTATCCTCAAAACAATTCGCCTTCGGCGTTGCGCGGCGTGCCCGCGATGCCGAAGTGCTGGTAGGCGAGCAGGGTAGCCATGCGCCCGCGCGGCGTGCGTTGCAGATAACCTTGCTGAATCAGGAACGGCTCAAGCACATCCTCGATGGTGTCGCGCTCTTCGCTTAAGGCTGCGGCGAGGTTTTCCACACCCACCGGCCCGCCGTTGAATTTTTCGATCACGGCGAGCAAAAGCTTGCGATCCATGATGTCCAGCCCGATGGCATCGACATCGAGCATTTTGAGCGCCAGGTCAGCCACTTCGCGTGTGACTCTGCCGTCTGATTTAACCTCGGCATAGTCA
This sequence comes from Betaproteobacteria bacterium, assembly GCA_043782425.1. GTDB lineage: Bacteria > Pseudomonadota > Gammaproteobacteria > Burkholderiales > Usitatibacteraceae > JAYWAM01. The sequence continues at coordinate 2,551 of JAYWAM010000173.1, forward strand.
CGTACCCGGCGCAACAGGCGGTTGGCGATGCGCGGCGTACCGCGTGCGCGCGCAGCGATTTCGTGCGCGCCGTCGTCGGCGATTTCCACTTTGAGTAGATGCGCCGAGCGCAACACGATGGTCTGTAGCTCAGCAGGCGTATAAAACTCGAGACGCGCGACGATGCCGAAGCGATCACGCAACGGATTGGTGAGCATGCCGGCGCGCGTCGTAGCGCCCACCAGTGTAAAGGGCGGTAAATCGAGCTTCACCGAGCGCGCCCCCGGCCCTTCGCCTATCATGATGTCGAGCTGATAATCTTCCAATGCGGGATAAAGAATTTCTTCAACCACCGGGCTGAGACGGTGTATCTCGTCGATGAAAAGCACATCGTTAGGCTCAAGATTGGTGAGCAGGGCCGCCAGATCGCCGGCGCGCTCGAGTACCGGACCGGAAGTCTGCTTGAGATTGACACCCATTTCGCGCGCGATGATATGCGCCAGCGTGGTCTTGCCCAATCCCGGCGGGCCGAACAGCAAGGTGTGATCGAGCGATTCCTTACGAGTGCGCGCCGCCTCAATGAAAATTGATAACTGGCCGCGAATCTTTTCCTGTCCGACATACTCATTGAGGTGCTTGGGGCGCAACGCGCGCTCGGCCGCCTCTTCAGCGGGAGAAGTCGGGGCAGGAGAAATGAAGCGGTCGGGTTCAATCATGGCATTACCACACAACATCAACCTGATATTCGCGAAATGCGCTATCAGCCGTCACGATGGGCAGGCCCTCAAACTGCGCCTGTGCAATCACCAGGCGGTCAAACGGGTCGCCGTGCAGACGCGGCAGCGACGCCAGATGCCAGATATGATCGGCTTTGATCGGAAGAGCGTTCACGCCCAGGCTGTCTGTCTGGGCCAGAAACAAGGCTTTCACCGAGCGCGCGAGATCGAGTTTGCCCAAGGCTTCCTTGATTTGCATTTCCCACAGGCTGGCAAGACTCACCATGAGTTGATTTCCCGGATCTTCAATGGCGCGCCGCGCCGCAGGCGACAGTTTAGCGGGTTCAGCATCGGCCCAGATAAGCACCTGCGTATCGAGCAGCAGTTTCACGGGGATTTTTTGCTCGATACCGTCTGACGTGCGCGCTTTTTGTGCGGCAGCGCTTTGTCTGCGCCCGTTTTTTCCGGCACGGCGTAAGCGGCGCGTTTCTGCGCGGCCTTGGGGGCCACGACATCCCTCGTCGTACTGATTAGAAAGTCTTCCGCTAAGGGTGCATCGAAATCAGGCGCCACCCAGCGGATACCCCCGGCGTTCAATCCCAGTGTGCGTGATTTTTTTGGCGGATCGAGGGCGACCAGCTTTACCACCGGACGATTGGCGCGGGCGATCACGATCTCCTCGCCCGCCTCGACGCGCGCAATCAACTCCGAAAGCTGGGTCTTGGCGGCGTGTATGTTGAAGGTATGCGTGGACACGGCTGTATCTGGAGTCAAATAGTTAGCTAAGTTTTAACTATAATTTACATATTGTCAAGCAATGTGGTGCTTAATAACCTAGCTAACACTATTATCCTTTAGACAATATCTTGAGCGCCTGGCGTATCCCATCAGCCACTGTGACACCGGTAGGCATTTGCTTGATGGCAAACTGCGCTTCGCGCTCATTGTAGCCAAGGGCGATGAGCGCATTGAGGATGTCGCCGCTATCGGACACGCTGGCAGAATCGGTAGAGGAGATCGCCCCTGTGGTTTGGAACTTGTCGCGCAGTTCGAGCAACAGGCGCTCTGCGGTTTTCTTGCCTATGCCCGGAATCTTGGTCAGGCGCGCCGCGTCCTGGGTTGCGATGGCGCTGGCAAGATCGTTGACCGACAAGCCCGACAGCACAGCAAGCGCCACCTTGGGACCCACTCCGCTGATCTTGAGCAGTTGTCTGAAAGCGGCGCGCTCACTATGTGTCGCAAAGCCATAGAGCAGATGAGCATCCTCGCGAACGATAAGCTGAGTGTGCAGACTTACCCGTTCGCCTGTGGCTGGCAGGGGATAGAAGGTGCTCATCGGCACGGCAATTTCGTAGCCCACGCCGCCCACATCCACCACCACTTCGGGAGGATTTTTTTCAATTAGAATGCCGGTAATGCGGCCTATCATTTTGATACTCCAGTTGCATTGCAGGGTTGAATAGCTAGTGCGGTATTGTTTACATCAACCGCCCACCCTTGACTCGAAAGCCTTTGGTCCTCAGGTTACCCATTCCCAAGCCTCCATGCGCATGGCAGATGGCGCACGCCAGCGCATCGGCCGAATCGGCGCCCGGCAGGCCAGGCAAATTTAATAGGCGTTTGACCATCTCCTGCACCTGTTCTTTCTTGGCGTGACCGTTGCCCACCACCGCCTGCTTTACTTGCAATGCCGTGTACTCGGCGACTTCCAGGTTGTGATGCACTGCGGCGCAAATCGCCGCGCCACGCGCCTGCCCGAGGAGAAGCGTGGATTGCGGATTGACGTTGACGAAAACTTTTTCGATGGCGACCTCGACCGGCTGGTGAGTACGGATCACTTCCTCTACGCAATTGAGAATCGCCTTGAGCCGCTGCGGCAATTCTCCCGCAGCCGACTTGATGCAACCGCTCGTAACATAGATCAACTGGTTGCCTTGCTTTTCGATGACGCCATAGCCCGTCACACGCAGGCCGGGATCGATGCCAAGGATACGCATCCTTAATCAAAGACCCGTGCATAAATACAATGGTCGGCCATCACAGATCCTCAACGACTACAGCGGTTCCCGATATTGACACCAGCACCATGCCTTTGCCGCTGCCGTGAATGACATAGTCGATACGCGCGCCGATGAGTGCGTTAGCGCCGGCTTTCTCGGCGCCTTCGATTACGGCCTTGATGGCCGAGTCGCGCGCGTTGGGGATGACCTTATGGTAGGCATCGGAAAAGGATTTCATGCCGGGCGTGAACGTCACCACGTCAACTTCGGCCGACGCTTCGCCGGTTACCAGGCCAAGATACTTGGCGATGCGTTTGCCTTCGATGTTGGGTGTGGTGGTAATCAGCACAGTCACGCCGACTAGCCTTCGTGCATGACGGCGGAGGTGTAGACCTCCTGCACGTCATCGAGCGCTTCAAGCACATCGAGCAGCTTTTGCATTTTGACCGCCGCGTCACCGGTGAGAACGTTCTCCACCGTGGGTTTCATGGTGACTTCGCCGAACTCGGCCTTGAAGCCTGCTTTTTCTAGGCTGCCTTTCACGGTGGAAAAATCATACGGGCCGGTAATCACCTCGATGCTGCCGTCATCATTGCTGACGACATCATCAGCCCCCACTTCGAGCGCCGCTTCGATGAGTTTATCCTCGTTAGTGCCGGGCGCGAACAGCATCTGACCGCAGTGCTTGAACAGGAACGCCACCGATCCTTCCGTGCCCATGTTGCCGCCATATTTGCTGAAAGCGTGGCGTACTTCGGCGACGGTGCGGATGCGGTTGTCGGTCATACAGTCCACGATGATGGCGGCGCCGTCCATGCCGTAGCCCTCATAGCGGATTTCTTCATAGTTCACGCCTTCCAGGTCGCCACTGCCGCGCTTGATGGCGCGCTCTATGGTGTCCTTGGGCATATTGTTTTCATAAGCCTTCTCAACCGCCAGGCGCAGGCGCGGGCTGGCATTGATATCTCCGCCACCCAGCCTGGCGGCCACAGTGATTTCCTTGATAAGGCGTGTGAAGATCTTGCCGCGCTTGGCGTCCTGGCGGCCCTTGCGGTGCTGTATGTTTGCCCATTTGGAGTGTCCGGCCATGATGCTTGTAAAAGCTTTCCAATTCGTTGTAGAAGCTGTAATGTTAACATTCACTCACCTGGACTGAAGAAAACTAAAATGGCTAAAGCGAAACCTGGTGAACGCCGCACGCAAATTCTGCACACTTTGGCGGAAATGCTGGAAAACCCGCGCGGCGAAAAAATCACTACCGCCCTGCTTGCCAAACAACTCGATGTTTCGGAAGCGGCGCTGTATCGCCACTTCGCCAGCAAGGCGCAAATGTTCGAAGGTCTGATTGAATTTATCGAGCAAAGCGTTTTTTCGCTGGTGAACAAGATCCACACCGAGGAAAGCGACGGGCTGAAGCAAATCGAGGCGATAGTCGCCATGCTGCTGACCTTCGCGCAAAAAAATCCCGGCATGACGCGCGTGCTGATCGGCGACGCGCTGGTGAACGAAGATGATCGTCTACAAGCACGCATCAACCAATTGCACGACCGCCTCGAAGCCTCGTTGCGCCAGAGTGCGCGCCTTGCGGTGAGCAACAACCTGCTGCCCGCCGATTGGGATGTCAATGCCTATGCCAACTGTCTGATTGCCTTTGTGACCGGTCGCTGGCACCAGTTCGCCAAGAGCGGTTTCAAACGCCTGCCGCTCGAGTCCTGGGCGGCGCAGTGGCCGGTTTTTTCGGCTTAGGCGCGTGACGCTTGGGGCAAGGTACCTTTAAAATCCTGCCTATATTTATGACATTATGATTGCATCTTTACAACTCATAAAGAGGCCAAAATGAAATACCGAGTGATACTTGAACAAGACGAAGACGGTATATTTGTCGCGCAGGTCCCGGCCTTGCCGGGTTGTATCTCCCAAGGAGAAACAAGGGCGATAGCTCTGAAGAATATTCAAGAAGCCATAGAGGCTTATTTGGAGAGCTTGAAAACGCATGATGAACCTGTCCCCCCATCAATTAACGAGGAGGTGGTCGAGGTAGCGGTGTGAGCGTTCTTCCCGGTGTTTCTGGTCGACAGGTTGTAGCAGCGTTGGCAAAACTTGGCTACGAAAAAGATCGGCAGAAAGGTAGTCATATGGTGCTCCGGCAGACAGTAGCTCCCCATCGGCGGCTTTCGATTCCGGATCACAAGGAAATAGCGAAAGGGACACTTCGCGCCATCATCAAACAGGCCGGGCTGACGGTTGAAGAATTCAAAGCGTTATTCGCGTGACATTGGCCTATCTTCAACTGCAAACTGAGCGCCTGGTGCTGGCGCAATTGCGCTCTGGCATGGAACAGACCTTGCGCGCTTTTCTCTACGACAACCGCGCGCACTTTGCGCCCTGGGAGCCGCCGTTGCCGCAAAATGCCTTCGAGCCGGATCACCTACGCGCCCTGATCGTACGCACCGAGCATGAATTTGCCAAAGGTGCTGCGCTGCGCTTGATGTTGTTCCCGCATGACGACCCGGCGCGCATCATCGGCAGCGTTAGTTTCTCGCAGATTTCACGCGGCGCCTTTCAGGCTGCTTTTCTCGGCTACAAGATTGCCCGTGACCACGAGGGCAAAGGGCTGATGCGCGAAGCCCTACGAGCTGCAATTGGCTACTTGTTCAATGATCGACGCCTGCACCGTATTCACGCCAATTACATTCCCGAAAACGTGCGTAGCGGGAAATTGTTAGCGCACCTGGGCTTCACCATAGAGGGCTACGCGAAGGACTATCTTTTCATCAACGGGGCGTGGCGCGATCATATGCTGACTTCGCTCACCAATGCGCAATTCGACGTGGCGTGGTTGATGTCTGATGTGGCTCCAAAGTTAGATGTCACCTAACTGCGCGACTTATGCGCGCCATTGAGGGCGCGCAGCAAGAAAAAAACCGCCCGCAGGCGGCTTTTTCGTGCGAGGTGAAAAGTGTCGCTAGCCCAACGTGTCTGCCCAGATATTGCGCGCCCAGTTGAGGCCATAGGCGGCTTCGAGTTCGTTCATGGCCGACGATACACCGCCGGCGCCTAGAACCGTCTTCATCGTCTTGTCCTTTGCGTCGTACTTGTGCACCGACGCAACGTGCACTGCCTGGGTGTCCGATACGAAGCTGTAGCAGGTGTTGGTGAGTGTAGGGGATGGATTGGGGGCTTCGTTGTTGAGTAGCGCCACGACGGCTGCGGCGCACGCCTTGCCGTGCGCATTGGCCATATGGCCCGACTTGGGCATGGCCGGTGCAATCTGTAGCGCATCACCGAGCAGGTGAACGCCCTTGGTCACCTTTGACTCATAGGTGAGCCAATCGACTTCGCACCAGCGCTCGTTGGCGGTGATGAAAGCTGTGGCGATATTGCCCGCCTTCATCGGCGGCAGCACATTGAGCACGTTGGCCTTGATGTCGTCGATTTCAAGCTTGAGCGTATTACCCTTCACATCGACATCGATGACCTTGTTGTTGGGCCGGTATTCTGGTAACGCCTCACACATAAAATCGATGCCGGGCGCCACTATAACGCGATCAAACGCAAGCACGTCGCCCTTGGCGAGCCGCACCTGACGCTTGTCCACATCGATAGCGCTTGCTGTGTCGCGCACCAGCTTGATGCCGTGATTGCGCGCGAGCGCATCATACGGCGTGGTGATGTCGGCCATAGTCTTAAATCCCCCCAGCAAACGTTGCGGGCAAATGCAGCCCAGTAGCCGCAAAAACATTATGGTGCATGGTACGACAAGCACCGGGAGAAAAAAACCGGATAAGTGCAATAAAAAAAGCCTGATCGTTTGACGACCAGGCCTTCGGGGGAAGCATCTGCGTCAGGTTTCTTGCGTGACGGGTTCCTTGTTTTCGCTCACGGCAAGCTTCACTTTGCCATCTGCATCGATGTCTATCGTAACCTTTCCGCCAGTGGCGAGGCGTCCGAACAGGAGTTCGTCTGCCAGGGCGCGACGAATGGTGTCCTGAATCAGGCGCGCCATGGGGCGTGCGCCCATCTGTGGATCAAAGCCATGTTTCGCCAGATATTTTTTAAGCTCATCGGTGAACTGCACCTCGACCTTTTTCTCATGCAACTGCGCTTCAAGTTGCATGAGGAATTTATCCACCACGCGGATAATGACCTCTTCGTTCAGCGGGGCGAATGAAATGGTCGCGTCGAGGCGATTTCTGAACTCGGGCGTGAACATGCGCTTGATCTCAGCCATTTCATCACCGGTTTTCTTGTCGAGCGTAAAACCGATACCGGTCTTGGACAGCTCGGCAGCGCCGGCGTTGGTGGTCATGATAATCGCCACATTGCGGAAATCGGCTTTGCGACCGTTGTTGTCCGTTAAGGTGCCGTGGTCCATCACCTGCAACAGCACGTTGTAGATATCGGGATGCGCTTTCTCGATTTCATCGAGCAGCAACACTGAATACGGATGCTTGGTGATTGCCTCGGTAAGCAGTCCGCCCTGATCGAATCCGACGTATCCTGGCGGTGCGCCGATGAGACGCGACACCGCGTGACGTTCCATGTACTCAGACATGTCAAAACGGATCAACTCGACACCCAGAACGAATGCCAACTGGCGCGCTACTTCCGTCTTGCCGACGCCCGTTGGGCCACTGAACAGGAACGAGCCGATGGGCTTAGTGGTGCTGCCCAGGCCGCTACGCGCCATTTTGATGGCCGCGGAGAGCGCGTCTATGGCTTTGTCCTGACCGAACACCACGGACTTGAGATCGCGGTCAAGTGTCTTGAGCGCGCTGCGGTCATCGCTGGACACGTTGCGCGCTGGTATGCGCGCGATTTTGGCGATGATTTCCTCGATCTCGTTCTTGCCGATAGTTTTTTTCTGCTTCGATTTGGGAGCGATGCGTTGCGCAGCGCCAGCTTCGTCAATCACGTCAATGGCCTTGTCGGGCAGGTGGCGATCGTTGATATATCTGGCCGATAATTCTGCGGCGGTAGTGATCGCGCCGGCGGTGTATTTGACGTTGTGATGGGTCTCGAAGCGTGACTTGAGGCCGCGCAGAATTTCAATGGTTTCCTGCACCGAAGGCTCGTTGACATCAATTTTCTGGAAGCGCCGCGACAATGCGTGATCTTTCTCGAAAATGCCGCGGTATTCGTTATAGGTGGTCGCGCCGATGCACTTCAGTTGCCCCGATGACAGCGCGGGCTTGAGCAGATTAGATGCATCGAGAGTGCCGCCGGAAGCCGAGCCGGCGCCGATAAGCGTGTGAATCTCATCGATGAACAGGATGGCATTGGGATTTTCCAGCAACTGTTTCAGCACTGCCTTGAGACGTTGCTCGAAATCGCCGCGGTATTTTGTACCGGCCAGCAATGCGCCCATATCCAGCGCATAGACCTGCGCCTTGGCGAGCACTTCGGGAATCTGGCCATCGACCACGCGCTTGGCAAGACCTTCGGCAATCGCCGTCTTGCCGACGCCGGCTTCGCCCACCAGCAGCGGGTTGTTTTTGCGCCGTCGGCACAGAATCTGAATGACGCGTTCCAGTTCGGCTGCGCGCCCGATCAGCGGATCGATCTTGCCTTCGCTGGCGTGCTGGTTGAGATTAAGAGTGAAACTTTCGAGCGCCCCGCCGCTGGCTTCGCTTTCCGCGCCTTCAGCGTCGGGTTCTTCCTTGTTAGGTCCGGCTGGCGTGGTTTTGGAAATGCCGTGCGAAATGAAATTCACCACATCGAGGCGCGAAATACCCTGCTGGTGCAGAAAATATACCGCATGAGAATCTTTCTCGCCATAGATTGCAACCAGCACATTGGCGCCAGTCACTTCCCTCTTGCCGGAAGACTGCACATGCAAGATGGCGCGCTGGATCACGCGCTGGAAGCCCAAGGTCGGCTGCGTATCGACATCGCCCGCGCCGTTTACTGTCGGGGTGTGCTGGATGATGAATTCACCCAGCGCCTTGCGCAGCTCGTCGCCCTTGGCCGCGCAGGCTTTGAGCACTTCCGCTGCCGACGGGTTGTCGAGCAGCGCAAGCAGCAGATGCTCCACGGTAATGAACTCGTGACGTTTCTGGCGCGCATCGACAAACGCCATGTGCAAGCTGACTTCCAACTCCTGGGCGATCATAAAATATCCTTACTTGTCTACCTACAAAATACTTAACTCTAGTCTGGCCCTAAGCGTACCCTTGAAACTATGAAGCAAAGCACACAATACCGTATTCCTGAAACTTTTGTGCTGTCACGTTATCAGATTTCTTCCATTCCACACATTAACGGATGCAGATACTTGCGCGCATACGAGGTGACCTGGTCGACCTTGGCGCTCGCCACGTCCTTGGGAAAAATTCCGCATACGCCGCGTCCCTCCGTATGAACTTTGAGCATGATTTGATTAGCCCGTTCACGTGGTAGTGCGAAAAACTTAAGCAATACTTCGACCACAAACTCCATTGGTGTGTAGTCGTCGTTGTACATGACCACCTGATACATCGGCGGGGGCTTGACCTGGCTGGCCCGCGGTTTTAGTTGTGTGCCGTCCTGATGTTTGGTTGCCATCGTTGCTACCGTCAATTTCCCTTGGCTAATTATATGGACAATCCTGAGCCATTTTTCAAGGGCTAACTCGCAATTGTGGTAATTCTGCAAATCGCGGGAGCAAGGTATTGACTCTGCACGGAATGTCGGGTAAAAACCGCTTTGGAGTTTGGCTTCAAGTTGTCTGCATTGCCGCTTTGCCGTGCTTGCGGGTCTTGATTCTCAAACGATTTCCGGGGCTCCATCCCGTTTAACTTTTTGAGGAAGCGCTTGCATGGCAACTGGAACTGTAAAGTGGTTTAACGACGCAAAGGGTTTTGGTTTTATCACTCCCGATGATGGTAGCGAGGATCTTTTCGCGCATTTCTCGGCAATTGTGATGAACGGTTTCAAGACCCTTAAAGAAGGACAAAAAGTCAGTTTTGACGTAACGCAAGGCCCGAAAGGCAAACAAGCCTCAAATATCAATAACGCCTGAACGTTTGGCGCCTAACAAACCCCTGCCGCTTCCAGCCGCAGGGGTTTTTTTCTGTCTCACCTTGGCTACGAAATTCAGCCCTGATGGGGCAAGCGCAGGCGAAGGATTTCATTCCGGCCAATGGCGCGAACACTCAAGTGATGAGGCGTAAATTGAAAGCGCGCTCTGCAAACCACAGCGCAGCTATAGCCACGATCAGCCAGGAGCCGGCACGTAGCACAACGGTGCGATAAAACCATGTGGCGCGCAATGTAAAGGCCAGCGGCAAGATAATGGCTACGATAGCAGCCTGGCCAATTTCCACGCCGACGTTAAAACCTAGCAATGCCGAAAGAAGCGCCCACTTTGGCAACCCTAAATCGACCAGTACACTGGCGAAACCGAAACCGTGGATCAGTCCAAATGCGAAGGCCACAACCCAGCGTCGCCCTTGCACCAGCGGATACAGATTGTTAAGCGCAGCAAGCACCACCGACACGGCGATGAGGGACTCCACCAGTCGGCTCGGTAGGCTGACAACCTCCAGCGCAGCCAGGGTCAGGGTAATGGAATGCGCCAGCGTAAAGGCAGTGACGATTTTCAGCACTTCCAGAAATGCACCGCCAAAGCGCGCGGCAGGCTGCCAGGTTTTGTGCGACAAAACCAGAACCGCAGGTAGCAAAAGGGAGACAAGAAACAGGACATGATCGAAGCCGATCCAGATATGCCAGATGCCCTCTTTCGTATAGGCAAAAAATTGCTTTAAAGAGCCGCCTTTATCTCCCAGATCAAAGCGCTTGCTGGTGACTTCAGGACTAAAAATAGTGGTTTGCGTTTGTTCGCCATTCTGTAGCCTTAGCAATCCACGATGCTGGGGATCGATATCAAAAAAAAGCTGGTAGGACAGTTCCAGCGAGCGCGGCCTGGCTGCACACGCCGCATCAAAACGCACTACCGCATAGGCGCCATCGCTGTGCTCATCCACCAGTTGCCCGGTGACTATTAGCGGACAAACCGCACCCTCTGCATTGAAACTAAGATGCGCCATCGCGTAGGCGGCAATGTCCTGCTGCCTGGCCTTGACTTCTCCCCAGGTGATTTCGCCGTTGTCATTTGCATCCAGGCCTATGGCGTAGTCGAGATCACGCAGCGCAATGTCCCACTGGCCTTTCACTCCCGCCTCTGTGAGGGTGACACTGAGATAACTATCGCTGGCCTTATGCGCCAGTGCTGACGCTGTGGTCAGCGCCATGCACATGAGCAGCGCAAGGCGCTTTAGGAAATTAACCACCGAGACCTGCTATCAGACGCTGCAAGCGTGGCGCGCTGATCTTGTTGTCGTGAAACCAGGCAATGACTGGCTGCGCTGCGCCACGGTCGCCCGTAGCGGCGGCGGCCTCAAGCAGGATGCGTGCATCGCGCGGCTCGCGTTGATCGACCCAGTTTTCCTGCGCAATTTTGAGCGCCAAGGGTGCGTTACCCAGAAGCTCCAGGGTGAAACGTGCTTCCTCTCCTAAGTGCAGTTTGTCGCCGCGTTGTCGCGCTGCATCGAAGCGCGTTGTCAACGCCGCCATATGCTCGCTGTATCCCGGCGCGCGCAAGGCTTTCTCGGCCAGCACTAAACGCAGCAGCAAGGGGTCTGAGCGCACCTTGTCCTTGAGTAGCGCCTGCACTTCACGCGCACGGCCTTGATCGAGCAAAAAGTCAGCGTAGGCCGCGTCAAGATAGGCGTCCCCAAGCCCCAAAGCGAGGGCCTCGCGATACAATTTTTCTGCGTACACCGCCTCGTCCAGACGCTGCGCCATCTCCGCCACCCGCGTCCAGATCCAGAGCTTTTGTTCGGGCGGGAGCGCGGTTGCTGTAGAGAGCACGCGCAATGCGGCATTAAGGGCGTTTTTACCATCCTTCCCCAGTGATTCGACGTTATGCAGGCAGATCGCCGCAATTGCTTCAGGCGCGATCCCCCGCAACTTACGACAGCTTGCACCAGCCTCAGCATAACGCGCGCGCACCATGAGAATGGCGGCGCGCTGTGACCAAGCCTGGGCATGTTGCGTATCGCTTGCCAGCGCCTTGTCCAGATCCTGTAAGGCGTTGTCGAAGTCGTGGCGATATTGGCGCAAGGTGGCGCGCATCACCAAAACATCCACAGGCGGGTCGGCAAGCGGCCACCAGGGCGCCAAAGCCGCCTGGGCGTATCCCACATAGCGTGGATCACCCTCGGACGAGGCAAGGCCGAAATACAGCGCCGCCACACGCAGTGCGAGCGCCATATCGTCGCGCTTGACGCTCAAGCGCGTGCGCAACTCGCGCACTTCACGAAAGCGGCTATCGAGCGAGCGTGTAGGCAGTGTTTCCAGGACTTGCGCTTCGGACGCAGGAATATACGGTGCAGCGTGCGCCATGAAAGCCGCAGGCCACAGGACAAGTGGGGTTACAAGGCGCGCCAGAATCCAGCGCCCTCGTCGCATTACCTTGGGTGTCGGCGTAAATGGCATGAACTATGGGTCACAACTGAGCGCTGGGAAAAGGCGCAATGGTAACAACTCCCCAGCGCAAGCAGCAATTATTTTTTTCGGGTCACAAGTCATGGTGAGAGTGCTTATGGCCCCGAATATTTACAATTTATTGAATATAATCAATATTCTGGACAGTGCTAAGTTTTCCTAGGCTGCCATTCGGAGGCCCTCTAGCGGCACATCATATCGGCGATAGGACTCAACTATTTTCTTGAGGCCAGGGAT
>JAYWAM010000174.1:0-2120 GCA_043782425.1 Betaproteobacteria bacterium
GCCGACGCCGGTGAAAAAGGCAAACCCGCCGACGAAAAAGCCGACATTATTACCTTTAAAGACGGCAAATTCCATTCGAACAGTTGCGATCAATACGGCTACAACAAGGGAAATTACAAAACATCAGCAGACGGTGACGCAATCGTTTTCGAAGTTGAAACCCAAAGCGATAAAGACGGGCGCCTGGTGTGGAAGGGCAGTGTACGCGGCGACCAGATCGAAGGTAATTTCATGCACTATCGCAAAGGCGGATTTTTCAATTCCAATCCTGCGCCGGTCGAGCATTGGTTCAAAGGGAAAGTGAAGGAGTAATTCGAATGAATGCGTAGACTGACATTTGGTGCGGCTCGCGGGTCGAAATATCATCAGGAGTCTCGCCAATGCCATGAGCAGCCGGATGCGCCGACGGTGATGTAAGCGCCGCTGAGTTCGAGCAGATGAAAAACCGGCCCAAGCAAAAGTGACGAATTCCTAGGATAATCCGAAGTCAGACAAGATTAAAATCTAGCATTATAGAGGCATTACAGATATTTTCGTCCTGCAATGCACGCCAGTGCTGGAATTTTTCCAAGATACGCGGGCTAGCGCGGGCTTTCAGCAAAGTGTGTCGGCGACTCGCCTTTTTCAATGCCGATGATGCGTTCGGCGTCACCGTATTTGCGCTGATTGTATTGGTGCCGCAAGATCACCAGCGCGGTCGCGAACGATACGAACGTTCCAAAAATGATGATGATCGTATTGATATGCACATGCTTCGAGAGCAGGACACCGTATAACGCAAGCATCACGAGAATGCATAGATTTTCGTTGAAATTCTGCACGGCGATCGAATGACCGGCCGATAGCAGCACGTGACCGCGGTGCTGCAGCAGTGCGTTCATGGGCACAACGAAGAAGCCCGCCAGTGCACCGGACAAAACCAGAAGCCCGTATACCATTGGCATGGCTGATACCAGTGTCATTGCCATCACCACCATCCCCATCGCGAGCCCCGCAGGCAAAACCCGCAGGGATCGTTTCAGCGGGACCATTCGTGCAGCGAGGATGGCACCGAAGGCGGAGCCAAACGCAAACACGCCCTGCAAAATTGATCCTTTTTCCAGTGGCAACCCAAGGTGATCCTGCGCCCATTGCAGCAGGATGAGAACCAGGGTGGCACCCGCACCCCAAAAGAGTGTCGTGATGGCGAGCGAAATTTGTCCCAACTTATCGTGCCACAGGGTGCTGAAGCAGTGGCCGAAGTCGCTGAGCAATTTGACCGGGTGCGTCGCCTGCTTTTCATAGCGCGCACCTGTATCCGGAATGTAAAGATTAAAGACAGCGGCGATCACGTAGAAGAAAACGATGACAGAAATCGCCGCCTCTGCGGGAGTATTTACACTTGTTTCAATGAAAGGAAAATCGAACTGCAGCAGGCGGCTTGAAATTGCAGGCCGGATAAGAACGCCACCGAGCACGATGCCGATGATCGTTGAGAGCACAGTCAGCCCTTCGATCCAGCCGTTCGCAACCACCAGTTTTTCAGGTGGAAGCAATTCGGTGAGGATGCCGTACTTCGCCGGTGAGTACGAAGCCGCGCCCAACCCGACGATGCTGTAGGCGATGAGCACAACCGCGTATTCGCCAACTCCCATTGCAGCGACGGCGCCGTAAAAAAGCATGACGAGGCAACCGAGTATCTTGATCGTGTTGGTGTAAAACATCACCTTGCCCTTCGGCCAGGCATCGGAGAATGGCCCAAGAAACGGTGCCAGCGCGACATAGGGAACATGCAGCAGTGCCTTGAGCAAAGGCACCAGCCAGGCCGGGCCGCTGAGTTGCGCCAGAAGCGCGATGGCGGCAATCAACAGTGCGTTGTCTGCAAGCGACGAAAAAAACTGCGCCGCCATGATGGTGTAAAAGCCGCGTTTCATTTTCTCAATGGAAAGAGTGGAGTGGCGCCTTTTGTGCGGGTGTTGCTACTGGCGCTCGATTGGTAACGCATCTTAACCCAAGGCAGGCATTGTGCTGAAAGCCTATTGGAGCGCGCCGTGAAACTGTGCATTGAGCTGTGTCGTTGATTGGTAAAGACGCGCATCGGCGCGTACCTCGGGACTATCGCCAAGGGGAATTCCCTCCGG
>JAYWAM010000175.1:0-38137 GCA_043782425.1 Betaproteobacteria bacterium
CCTGTGCAACCCCCCGTTCCGGGGGAGAGGGAGAAAACCTCCTCTCCCGCTAGGGCGGGAGAGGGCTGGGGTGAGGGTGGGGCTGTCACAAATTAGGGAATTCTCAATAGCAGGGAAATTGGCATATGTCTTACAGCGCACTCACGAAGGGATTTTAACCCGTCTTGAGCATTTTCAGAAAAATTAAGGATTGTTTAAGGATTGCTCAAGGACTGCATGAGCGCTTCAGGCTGAAAGTAGTCGCCTCGACTAGCCATTACCAATGCGCCCCCCTCACTGGCGGCGCCGGTAGCGCAGCGGGGATGCGGCTTCTGTCAGCGTGCAACGCAATTATTTATTTTAATCGGAGGTTTAGTCATGAACGGCCTGGAAAAGTTTGACGCCACCTTTGGCGTTTCGGATGTGTATGTTAAAGCGATCAGCGATTTGTATAAACACTTCCATCTGCATACGACAATTAAAATCCTGATCGTGGTGGACGGCAGTATTTCTCTCACCGAAGCGCCCGCTGGCTTTGGTGTGGGCCGCGTAGTGCGCTTGTTGCGCGAATCGCACATCGGCTGCACACATTTTTCGGTCGATCTCGCGCGCCGCAACAGCGCCGCGCCCAGCACCAACAATTCGCCTGGGCCTGACCAGCCGCGTTACAACGGATTTCGCTTCAACCAACTTGAAGCAGGCCAGCCCATAGTGAATAAGTATCACGAGGTATGGTGCTTTGGCTTCAATCCCGGCAACGATGCCGGCCCCGACTCCAATATCACGCTGGCCAGCGCCTTACCCATGAGTGATACCGAGCTTACGGTGCTTACCACTTGGATGAACGATAGACGCGGCGGCCTGCTCGCCATGGGCGATCACGATTACCTCGGCGCCTCGATGTGCCATCGCATACCGCGCCTACGCTCGATGCGCCGCTGGACCAACGCCCAGGGTGTGCCGCCGATTGGCGGCGCCGGAAACCCGGATACCTTTTTGCGGCATGACACCAATCAACCTGCAACACCAGCGCAGATTAGCTCGGGCGCACTCATTCCGTTTGATAACCAGGGAGACGCGGTTCCGCAAAAAATAGATTGGGTGGCCTGGATTTCACAGCAGGTTTCCATTTTTCAGATTCAAAAACGTCCGCATCCGATTTTGTGTCATCCCACGCACGGGCCTATCGACGTGATGCCCGATCATCCGCACGAAGGCTGGTGTTTTGAGGACAGCGAAATCAATCTCGCCGCCCCCCTCAATGTTCCCACGCTCAGTGGCAACGAATACCCGACGGTGGGCGGCAATCAGCCGCGGCCGATGGTGATCGCGCATGGAACCACCACGCCGAACCCGCCGTTCAATCTTGAAAAAGGCCCCTCGCCGAAAAAGCGTTTCGCCATGATCAGCGTATACGACGGCCACCCCGCCAACGTCGGTCGCGTGGCGACGGACTCAACATGGCACCACTGGTTCGATATCAACATTACAACCATAGAAGCGGTTGGCGGGACGAACTGGGACAAGATAAGCCGCTATTACCTGAACGTGGCCAAGTGGCTCGCGCCACCGAGCGTGTCCGACTGGTGCATCGTTTTTGATGCCATCCAGACGCATTTTACCTATCTTGGCTTTCAGGAATACACCCGCAAAGCGAGCGTTTTCGATTTGGGCAAAGCGCTGCACACCCATCTCACGCGCCACCTGGGGCCGTGCTGGGTGACGCAATGGGTGTTCGACAAAATTCAGTTGGTCGATGCCGATTTCTGGGCGTGGCTTAAAGAAAATCTGTTCTGGAAGCACGGCATTCCTGTGCCGGGAGGCGATCCCTGCCTTTCCTGCCCGCCGTTCGAGTTGATCGAAATCGCAGTGCTGGGCGGCATGGTGCGCGCGGGTTTCCCCATCGCCGATGAGATCAAGGCGCAGGTCGACAAGTATCCAGACGGCGTAGTCAAGATCGAGCCGGAACGCATCGTCAAACAGCAACTGGAAGGCGTGGCCATAGGCGTGAAGGAATTCCGCGAAGCCATGGCCAAATCCCTCAAGCAAATGCAGACAATGCTGCGCTGACAACAACAGGCATTTGTAGCCCCTCCCGCCAGCTTTAACCCTTTGCGCGTGTTTCAGAAGGTTTAAGGCTGGCTTAAGGACTGCGACATCAGACAAGTAGCAAAGTACACCCCTCAACAGCCGTACCCCAACACAAAGGATGCGCCCATGAATACGACAATACAGCACGAATGGAACCCCGGTTGGTTCGAAACCACGATTGCAAACACGCCCGCACAAATTACCGGCCTGGTGGTATTGCTGTTCGTGGTGTCGTCATTTTTGTTGACCGGCCTGGTGCTCATCTGGTCTGCGACTACCACACCCAGCATTGAAGCGGCGACGCAGGAAAACCAGCTTGTTTACCAGGTGCAGACTGGCCGCCTTGTCATGACAGTGACACGTCTTGCGGCGGGAAATGTTGCGTCCAGCATAGGCCAGAGCCCCAACGCATCCAAGGAAAAAACAGCGCAGTCTGTGCCGCAATACGCTGCGCACACCAAGGTAAGCCTGGCTTCGAGATAAGCACCCATCACTCCCCTCTCCCGCTTGCGGGAGAGCGGGGAAGCGAGCGTAGGATGGGTTGAGCGCAGCGATACCCATCAAAAATTCTCAAAAAGGAAAGGAACCTACATGCATTTAGACGCTCTTCGCGCCGCATCACGCGCAAAATTTGAAGCCATCGACCGCGGCGACTTGGTACTCAAGCATTTTCTATTTCCCTGCCGCTTGAAGATCCTCATGGTGGTCGATGGTTATCCGGGAAGTTTTCTTAATATCTCGTTCAGCGATTCTTATTTCGGTCTGGCGACAGTGGCCGATACTTTGCGCAACAATCCGGAGTGGTGGGTCAAGTTTGATGTGACGCGCGCGCATCGCCAAACCGACTCCTTCAAACCTAATCCTGCTACTGAGCCGCTATTGCACGCGCGTTATGGCCCGCATTTTGAAGGCTTCCGCTTTACGCAGCCGGGATTCGATATCAATCAGTACGATCAAGTGTGGTTCTTTGGCGCACGCTCTAATCCCAATGATCCAGAACGCTTGAGCGACGCCGAGCTGGAAATTATTGCGCGCTGGATGGATACTAAAAAGGGCGGCGTATTCGCCACCGGCGATCATGCCGATCTGGGCGCGTCCTTGTGCGCGCGCCTGCCGCGTGCGCGCAGCATGCGCCGCTGGACTAATAGCGCAGCGGCCAACGTGGTGCCGATGCCGGTTCCGCAGAATTTCGGCCCCGACCGTCACGACACCCTGCTCAAGGGCGACGATGCGTTTTACACCTTCAATGATGAATCGGACATTCATCCGATGCCGCTTACCTTGAAGCGCAGATGGCTGACCGGCTGGTCGCCCTTCGCGTGGCGCAGTGCGCCGCACCCGGTTTTATGTGGCGCCACCGGCCCGATAGATATTTTTCCCGACCATCCGCATGAAGGCTGGATCACCGAAGAGGCCGACGTCAACGTAGGCCTCAATTTCAGCTTTGGTGCATACATTAACAAACCCGAATACCCCACCGTAGCAGGCCACCAGGAACGCCCCGAAGTGATCGCCAAAGCCGATGTACAAAGCGACCATAGCGAAGGGCGCTTTGGCAATCCGGGCACGGATCGTAACAAAGGTCCAGCCAACGCCAAACGTTTCGGCGTGGTCGGCGCCTATGACGGCCACGTCGTCAATGTCGGGCGCGTGGTGGTCGATTCCACCTGGCATCACTGGTTCGATGTCAATCTCACCGGGCGGCCCACCGATGGCGGCGATCAGATTGATCCGGTACTCGCCACCGACCCCAAAGCGCAAGGATTTTTGTTTAACGCTGCCGGGCAGGCATCGTTTGCCAAGATTCAAAATTATTTTCGCAATGTCGCGCTGTGGATCGCCTCACCCGGCAAGCAGCACTGCATGTTTACCCACGCTGCCTGGAACGCCGTGATTCGTTACCCGCTCAACGAGCAACTTTCTCCCGCCACGGCAATTTGGGAGCTGGGCGCTACAGCACGCGACGCCATTGGACGCCGCGCCGGGCAATGCGTTATCTGGGAATGGGTGTGGCATTTGTTCCCGCTTGAGGTGGCGGAGATTTTCAAGCCCAGGCCCGATCCCTGTCTCACCTGCCCGCCATTCGAATCGATAGAAATTTTTATGCTTGGCGGCATCGTGCGCGAAATGCTCACCCTGGCCTACGCTGCGCGCGATGGCAAGGCGCGTGTTGATGAAAAAGCGCTCGCCCAGTCAATGGCCAAAGGCATCAGTCTGGGTCTGAATGAGCTTTTAACCATGCAACAGCGCTCGCTCGAACAAGCGCCCGCGCACTTGAAAAAACTCTCGCAAGCGCTGAAGCTCCTGCCGACGGCGGAGGCGTTTATGCCGCAGGATGGCAAGGCGGAAAGCAAGTCAGCGCGCAAAGTGGCATCCAAAAAAGCGGCGGGCAAAAAAGCCAAAAGCGCCAAGGCCGCAACGAGGCGCAAAAAGCGCTAGTTGGGATACCCATGGGCCATGGGTGCATGATGGGTATCGCTGCGCTCAACCCATCCTACGATTTTTCTTTCCCGCGAAAGCGCGCGTAGGATGGGTTGAGCGTAGCGATACCCATCGGAAATTCTCAATGCGGCGCGTAACCATCAACCTCGCGCGCCAACATGACGGCTACCACAATCGCAATGACAAGAGAAATGGCGATGCCCACAAACACCATCCTGGGCAACTGCTGATCGAGCAGCAAACCAAAGACGATGGGCGAGATGGCAAGACCCACATCGAGGCCTGAATAGACCATGCCGTACACGCGCCCGAAAGCACCTTCGCCGAGGCGCGCCTTGGTGGCGGTGCGCACCAGCAAATCGCGCGATGGCCCGGCTATGCCGACGCCCACACCCATCGCCGCCATGATGGGCAGCACCAGCCAGCCCGGCACTATGGCTAGCGCGAGTAACAACGCCAGCAGCGCGCCGCCAGCGAGCGCCATTGCCAATTGCCGCTCGTGCCGGCTGTCCTGCCTGGCTAGAAATCCTCCCAACACCAGGCCTGCCGTGCCGCCGAGCAGATAAAAAGTAAGTGCCGAAGCGGCGCTCGCCAGCGACAAGCCATAGAGATCGTGCAATAACGGCGGGGCAAAATTTTGCAACGCGCCGAAACCGAACGTCAAAAAGAAAAAAAACGCGAAGGCGATCCACACCATGCGCACTTGCAGGAAAAACCAGAAGCCTTGTTTACCCTGTGAGCCTGGCGCTGCAACACCTTGCACATGCGCATCGGTCTTGTTTGCGGACTGCAACTCATATTTCAGAACATCGCGCTTCCATATCAATAGCGAGAGCGAAAGTGCGCCAAACAGCGCCGCCCCCCATCCCGCCGCGCGCCAGCTCACGGCGGTGGCAAGCGCCACCATCAGCACCGGCGCCAGCGCCCAACCCAGGTTGCCCGCAATACCATGCACCGAAAATGCGTGACCCAGCCGCGAGGTGGAAACGCGCTTGTTCAGCAGCGCAAAATCGGCCGGATGAAACACACTATTACCCAAACCGGCAACAGCAGCGCCGATAAACAGCACGACGATATTGGGCGCAAGCGCTACCAACACACCCGAACAAGTCAGCAACGCCA
This sequence comes from Betaproteobacteria bacterium, assembly GCA_043782425.1. Classification (GTDB taxonomy): domain Bacteria; phylum Pseudomonadota; class Gammaproteobacteria; order Burkholderiales; family Usitatibacteraceae; genus JAYWAM01. The sequence goes on from JAYWAM010000175.1 coordinate 5,635, forward strand.
CGCCTGTGTACAACACGCGATGCGCGCCGAAGCGATCCACCCAGATGCCCGCGATGGCCTGGCCGACACCTGAGACAACGAAGAATACCGACATCAGCAAACCGACTTGCGCAAAACCCAGGCCAAATTCCACCATCAGCCAGGGGAACAGCGGCGGCAACATCAAGTGAAAAAAATGCGAAGTGCCATGAGCGACGCCGACCAGCGAAATAATGGTGGCGTCGGATTTCAGTGTGCCTACGGGGACGGACAAAGTGGCGCTGGACATATGGGCTATTGTACCGCTCAACAACGACAACGCCCCGGCTGGCGGGCGCCAGACGAGGCGAAACTTTATGCTGCCCTAACTTGCTACTAGCGTCGGGCTATTTCTTGGGCGTCAGCGCTTCAACCTGCTTCTCCAGCGCATCGAGCCGCTTCATGGCTGCATTCACTTTCACGAAGTCGAAATAACTCACGTTCTTGGCGGGTAATTCCCGGTCCGATCCCCATACGATCCACGAATCATCATAGGTGCGCACCTTCTGATAACCCATCTCGCGCAGCACGGCGTAGGTCTGGGCAGCGCGCGTGCCAGTCTGGCAGTAGGCCACTACTTCTTTCTTGGGGTCCAGCCCCTTGTAGAGTTCCTTAAGCGCTGCCGTGTCCTTCAAGCTCATACCATTGCGGTCTTTGGCTGACTTATCGGACATTTTTTTCGCCGTCTCGGGATCCTTCCAGGTGTATTCATAAGGGATGTTGACTTGGTTGACGGCAGCGATATACCCGCCGCGCAACGAACGAATATCTTCGCCCTCATGTTCTTTGACTGTGCGCGAATCGACGAACTGGATTTCCTTGTTCTGTAGGTTTTTCTTGACGTAGTCGGTAGTGGCCAGACGATCCGCCTGTAGCTTGGCGCTAAATTTTGCCGCCGGGAGTTTGCGCGCCTCGTTTGTCAGAGGATGCTTGCCCGCCGTCCAGTCGTCGAAGCCGCCGTGGTAGACCTTGGCCTTGTCCGCTCCCAGGTACTCGAGGATCCAGAAAACCACGTCTGCACTGGTGTCACCCTTGTCGCCGTACACGATGATTTCGTTTTCCCGCGTCAACCCGGCATCACTCAGAATTTTTTCCAGCTTGCTCACCGGCAGGATGCGCGAGTTCTCATCGCGCAGCGTCACCGCGCCGGGTTTTTCGCCGAGCACCACAGCGCCCTGAATCATGCCCTTTTTGTAAGCCGACGCTGCGCGGGCATCCACCAGCACCACGCCGGGTTTGTCCTTGTTCTTAAGAACGTAATCTGTGTCCACAATTATGTGATGTGCGTAAACTGACCCAATCCCGGCGCAGAGAAAAACTCCTGCCAGTATTCCTGTCCTGCACATTTTCCATTTGTTTGTAAGCTTGTTCATAACTTAACTCCTCTCGGGTTTCTGGCGCGTGTCACGCAAAACAGCACGCCTCACTTCTGGATAACGACGTGTTACATACGAGCCATATTTATAATAGGATTGCATAGCGATGAAAATGATGTATTTGCATCATTTTGCTGAAAGCCGGGAAACGGCAGAGTAGACCATGCTAGTTGGATCACTTTGGCCCTAGGCGCAATTGCGCTACTTTCAGCATCCGAAAATGAAAAATCTCGTCTCTGTCATCATCCCCAATCGCAACGGCGCCGCCACTCTAGGAAAATGTCTGGAAGCTGCGCTGGCGTCGCAGCATGACAACTTCGAAGTCATCGTGGTGGACGACGCTTCACAGGACGATTCCATCACCATAATAGCGCAATACCCGTGCAAACTGCTGCGGCTTGCACAACACGCTGGCGCGGCAGCGGCAAGAAATCTGGGCGCGCAGCATGGCCGTGGCGACGTATTTTTCTTTACCGACGCCGACTGCCTGATGCAGAAGGATAGCCTCGCTCTGGCAGTCGCCACATTGGCGCTCGAGGGGGCTGAGGCTATCGTCGGCGGCACTTATACACTGGCGCCTTATGACAGGCGTTTCTGTAGCCGCTTTCAGTCAGTTTTCATCAATTATTTTGAAACCAGGCGCGCGCCGACGGCCGACTACATCGCCACCCACGCGCTGGCCATCAGCGCGGACAGCTTCCGCAAGCATCGGGGTTTTGCCGCAAGCCCCATGCCGATTCTGGAGGACGTGGAATTCAGCCACAGGCTGCGCCGCGAAGGCTGCCGCCTGGTGATGAATCCTGCGCTCCAGGTACAGCACATGTTCAACTATTCGTTGCTACGCTCGCTGCGCAATGCCTTTGTTAAATCCAAATACTGGACCTGTTATGCCATCGGTAACCGCGACCTGCTGAGCGATTCCGGCACCGCCTCGGTGGGGCTCAAGGTCAACGTAGGTGTTTACGTTGGCAACGGCTTGCTGCTTGCTGGCTATTTTGTGAGCGGACAGATTGGGTTGCTGCTGCTCATGGTGCTGGCGCTGGCGTTCAATCTGCTGCTAAACCGCGGCCTGCTGCTGGCTTTTTATCGCGCCGAAGGTTGCGGCTTTGCGCTCATGGCGACACTGTATTATCTGCTGCTCTACCCTGCGGCCGTGGCTGTCGGCGCAGCCAGCGGCCTGGTGCTCTATTTGCGCAACCCCGGCCAGTGCGGAGGGCGGCGCTGATGTTTTCCTGGCTACGTCATGCCGGCTCGATTCTGTGGAAGCGCCAGCCGATACAGCTCACTTTTTTTGTCACGCGCAAATGCAACGCGCGCTGTCCGTTCTGCTTTTATCTGCAAAGCGTCGAAGCGGCGGAAACGCAAGCCAATGGCGATGAACTGTCGCTGGAGGAAATCCGCAAGGTTTCGCGCTCGCTCGGGCCGCTGCTGTGGCTGGCTTTTTCCGGAGGCGAAATTTTTCTGCGAAAAGACCTGGCGGAAATCAGCCGCGTGTTCTACCGGCAAAACCGTCCGGCGATCATGCTTTATCCGACTAATGGCCTGTTGCCTGATTTGATCTACGAGCGCACTGCACAAATACTGCGCGACTGCAGCAACAGCGTCGTGGTCGTGAAACTCTCGCTTGACGGCGTGAACGCGGCGCACGACACCTTGCGCCGCACCCCCGGCGGCTTCGACAAGGTGATGCAGACTTACCACCGCCTTGCCGGGCTGCTGAGCGAGTATCCCAACTTTGAGCTCGGCATCAATAGCGTTTTCTGTTCCGATAACCAGGATCAGATGGATGAAATTATCGATTTCGTGCAAGGCCTGCAACATGTGCGCACCCATACCATTTCGCTGATACGCGGCAATCTTGCCGATCCCGGCTACAAAGAAGTCGATCACGCCAAATACCAGCAGGCCATAGCCAAACTGGCGGCGAATCTGCGCAGCCGCGCAGCGCCGATGTATCGCTTCAGCGGTGGCCGCCTCAAGGCGGCGCAGGATATCGTGCAGCGCCGCCTGATCCACCGCACCCTGCTTGAGCAGAAAAGGCTCGCCCCGTGCTATGCCGGAAAACTGAACCTGGTGCTGAGCGAGAATGGCGAGGTATATCCCTGCGAGCTGCTCACGCAAAGCATAGGCAATGTGCGCCAATACGATTACGATCTGCGCAAAATCCTGCGCACAGAAAAAGCCGGCACAGCGTTACGCGCCATTGATGAACAGCGCTGTTACTGCACCCACGAGTGCAACATGATTACCAATATTTTATTCAACCCGCGACTGTATCCGGCGCTCGCCAGAGAGTATTTGCGCTTGTAGGGAAACGCTGATTTATCCTAATCCAGACAAGCCAAAACCAAAAAATATACGTAGGGTGGGCTAAGGCCGAAGGCTGTGCCCACCAATCCGCGTGGGCAGATGATGCTTGCCCACCCTACGCCTGCTAAGCAGGGCAATTCTTTGTTTAATCTGTGGAAATCTGCGTAATCTGTGGACAGCTACTTTTTCTAGGTTTAATCAGCGTTTTCCTAGTGCGGCGCGCACGGCGGCGCTGGCCTTGCGGCCGAACAGTTTGCTACGCACCCAAATCCAGAACAGGCTCTTGACGCCGGCCAGCGCGGCGCGCACATCGTTGAAGTTACGCAGCCGCAACACTTGGCGCAAGAGAAATCCCGGTCGCGAGTAAAAGCGCCGGAAAGCGAGTTGGCGCAGCGCATGAATCTGTTCGCGCGTCATGGTGTAGGGCGTAAATGCTGCGCCCTGGTAAGTGTAGTCCTGCAGGTTGTAGGAGATGGTGCCGTACTGCGGGGCGTTGTCGTACAGATCGGTTCCGGGGAACGGCGTCAACGCATGAAAGTTGGCCAGATCGGGATTGAGCTCGGTGGCGAACGCTATCGTCTTCAGGCCGTCCTCATAAGTCTCGCCCGGAATGCCGAACAGAAAAGGTGTGCTGACGCGCAGCCCCACCGCCTGGGCCGCGCGCACCGCAGAGCGAATCTGCGCCAGCGTCGAGCCCTTGCGCAGCGTGTTCAGATTCTTCTGCACGCCGCTCTCGGCGCCGAGCAGGATGGCCCAGCAGCCCGCCTCCTTGAACGCGCGCAACAACGGCTCGTCCACCTGGTTCACACAGGCCGAGGCAAACCAGGTGAAGTCCAGCCCGCGCGCCTTGATGCCCTGCGCCAGTTGCAACGCGCGCGTGTAGTTGGCTGCCAGCGTGTCATCGAGGAATTTGATCTCGCGGTAACCCAGAGCAAGGCAATGCTCGATCTCGTCGAGCACGTTGTCGATGCTGCGGTAGCGCACGCCGCGCGTGCCTGCGCGCCGCTGCTTGTCGATCTGAAAACAATACAGGCAGTTGCGGTCGCAGCCGCGCGCGGTCAGCAGCACCGTGACCGGCTTGCGCCGGTAGGTGCCGGGCGGCGGCAAATAACGCTCCGTCTCCCCCAGCAGTTCGCGAGCCGGAAAGGGCAGCGAGTCCAGGTCCTCGATCAGCGGACGCGGTGGGTTCTTGATTAGGTCTGCGCCGCGGCGGAACGCCACGCCGAGCACACCGTCAAGGCTGGCGCCTGCCTCCAGCCGTTGCAGTATTTCGGGAATGGTGATTTCCCCCTCGCCGGTACCCACTGCATCGAAGTGCACGCAATCGTGCAGGCATTGCTCCTGCATCGCAATCGGATAAGGGCCGCCGCCACAGGTGAAAATCGCCGGGTTGATGCGCTTTACGGCCTCGGCAGTCTGCATTGCTTTGTTCCAGCCGAAAGTGGTCGAGTAAATGCCGGCGAAACGCGGATCGAATTCGCCGACGCCGCGCAGGATTTCTTCCTGTGTGAGAAACGCGCCGTTGAAAAAGCGCACCTCGTGCCCGGCCTTGAGCAGCACTGCCGCGATGTAAAGCATGCCGAGCGGCTGCCAGTAGTTGATTTGCGAACCGGCGGTCTGGCGTGGAAACAACTCCTGCGGCATCCAGGCGGGAATGATGAGCGCGCATTTCATGACACGCCTCCCGCTGCCAGCGCAGCATGTATTTGCGTATCACGCTCAAGCAGCGCCTGCGCTGCCGCGAGCCCGGAGGCAAGGGCCTGATCCATGTTGTAGTAACGGAACATCCCGCCGCGGCCCGCCAGTTGCAGGTTCTCGAAGCGTTGCAGGTAATCGCTGAGTATCTGGCTGTTTTCGAGGTAGCCCACCTCGAAAAGCGGATAGGCCGCGGGAATTCTCACCACCACGCCGTCACACATCTCTGGCGCACGGATGAAGCCGAATTTTTCCAAATGCTGCGCCGTGCTGGCAATCAACTCGGCATCGCTTGCATTCCAGGTGGCGTCGCCGCGAAAACAGAAACGCTCGGTCACCAGCAGCGTGTGTCCCGGCGGCGCCATTGCGGCGCTCCAGTTGGTCGGCTCGTGCAAGCGACCGAAGGGAATATCCTTACCGGGAAAGTAGATCCAGGTCTGGTCGGTTGCGCGCTCGCGCTTGAGCATCAGCGTAACTATGACCAGATCGCGGTAGCGCAGTCGCGCCGCCGCCGCGCGCACGTGGGCCGGTGCATGCGGAGTCAGCGCCTGTATAACCTGGGTAAGCGGAATGGTGGACAGCAACGATGCGCCGGTAAAGTGTTGCAGCCGCTCTCCTTGCCGCACGCTGACGCCTTCAATGCGCCTACCATCGTGGTGCAGGTGCACCACCCTGCTGCCGGTGGTGATCTGGCTTGAGCGCTCTATCTCCTCGCGCAAGCGCTCGGCGATGCGACCGATGCCGAGACGCGGGTACAGAAAACGTTCCACCAACGTCGGCAGCACCGGGCCGCGCCGCAGAAACGCACGCCCAATGGCTGCGCCCAGCGACAGACCCTGGACACGCTGCGCCATCCACTCGGCGCTGATGTCGCGACAAGAAATGCCCCAGACCTTCTCGCTGTAATCGCGGAAATAAAGCTCGAACAGCGGTCGCCCGAATTGCGCCACTACCCAGTCTTGCAGCGACACCAGCGGCGTGGGCCGCCAGCGGCGCGCAACGCCCGCCGCCGCATAGCCGAGCAAAATCTCAGCGCTGTTGCGCAGGCCCAGTCCAAACAGTGCGTTCAGGGGGCGTAGCGGATACTCGATCCATTTGCCATTTAGATAGATGCGGCTGCTGCGCGGCACCGTGACAAGCTCGTCGCCGAGCAGTTCACGCACGAAGCGCTCGACCTGCGCGTCATGAGTAAAAAAACGATGCCCGCCCAGATCGAAGCGGAAACCGTCGCGCTCCACTGTGCGCGCCAGCCCGCCGACGGTGTCTGCGCCCTCCAGCACCTGCACGCGCCGACCGGCTTGCGTGAGCGCATACGCGCCCGCCAACCCGGCAAGTCCACCGCCAAGAACGAGCATTTCTTTCTCTCCATGTCTCACTCAGCGTCCGTATCCGCCCGCGCCCGCGCTTTCCGTTGCGGGCGTTCCCTCGGCTACAGGTTTGGCGCCGCCGGTATGCGAAGACACTGCGTATCCCATCATGAAGCCGATCCAGGCCGCAGTGACGATAAGGACGATCCAAAGGTAAGTCTTGTTCATAGGGTCTTTCCTTAGTCAGCAGTTTTCTTGATTTTCCAGGTGTACTTACCGCTGTCTGTTTTTTTCTCGATGACATCGTTTCCCTTGGAATCACACATGGCGGAGATGGACTCCCCCGAAGAAGCGTTGTCGAACACCAGTTCCAGCGTCTCACCCGTCTTCATTTTCTCCAGCGCCTTCTTGGTATAAAGCTGCGGATGCGGGCAGACATACCCACAGACATCCAGCATGTAAACCCCGTCACTCTTTTTATCGAATTTCATAATTCACTCCTGTTATCACGCATTACAGACCGCAGGCGGCCATTTCCTTGGCCATTTTTCTTTCGGTCCACCAGTTAAAGAACTTCACGCCGATATAAGCGCCGCCTATCATGCCGATGCCGAACAACCATCCGGAAACATCGCCTTGCGATACGCGCACGAAAAATGCTCCCACGTTGCAGCCCAGCCCAAGGCGCGAACCGATACCCATCAGCGCGCCGCCGATGATTGCCCACATTGCGAGCTCGGGGGTGGTGTTCTTCCACTTGAATTCATTGTTCAGCAGCGCCATGACGGCCGCGCCGGCGATCAGGGCGAAGGACATCCAGCCCGCTGGATTGAGCAGCGGATTGGGCAGCCCGTTCTCAAGGCCGAAAAAAATATTGCTGGTATTGTCCACACCAAGTTTGTTGAACACCCAGCCGACCCATTGCGCCTCCTGCGTTGTCACGTACCAATATCCCGGATCAAACACTGTGTCCTTGTATGAAAGCCCGGCGGTGTAACCCAGCTCCTTCATGATCGCGCCGAAATTTTGCACCCCGAATTTAAGCTGCATGCCCTTCATGACGTACATATGCAACCCGGCCGCAATGCCCAGAATGAGGCCGGCAATCGCAGTGCGCTTGGACGCGGCAATCATGCTCCAGTAGCCGATGAGTTCGGTCGCGAAGCCTTTTTGCGTCTTGCCTTCCTCGGCGCGCTTGCGCAGGTAGCCCTTGCGATACCAGATCACATAGGCTATTACCAGCAGTAGCGATGCCGGCAACACGATGCCGACCAGGACATTGCTGACGAAGGCGGAGACCCACGGACCCTCCAGACCGAGCCACTCGCTATAGGTCAGGATAGGCTGGTTCCAGACATAGCCGGCAAGATACTGATCCAGCCAGCCATCGCCGACGGTGATCGCCGCCGGCAGCCCCTTGGATAGCGCCGACTGATGCCAGGAATACGGCACCAGCGCATTCAGCCAGCCGCCTATATCGGCGAAAATCGCCAGCGAAGTGCTGATGGAGACAACTACCAACATCGCCGTCACGTTACCCTCGCCGGCCTTGTACAGCGAACCGGAGGCGCAACCGCCCGTGAGCACCATACCCACCCCGAAGACGACACCCGCAATCACCGCGTGCCAGCCGTAAGGCGCGGCATGGAAAGTGCTATTGCCGGTGGCGGTGACGAAGGCCGAAACGAGTCCGAACAGCACCATGGCGATCATGATGCCCACCGCCATGCGCGGCACGCCCACGGCGAACAAGTCGCGGAACGCCGAGGAGAAACAGAAGCGGCCGTATTGCAGGCACATGCCGTAGACGAAGCCAAACCACATATAGGCTGCAAGATAAATGTAGTACTCATGCTTCGAGTACGCCACTATCGTCAGCAGCGACAATACACCGACGATGCCAAAGGCCCAAAGGTGATTGCGGTTTCCAACACTACCCAGCGTAACTCTTTCCGTCGCAACGCTTGCCATCATCAACCTCCTGAATTATTAGTGCTTACGGCGCCTGCTGTATCGTGCAAATACACCTGCACAATGGTTCGATAACCAAAAATATTTTCCGCGACGCTGAATTCTCGCGTCAGGCGATAACCCGGTAGCTGTGCTGCGATGGAAGTCGGCAGTAGTTGCGCCGCGTCGCTGGCGATCACCACCACGGCGCTAGCTGCCGCAGAGTCAGTCGCGGCGGCATAGTACGCCGGGTTGCGCTGCTCCCAGGTGAAGCGCAAAGACGATTGACTCAGCACCTCTGCGCCAGGCGCCGCCAGCGCAGCGGCGCGCAACACCAGGCGCTTGGAAGTGAACAGATCCAGCAGCGGCACGGAGACGGCCGGATTGACCAGGGCATGAAGCTGGGGCAGGGCGATGACTTCAACCCTGTCAGTCTGCAACGTATCGAGATACGCACCGGCCTGCTTCAGGTTCGCTGCGCTCGCTTGCTGCGCAAACGGCAGGAAGCCAAAAAACATAATCACCACCGATGAAGCCACGATGCTCAGGACGACATACTTTCTGACTTGCGCATCGAGGATCTCGCGCAGCCCATAGGAAGCCATCAGCGCCAGCATGGGGAACAGCGGCAGCAGGTAACGGATACGCTTGATTTCCAGCAGCACCAGCAACAGCGGCAGCCACAGAATAATGGCGTAGCGCGCATCGCGTTGCTTGTAAGCGGCGTAAGCGGAAAACAGCGCCGCGCCGGTGATGAACGGATGAATCTGGAACAGGAAAGTCGAGGTGAAACTCTCTTCCCAGCGCTTGAGTCCGGGCGCCTGATAGTTTTGCAGCAGAGTAAGCTGTCCGATGATGACATCAAAGTACAGCAAAAAAACGCCACCAATCAGAACCAACGAGGCCGCAGCCAACGCGGCGGCGCGCAGCCATATTGGGCGCGGCGCGTTCCAATGGCGCGCGAAAAAAATCACCGGCAGCACACTCAGCATCGGCCAGGTGGAATACTTGGTGTAGAAAGCCAGCGCCAGCGCCAGCGCCGCCAGCATCACCAGCCTGGTTCCGCCGTGCTCAAGCGCCTTTAGCGTCATAAAAATCGCCAGGGTAAGAAAAAACATCGTCGGCACATCCACCAGCATGAGCGGTGTCTGTGCGAGCAGATAAGGCATGCCGAGCAGCAGCGCAGCGGCGTAAAAGCCGACACTCTTGTCCCACAGTGTTTTGCCGATGAGATAGGTCAGCACCACGCTGCCGGAGAACAATAGCGTGGTAAAAATCTGGATAAATATGCGGCTCTCTCCAAACACGCTGAATATCAGGCCATACAGCAAAGGTATCAGCGGCAGGTCGGTCCAGGCGGAAATTTGCCCGCCCCATTCTGCAAGGAAATAGCCGACGCCGTAGAGTTCGACATGTTTTGCCTGGGTGAAATAGCGGGCGGCATCAACAATGACTTCGGGCTCGGCCCACGACAGCGCGCCCACGGCAAAGGACAACACAAAAAGTATGCTCGCGGGGCGGCGCGGGAAGGGAGTCCATGCCAGCGCATAGGCCAGCAGCAGAGCGACGACCAGGATGGGCGTGATCCTGAACACATCACCATCGGTGAATACCCACTGCCAGCTTGTCAGCCGGTTATCATCCTGCGCGCGCAATACAAAAAGCGTGAGGAACGCAGCCAGGGAAAGCAACAGCACCACAGCGTGCGCCAAGTATGCATGCGCCGCTGCGGGCATCCAGCGAAAGCGGGAAAGATTGGGGGGCAATGCAAGCGGCGCCGCCAGGTTCACGTATCGCTCCTCCAGGAAATGACCTTGTCGCTGGCGAAGATTCTGTCCACGAGTGCGTCATACGCAACGGTTTTATCTTTAAGGTCTATCACTTCCACCTGATGGTCTGCGGCCAGCACGCCGATCCACTCACCAGTTGCCGTACTGGCTGCGCCATTTAACAGATAAAGTATTTTCACGGCTCCCTCTCTCTCCGGTTGACGTATGCGAGCGGCGAGCGCTTACAGGACTATCACCCGGTCGGCGTTATGGTTCATCATGGCGTTGTGCAACTGGCTGCCGCAGACAATTTTCGGCGACAGTCCCGCAGTGTTGACGCCATGCAGTTTGGCGCTGTGATCGCACACACTGATCGACATACCCTCAAGCCCGGCCAGCGCTGCCAAGGCCTGGTTTTCCAGCAGCTTGGCACCCTCGTCCATGGCAAAGATGATTACCTGATGTTTTTTGGCCAAGGCGGCGCGGGAAATGCCGACGACATCGTCCAGGTGTTTCGCGCTATTGAGCAGAATTCCGAGTTTCATCGCCTTCTCCTTGCTCTCACTCCATAGCGCAACAACAGGTCATGCAACACTATTCTCATTGCGGCGCCTCTCTGCAACAAAGGTTATTCACGCTTCTAATGTTGGAAAGTATTGCTGTAATGACGAGCGAAAGAAATGATGTATCTGCATCATTTTTGGGGCGCCATGCAGGCAAGCTGGCGGCTATCCCTACTTATACTTAGGCAGACGCTTAGAACAAGCGGCTTCCCCGCCCGCGAACGTTTGAATCGAGGGAGGCGGGAAGGTGATTCACATCAGGCTAATACTGCAGAATATTGTCGTATTGAGGTAAGCGCCGGGCAATTTCTGTAGTCGTCAAATACTCCAGATCGGCGTTATCCCGGCAATTCGTGTAAATCTTCATTTCCATTTCACGCATCGTTTCCAGATGCAAGGTGCTTTCCTGCGTAAGCTGGAGCTTTCTGTCAAGCACATACACGTCCACCACATCGTCCACCAGTATCAGACCCAGCGCCATTCTAAGCGCCTCGCCTGTCCGCTCGCGCACCAAAACCGCAATCTTTTTTTGCACGTGCTCTCCTAACTGCAGTTTTTAGGTTTAGATTAGGTTGTGACGGTAGGCATAGGCCACCGCCTCTAACTGACTATGCACTCCCAGTTTCTCGTTCATGCGCTGTATATGGTTGCGCACTGTCGTGGCGCTGATGCATAACTGTCGGGAAATCACTGAAGATTTATAGCCCTCCGCCAGCAGGCGCAGAATTCCCCTTTCGCGCAAAGTCAAGGGATCAAGCGGAAGCAAGGTCTTCTTGCCGCTGCACCTTCCCTGCGGTAACAGTGGCGGCTGTCGGCTGGTCTGCTGCAATGGTTCGCATAGGTCTTTCGCTTCGCCGCGATACAGCAGATGCACCACGCTCCAAAGAGCCGGCTGCGCCGAGGGCGTCAGCACGGTACGCAGCGATAATCTCTGCAATTTTCCCCGTCCGTTATCAAAGCGCAGTTGTACCGGCTGGGCGGCGCAGCCGCCCTTGGCAAGCTGCGCGATATGGCAACCTGGTTTACAGAAGGGCTGACCTGGCAGATCGCACGCATGCACCACGCCGTAGCAGGTCTGTCCTATGGCTTGCTGCGCGGCAGTCCCAAGCAGTTGCTCGCAGGCCTCGTTCCAAAAGACGATCCGCTCATTGACATCGACAGCGAACACCCCATCGCTTGAACGCGAAAATAGATCGGCTAACAAAGACATGGCAGCCCCCGGTAGTGGTTGGTATTTTGCGCAACGGTCACAAAGCCCGACCGGCTCTTAGGCCGTAATTTGCCCGAAAGATACTTATGCACCTTTGATCTATGTCTAAAAGAAGTCAGTTCGCAGAGTCCTTGATGGCTGAGATGATGCGCTCCTCAATTTTCTTGCCGACTTCCTGGGCCTTCTTGTGCGTATCCTTGGCCATAAGGTAGGTGGGACGGGTGGTGAGAATAATGATCTGGTCCGGCTTGGCCTTCATGTTGTAGACCACCGCCTTGAACGGGCACAGGATGGCCCAGTCCATATTGAGGTTGTACACCTCATGATTGAACACCATGGAACAGAAATGCACCACCGTTACATTCTGGAAACCGATGGTGTTCCATTTGTCCTCGCCAAAGGTCTTCCTGTTGTTCTCTAGCCCCTTGGACATGTGTTCTTCACCGGTAATCTGGAACTGCTTGCTCTCCAGGCCCGCCTTGAGGTTGGCAAGCACGGTGTCGAAATCGCCCTTCACCTGATATTTCCACAGCGCGGGGTTGTCCGCCGCATAAGCTGTAGATCCTGCCCCGAACATCAGCGCCAGGGCCAAGCTTGCAAGTATCCTAGATACGGGTTGAATGATTTTCATAATCTCTCCTAAATGTGCTTCGAACAGAGAATGGCGCCGACGCAGTACGCGGCGAAAATTTCTGCAAATTATCCGGCCATTATCAAACCGGCGCAGTGCAGCGAGTCTACAAACCCTGATAGCTAAGGTGTAATTTGAACCAAAGATGCAGACGTATCTTTGACATATGTCTAAGAGGAGCGAAAAAGCCGGCTAAAAATGCCCAAAAAGCTATTGAAACAGCAATCTCGTAACTGCCGCCGACTAGCGAAATTCGGGACCTTGCTGTTGTCGCGCGCGGCAGGAAGCATCTTTGCGTGCTTGTTTAACTATGTAAGCCGATATATAATTTTCCTACGTTTTAATATTTGTAATCTTTTCTTAAATAGTAAGAATTTTATGGACACCTATATGACGGTGAAGGGGCAGATCGTTATCCCTTCAAAAATCCGGCGCAAGTTCGGCATCAAAGAGGGGACGCGCGTACAGATTGATGTGGATGAACAGGCGCATCGAATCATTTTGACGCCTGTCACGCGCGATTACATCCAGAGCCTGCGCGGGAAATACAAGGGCAAGGCTTTGTTGGCGGCGCTGGCGGCGGAAAAAAAGCGCGAGAAGAAACTCTGATGGTGCGCAAGCCAAGGGCGCTGGTGCTCGATTCGTGGGCAGTGCTGGCCTATCTGGGCGGCGAAGCATCCGGCCAGGAGGTCGCCGACCTGATTTCAAGCGCCCACGAAAACCGCACTTCGATGGCTATGTCCATCATAAACGCGGGAGAAGTCTGGTACATCCTCGCCAGGGAAATTTCAGAGGCAAGAGCCGACGAGGCAGTGAGCGACCTGAAGGGCCTCGGCATCGAATTGATCGACGCCGATTGGCAGCGAACGCGCATGGCAGGAGCGTACAAGGCGCGCTACAGAATGTCCTACGCGGATTGCTTTGCCGCAGCACTCGCAAAAGAACGCAAAGCCAGCCTCGCCACAGGGGACAAGGAATTCAAGCAAGTCGAAGACGAAGTCAATGTTCATTGGCATTGATTTTTTGTGGGAGGGAAAAATTATTTGATTTGCTCAAGCAGTCGTTTGGTCTGCGCGTGCAGTTCCGGCAGGTCGGCGTGTATGGTTTTCCAGTACGCGTAGGGTGCAATAAGCGATAGCGCATTGCACCGGATGGTTGAAGAAACATGCGGCGCAATGCCCGTTGGTTATTGCGCCGTACGCTGGCTATATTTATTAAAGTATGGGCGTTCGAGGAGCTGGAAGCTTGCATGCGCTAGCAATATCGAAGCAGTAAAGGTTGTCGCAAAATCAACCAGCAACTGTAGCGCGCCAGGCGTCACAGACGCGAATTGCGCCACGCCTGTCCCATAGTACAACCACAGTACCGGAAGGTGAAACAGAAACAACGAGTATGAAATCCGCCCCAGTTGAGTCAGAGGCATCACGGATAAAATGGCGCCTAAAAACCCAGTGGGAGACATCGCCCGTCGTACCAGCATGGCGCTAATTACGCCAAACCCTGCAACGTAGGCCGCATATGCAGGAGTCACGGTAAATGTACCAGGCGTCGAACCCGGCGCCGGCAGGGCAATTACGCTGCCGGCTAGGCTAACATATGCCCCATACAGCGCGATCAGGAGCAGATCTCGCATCAACGATTGGGAGATCGAAGAAGTTTGGAGCGCCACAACGCAACCCGCTATGAAAAGTGCAATAAAAGCGCCGTACAGCGGCTGATACGCGAATAAGGCCAGAGCTATGCCCGCCCCTATGATCGCTGCCGTCATGGATGGCTTTCGCGTCTGCATACTTAGCCAGTAAATGAGCGGCGCCGACAAATAAAAGATCCACTCATAGAATAGTGACCATGTCGCATGATTAATGTGTCGCACCCGTAGTTCCATTAGGCCATTGAGGAACAGTATATTCATAAGCCAGTCAATAAAGCTCGGGGCCTTGTTACCAAGAAACACGCTTACCCACGCCGCAAGCAGCAATGAAGTCAATGCGGCCGGCATAATTCGCAGCGCCCGGCCAACAAGGAATCTGCCTGGGCTGCTAGATTCACGTTTTAACTTTTTCCAAATCAGCAAGCCGCTGAGCACGAAAAACAGATACACGCCATGCTGTGACAGATACAGCCATGACATCAACAACGACATCGCGTCGGGATGCGCATAAGGTTCGGCAGATACGTTCACGCCTAGCCGCCGCTCGGCAAAAATGGCAGCAAAGTGAACCAGGAAAGTAAGTGTGACTGCATAGCCGCGTAGGCCATCAATGGCGGTCAGTCGCTGACTAGTGATTCGTTCTGGCACGGGGCGCGGGATAGAGGGAAAGTGGGAAAGTGGGATACTACCGGAAACGCTTCGAGGATTGCGACAATATGGCGGCTTGCGTTGGGATTTTATTAAAAACCAGCGAAATTTAACACAAACGATAATCTCCTTTCTGTTTAGTGCCGAAAGCACCCTGAGCGCCTAGCGGGCCAGTGATTTGCCGCAGAATTTCGCCACTATTCTTCACCCCCATGCCTTGATCGTCTGCTAGCATCGTTTGCATCGATCACGCAGCATCAGGGGAGCATCGGCTATGAAAAATGCAGCAATCGGGGTGATGGCGCTGGCGCTGCAAGACTTGCAGCGCTTGGTGAAGACAGTAGTGCGCGGTGTAGTGGGCGATGTTCGTTGGCGGCCGCCGCGCTGGTTGCAAACGGCGCAGCAAGCCTGGCGCGCAGCAGAAGCGGGACGGCGCGCGCAGGCAGCTTATGCCTGGGCCGAGCGCCATCCGCTACACAGCGGCGCGGCGATTTTGCTGTTGATCGCGCTGTGGGCGGCGGCCTCGTACGGTTATCGCTGGTATCAGGCGCGGCCGAAACCCATCGAGGTGATGGCGAAAAGCAGCGCGCCTGCGCTCGGCAATTACGAGGCCGAGACTTTTATCATCAGTCCCGTCAGAATTGCATTCGATCATCCCGCTATCGCGCTGCCCTGGGTGGGCAAGCAATTGCCGCCGCCCAGCGAAGCGCAGCTCGCTACCATCGATCCGCCGCTTGAGGGCGTGTGGCGCGCCGAGGATGATCGCCATGTCAGCTTTACGCCGAAAGAAGACTGGCCCATAGGCGCGCAGTTTCAGGTGAAGTTCGCGCGCGAATTTTTCGCTGGACACGTTAACGTCAAAGGCGATCCGCCAAAATTTACCACGCCGGATTTCAGGGCGGAACTTCAGGAGGCAATCTATTACCAGGATCCGAAGGAAGCCGGTCTGAAGAAAATTGTCGTCACGCTGAAGTTCACGCACCCGGTCGATAACACGTTGCTGGAATCGCGTATAGTTTTTCGCGACGAGCAGAAGCGCGGACTGCTCGGTTTGGGCAACGCCAAGCTGAATCACAGCGTTACTTACGACAAGAAAAAACTCTATGCCTATGTGCACTCTGATCCAGTCAAGCTCAGTGAGGATGGCGGCAGTGTTGAATTCGAACTCGGCGCGGGCGTGCGTGCGCAGAGCGGCGGCAACGCAACTGATCGCGCGCACAAGCGCCGCGTTGCTATCCCCAGTTTGAGCAGCCTGCGTTTTGATAACGCCAACCTTTTCGTGGCCGATGCCGATACGCCCGAGCCCAAGCTGGTCATGGCGCTGCACGCCAGCGACCCGGTCGCGCCGCGCCAGGTTGCGGCCAATCTCGAAGCCTGGGTATTGCCGACTTATCATCCCGATACGCCTAAAGACCAGCGCACCGAGCCACATCGCTGGGGCGGCGCTGGGGAAATCGGCGCGGACGTATTCAAACAATCCAAGCCAGTCAAGCTACTTGCCAACGAAGGCGAGCGTGAGCATGTGGTGAATCCGACTTTCAAGGCAGCGCTGGCGCCCGGCGATTATCTGTATGTGCGCGTCAAGCCCGGTGTAAAAAGTTTTGGCGGTCTGGTCAATCTCAAGGCAAGTGAATTTGTCATCGCAGCCCCGGCGTTTCCCAAGCGCCTGAAGCTCGCCGGAGAAGGTTCGGTGCTGGCGCTTTCGGGCGAGAAAAAAATGGGCCTGCTGTCGCGCGGCATAAAAAGCGCAAAGATCGAGATCGCCCGGGTGCGCGCCGATCAGGCGCATATCCTCATCAGCCAGAACGGCGGAACCCTGACCCAGCCGAATTTCGACGGCACGCGCCTGGGGCTTGCCGATCTCGCCGAATACTTTACCGAAATCAAACCGCTTGCAACCGAAGGCCACGCCACGCTCACGCACGCCATTGATCTCAAGCCTTATCTCGAGGGCGCCGGTGGGCGCAAGGGATTGTTCGTGATTTCGGTGTCGGAACATAAGCCGAAATCAGACAAGGCCCAGCCCCCGTCTCAAGTGCAAGAAAATGCAGAAGAGCAGGCGCCGGGCGAAGGCGAAGGTGAAGGCGAGGGCAACGACAATTCCGCGCCGCCGCAACAGGACGACGCCGGCCCGGTGTTCGACCGGCGCTTTATTCTTGTAACCGATCTGGGCATTATCGCCAAGCGTTCGGTCGATGGCACGCAGGATATTTTCGTGGCGTCCATCGCCAGCGGCGAGGCGATTGCCGGGGCGACAGTGCAGGTGATAGGCAGGAACGGCTTGGCGGTGCTGGGCGCCACCACCGATGCCAAAGGCCGCGCCACATTGCCAACATTAAAGGGCTTCGAGCGCGAAAGAATGCCGCTGCTTTATCTGGTGCAAAAAGGCGGCGATCTGAGTGTGCTGCCGATCAATCGCTTCAACCGCAATCTGGATTTTTCGCGCTTTGATATTTGGGGCGTGGCCAACAACGCCGAGCAAGGCAAGCTCTCCGCCTACCTGTTCTCCGATCGCGGCATGTATCGCCCCGGAGAGGAAATGCGTTTCGGGCTGATCGTCAAGCCGCAAAACTGGAACGTGAAAAAAAGCGCGCTGCCACTCGCCGTGGTGCTCACCGATCCGCGCGGCGTGGTGGTGCGCCGCGACAACGTGACGTTTACTCCGGATGGTTTCGAGGCGTTCACGCATCGCACGCGCGAAGAATCGCCCACCGGCAATTACACGCTGGCGATTTATTTGCCGGGGCCGGGCGGCGATCTGAGCAAGGACGAATTGCTCGGCACGACGACAGTGAAAGTGCGCGAGTTTCTACCCGACCGTTTAAAAATCAGCACCAAGTTTTCCCGAGAAAGCGACGGCTGGATAAATCCCGAAGACCTCAAGGCGCTGGTGAAAGTGGAGAACCTGTTCGGCGCACCGGCGCAGCAGCGCCGCGTGACGGCGCGCATGTCGCTATCGCCCACCGTGCCGTATTTTGCGGCGTTCCCTGAGTTCCGCTTTCACGATCCCGACAAGGCCAAGGTGGGCACGGCGGAAGACCTGCCCGAAGCCCAGACCAACGATCAGGGTGAGGCGGAAATCAATCTGAATATTGAACGCTTCGCGCAATCGACCTATCGCCTGCATGTGGTGGCGCAAGGCTTTGAAGCCGAGGGCGGACGCGGTGTCGCGGCGGAACGCACGTTGCTGGTGTCGCCCGCCAAGCATTTGATCGGTGTGAAATCGGGCGATTTGAACTACATCACCAAGGGCGCGAAACGCAAGGTCGATCTGATCGCCATCGGCCCGAATCTGAAAGCCGCCGCCGCAGACAAACTCAAGATTGCCTTGTTCGAGCGCCGCTATGTCTCGGTGCTGACACAGCAGCGCAACGGCACTTATCGCTACGAATCGCAACGCCGCGATGTGCGCCTCAGCGAAGCGGCGCTGAAGCTCGACGCCAGGGTCACGCCATTTACACTCGCCACCAAAGAGCCGGGGGATTTTTTTTATGTCATTGAGGACGACAGCGGACGCGAAATGAACCGCATCGCTTACATGGTGGCAGGCGACGCCAATCTCACGCGGCCGCTGGAGCGCAACAACGAGCTACAGGTAAAACTCAACAAGAAAGACTACAAGGCGGGCGAGACTATCGAGATCGCCATCCGCGCGCCCTACACCGGTTACGGTCTCATCACCATCGAGCGCGAAAGAGTGCACGAGGCGCTGTGGTTCAAAACCAGCACCACCGCCAGCGTGCAGAAGATTCGCGTGCCAGAGGGCATGGAAGGCAACGGTTACGTGAATATCGCCTTCATGCGCGACCTGGGCTCCAAGGAAATCTTCATGAACCCGTTGTCCTACGCGGCCATGCCCTTCACCATCAACCTTGCCGAGCGCGCTCTCGAGCTGAAGCTCGAAGCGCCCGGCCTGGTCAAGCCGGGTGAAAGCGCCACCTTCAAACTCAGCGCGAACAGATCAGCACGCGCAGTGGTGTTTGCCGTCGATGAAGGCATCTTGCAGGTGGCGGGATATGCGCGCCCCGATCCGCTCGCACACTTCTTCGCCAAGCGCGCGCTCGATGTGCGTACCGCGCAGATTCTCGATCTGCTGTTGCCCGAATTCAAGCTGTGGATGGCGCAGGCCGCAGCGGGCGGCGACGGCACGGGCGGCTTCGGCAAGCACCTCAACCCGTTCAAGAAAAAGCGTGACGAACCGGCGGCCTATTGGTCCGGCATTGTCGAGGTCGATGCAAAGGGCACGGAATTAAGCTACGTGGTTCCCGCGCACTTCAATGGCCGCTTGAAAGTTTTCGCCGTCGCGGTGAATGAGGCGCAGGTGGGAACCGCCGAGGCGGCAACCGTTGCGCGCGGCGACTTCATCCTCACGCCCAACGCGCCGGTCGCCGTATTGCCGGGCGATGAGTTCGAGGTCAGCGTGGGTATCGCCAATCAGTTGAAGGGGTCGGGCAAAGATGCAGCCATCGACATTGCCCTGGCAGCATCCAAAGAACTCGAAGTGCTTGATGCGCGCACGCAGACGCTCAAAGTGCGCGAGGGCGGCGAAGGCGTGATTCTTTTGCGTGTCAAAGCGCGCGAAAAACTCGGCGAAGGCACGCTCACCTTCACCGCGACGGGGGCGGGTGGCAAGGCGACGGCCAAAGCGGCGATCAGCGTTCGTCCGGCCACGCCCCTGCGCACCGAAATCGCCGTGGGCCGTGTCGATAAAGGCGATAAGGACATCGCCATGACGCGCCGTCTGTACGATGAGCGCGCAGAGCGCGCGCTGACTTTCTCCGGCTCGCCGCTGGCGCTCGCCGCCGGGCTTTCGACCTACTTGCGCGGCTATCCTTACGGCTGCACCGAGCAGATCGTTTCCAAAACCATGCCAGAGCTTGTGCTTGCGCCCAATCAAGCGCTGACCAAAGATCACGTTGCAAAAACCATTGCCACACTGCGCACGCGCCAAACCCAGGAGGGCGGATTTGGCCTGTATCAGCCGGGCGGCGAGCCGGCCGAATTCGCCAGCCTGTACGCCGTGCATTTCCTGCTCGAAGCCAGGGCGCGCGGCCATGCGGTGCCGCCCGATATGCTCAAGTTCGCCAACAACTGGCTGACGCGCTTTGCGGCGAGCAAGGGAAGTTCGCTGTCGGACGAGCGCAATCGCGCTTACGCAATTTATCTGGTGACGTTGCAGGAAACGCAAAGCGCCAGCCTGATTGCTGGCATCACGGATCGCCTGAATGCCAACCACCGCGGCTGGCAAGGTGATCTCACTGCCGCGTATCTGGCGTCTAGCCTCAAGTTGCTCAAGGACGATAGCGCCGCCGACAAGTTGATGGCCCAGGTCGGGCTGGCGCACAAAGACTGGTTCCGCGGCTATGCCTATTACGATGGCATGGTGCGCGACGCGGTGATTCTCGACCTCACCGCGCGGCACTTCCCGTCGCGTCTGAAAGTCACCGCACCCAAGGCGCTAGAAACACTGGTCAGTGCGCTGTCCAATGAAAGCTACATGAGCCTCTCGGCCGCCTATGGTGTGCTTGGTCTGGAACGCTATGCCAAGGTAGCAGGATCAACCGGTGACGTGAAGCTCGCGGCGAGCACCAAGGTGGACGCCAAGGCGGGCACGCCGCTGCAGACGCTGAGTCTCGATGCGCAAGGCAAGGCAAGATTTGGTGGCGATGTGGCGCTGCTCAAGCTCACCTCGATCGGCGAGTTGCCGGGCTTTTTCACCGTCTCGACCAGCGGTTACGACAAGGCTGTTGCGACGCAATCGCTCGCCAAAGGCATCGAGATTCAACGCGAGCTGCTCGATGCGCAAGGCCGCCCCGTCAAACAGATCAAGCAGGGCGACACCATCACGGTGAAAATCATCGGGCGTTCTCTCGAAGGCACGCGCCCGCATATTGCGATTGCCGACCTGATTCCCGGCGGCTTCGATCTGGTGATAGACAGCGCCTCTCAAGCGAGCATACCCACACCGGCGCGCGCGCTGCAAAGCCAGGGAGCAACCACCGTCGCCGCGCAGAGCGCCATGGTCACCGACTTTGTGGATCGTCGCGATGATCGTGTGCTGATCTACGCCACGCTTGATAGTGCGGTGCGCGAATTTCGCTACCAGATACGCGCGGTCAGCGTCGGCAAGTTCGTGCTGCCGCCGGCCTTCGGTGAAGCGATGTACTCACGCGGCGTGTTCGGACAATCGCAGACGGGCAGCATCGAGGTTGTCAAATGATCCGGCGCTGGCGCGCGCTGGCCATTGCAGCAGCGGCTGCGTTGGCCCTGGGCGTGCTGATTTTCGCGGCGCTGCGCTTCACGCCGCGTGCCGCGCTGGCACAGGATTTTCCGGTGTCGCGCGCGGTGTACTCGGCGCAAAACGAGTTGCTGCGCCTCACCCTGGCAAGCGATGAACAGTATCGCCTGTGGACGCCGCTTGCACACATCGCGCCTAGCTATCTGGAAAGCGTGATTACCTATGAGGATCGCTATTTTTATCAGCACCAGGGAATCAATCCGCTGGCGCTGGCGCGCGCCACCTGGGTGACTTACATACAGCGTTCGCGCCGCATGGGCGGCTCGACGCTCACCATGCAATTGGCGCGCAAGCTGTATCGCATTGATTCTTCGACGCTGGGCGGAAAAGTTCACCAATTGCTTGCTGCGTCGTGGCTGGAAGCGCGTTACTCGAAGCGCGAAATTCTCGAGGCTTACGTTAATCTCGTGCCGTTTTCCAACAATATTGAAGGCATCGGTTCGGCAAGCCTGATCTACTTCGGCAAGCAGGCAGCGGATCTGGCGTGGCCCGAAGCGGTGACTCTCGCGGTGATTCCGCAACACCCCGCGCGGCGCGGTGGCGAAGGCGCCGGGCAGGCGCGCGAAGCGGCGCGCAACCGTTTGATCGACGCGCTGGCAGGCCGCCATCCGGATTTCAAACGCCACGACGTCATCGCGCGTCTGCCGCAAGCGTCGCAAGGCACGCGCAGTCTGCCTTTTCGCGCGCCGCATGCTGTTGACTACTTGCTGCATGAGGCGCGTACCAGTACAAACGCGCAAGCGAAACAACGCCGCACCCCCATCTACTCCAGCATTGATCTCAAACTGCAAACCCAAGTCGAGCGCCAGATCGCGCGTTACGTCGAAGCCGGACGCCCGCGCGGCATCAGCAACGCCGCCGCTCTATTGGTGGACACGCGCAACATGAACGTTGCGGCGCTGGTGGGATCGGCGAATTTTTTCGATGACAGTATCGAGGGTCAGGTAAACGGCGCTTTCGCCAAACGCTCGCCCGGCTCGACGCTCAAACCTTTCATCTACGCGCTGGCGCTCGATCAGGGCTTGATTCATTCGCGCAGCATTCTCAAAGATGCCGCGCAGGCGTTCGGCCCCTATAGCCCGGAAAATTTCGATGGCGCGTTTCTCGGCCCAATTCCCGCACAGGAAGCGCTGATAAAAAGCCGCAACGTGCCGGCGGTTTCGCTCGCCGCGCGGCTCGCCCAGCCATCGCTGTATCAATTTCTCAAAACCGCCGGCGTGAGCAGTTTGCAGGCGGAAGAACACTATGGCCTGTCACTGGCGCTGGGCGGGGCCGAAGTGAGCATGGAAGAACTGGCGGCGCTTTACGCCATGCTGGTAAACGGCGGCGAGCTGCGCAGCCTCAACTACCAGCATAGCGCGCAAGCGGGTGACACGCGCGCGCAGCGGGTGGAGCACGCGCAACGCGGCACACGCCTGGTTTCCGAAGAAGCGGCGTTTATTACGCTGGAGATGTTAAAAGATAATCCGCGCCCCGATCACGCTTTGGCGCCGGGGCTGCTTCCCAGCGCCGTGCCAGTGGCGTGGAAGACCGGCACCTCGTGGGGCTTTCGCGACGCCTGGAGCGCGGGCGCCTTCGGCCCCTATGTTCTGGTGGTGTGGGTGGGCAATTTTAATAACGAACCCAACGCGGCGTTTGTCGGCATCGAAGCCGCCGCACCGCTGTTTTTTTCCATCGTCGACTCCATCGCGGCAAGCACGCCGGATTTCAGAGAGCGGGTGACCATCACACCGAAGCATGCGCAGCGTATCGACGTGTGCGCCGCGTCGGGGGATTTGCCCAATGCGCAATGCCCGGCGCTGGCAAAGAGCTGGTATATCCCCGGCAAATCTCCCATCAGGATTTCCAATTTACACCGCGCCGTTTGGATAGATGGCGCAAGCGGTCGCGAAGCGTGTGAAGCCAACGCGCCGGGCGCGCAGCTCGAGGTGCGCGAATACTGGCCCTCGGATTTGCTGCTTCTGTTCGCGCAAGCCGGCATACCCAGACGCCTGCCTCCCGCGCCGCCGCGTCACTGCGCACATAACGCGAATAGCACAGCCCAAGGTCCAAAAATCGTCTCGCCGCTGCGTGGTGTTGACTACCTGCAAGACGGCGCCGCCGCGCCCGAAATCCCGCTCAAAGCGGTATTGGCCGGAGAGGTGCGCGGCGCCTACTGGTTTGTCGATGGCGCGCTGTTGGGCGCAACCAAGCGCGGAGAGCGCATCACCTTCTCCCCCAAAGCGCCGGGGCTTTACACCATCCGCGTGGTGGATGAAGCCGGCGAGGCGGACGTGCGCGAGGTGAACGTCAAGCGTGTCAGGTGAGAGATAATTTTCCGGCGGGGCGTGTCGCTAGCGCGTATGGCGACCGCAATTTGTTTTGCTTCTGCATAGCGGCGATAGAGTATTGGCTGTTACCCCCTCAATCTTGCATTAGCCAAAAGCACAAAAACGAGTCAAACTACAGCACAATTCAATTGTTTATCAACCGGAGGTTAAATTGACACACGCGACAATGTTGAAGGCCAGGCGCAAGAACCAAAAAACCCAGAAGCTCATCGAGGGAGCAGAGAAGGAAGCAAAGCGCTTGAAGAAACAGAGCTTGAAGGGGCCAGTCGTGAAGAAGGAAAAGGTAAAGAAGGAAAAAGTGAAGAAAGAAAAGATCAAGACCGAAAAGGTGAAGAAGGTCAAGTTAACCAAGGAAGAGCTCAGCAGGCAAGACGCGAAGAATAAGGCCGGCGCGGGCGCCGGGAAAAAATAGCGGGGTGTAGCAAGGCGAATAGTTCAAAGAACAATTGACGCTTTGATTATTCCTGATTCATTAGAGAGCTTCCACTTCAAGATCACGAGGGCAAAGGAGCACCTTCGCGTACTCCAATCGTCCATTGATTCCTTCGCTGATGATCCGGAGGCTTACGCGCTCGTCAAACACCGTCACAATGAATCGGGGCTGTACGAATTTCGCCTGAAGTTGGGTAAGCTCGTTCCCATGACACAGTGGGCGCTGATAATTGGCGACTGCATCCATTACTCCAGAAGCGCCTTTGATCACTTCTTCTGGGCGCTCGTTCTGCTCAAGCACCCGAGCGGCACCCCCCCAAACACTGGCTCGCGGGTTTCCCCATCTGCGTCAGGCCCGAAAGGTTCAAGAAGGCACAGATTGAAGAGTTCGTGGGGCCGAAGGCAACGGCAATCCTTGAGACGTTGCAGCCATACCAGGCCGGGCGGCCCGAAGATATGGCCCTCGCCTTTCTGAACGAAACCGATATAACAGACAAGCATCGGCTCCTCGTCCCAAATGTCGGCCTTATCCAGCAGGGTCAGTGCGTGCCAAAATTCGGGGGTGGACCGCCAATTCCGTACGAGATGCGCTCCAACGTCTTCTTCCAGCCGAGCCTTCACGATGGCGCGGTACTCGCTACAGTCGTTATTAACCCCCCGAACGCCGTAGCGGATGTGGACCTCATAGCCACGCGGCTCGGAATATCCTTCGAGCGTGGGCAGGGAAAAGTGCTCGCAGTCGAGAAGGCTCTTGCGGCGGCCGAGAGCATCCCCGATGAGTTCCCTGGTTTCTTCCCTACTACTCATGTCCGCCCCGGCTCATAGCTGGGTACGGCAAAGGCAATAACGCCATTTTTTGCGATGCATGCACAAATCCCATTTTATTTGCCCGGCCAGCCACGATTTCGGTATCGCGAATTCTAAGGGGCCAAGCTCGCGTAGGATGGGTTGAGCGCAGCGATACCCATCAATCACCCCACCGCCAAACACCCCCGCCCGCTCCCTCCTGCCTAATCTTTCGGCGAGATCGAGGGTGGCGACTGACGTCGGCGATGCGGTTCGGCGTGTCATGGGTGCACAAGGATCAATAGCAAGATCAATAGCAATCAAGATCAATAGGGTCAGACTCGATTGATATTGACGGATTCAGAAACAACTGGCGAGACGGGTTGAACCTAAGGCCAGAGGCAGAGATAGGAAGTCAAAACAATTCAGGACGAATCGTAAAATCAATCGAGTCTGACCCTATCGATCCTATCGATCCACCACTCACATCCCACCTGACCAGGTAGGTTTTTTTCTTTCCGGCAAGGTGTACCCTTCAAGTCGCGAGGCAGCAAGGTTGCATCAGGTAGTAGTTCCTCGTAATTTAATTCTTCCGACGTCACGCAAGCACAAACCAAGTTTCAGTCTCCTATTTCATCGTAATTGGCTCTCACACGAGCACCCCCCTCAAAGAGGATAAATATGACTTTGATCCCACTTCGCACTTCAATATTATTGTTGTGCTTATGTAGTGCCTCAAGCATGGCGCAGAACAAGGCTGACACCTCTGCACCCAGGCCCGCACCCAAGGAACAGAACGCAACCGCTCTTAAGGGGGATCTTCCTGCTGATCTCAAGGCACTCAAAGAGAGCGGCTTGGTGATTCAAGGCGACCGTGTGATTTTTGAAGATCAGCACAGCTTCCCGCCAAAACTCAAAGGCCAGTGGACAGAGTCTGGAATCAGACCCGAAATCACGCCAGGCCGCCGCCTTAATATTCAGGAAACGCGCAAAACCATGCGTGCTTCTACAGTAGAAAACCCCAAGGTAATGGCGGTGATCGGCAAGCGGTTTTCGCTGTTGACTAGCGGCTGGCTGGACAATGAAAAAGGCAAGGAAGATTCCTCTGCCGACCGCTATCAGTTGGTCTTTTACAACTATGCCAAGAACCATGTCGTCACAGTCATCGCGTCGGACAAGGGCGAGGTTCAGGATGTTCAATCAAGACCTGTCACTGTTCAGCCCGCTGAATCGCGAGAGGAAGTGGAAGCTGCGGCAAGCATCCTGCGCGCCAACACGCGCTACGCCAGCGCCACAAAAGATCTTCTGGCGCGTGGCATCCAGACGGAAGGACGCGGCCAAAACCGCTATCTGCATCTTTGGTTTTATCGTGAGAACCGTACGCGAGCCGTATTTGAAGCTGTCGTGAACATTTCCGCCGGCAAGGTGGTGTCCGCACGGTCGCTACGTTAACTGTTTGTGAATCTAAGGAGAAATAAGATGAATATCATTCGCTCATTGGTTGCCGCGTTTGCCTTCACTGCGGCACTCACTGCATCAAACACCCACGCCCAAGCGCTGATCCCGATGCCGGATTCGGGCAGCACGACCTTCGGCGATTGGAGCTTTGCCTGGGAAATCGGCAACGCCCAAAGCGAGGGGCTGGTACTCAAGAACGTTCGCTGGAAAGGCACAAAAGTCCTTCACAAAGCGAGCATGCCGGTCATTCGCGTGAAGTATCGCGGCAGTGGCTCCAGCATTAACTCTGGGTGCGGTCCGTATAGTGATCGCATCAGTTCCGGCAATCTGTCGCACTTTAGCGGACAAGTGACAGATGTCGTCGCGCGTTTTTTTGGCGACAACCTGATGGAACTGGCGGTCTTCGCGGAGATCGGCGGCTACGATTTGTATCAGGCGTTTTACTTTCATAAATCCGGCCGTTTCGAGACTATGCTGTACAGCAGTGGCTGGTCCTGCTCAGATTCGCAGTCGGAAAATAATCACAAACACCATCCCTACTGGCGGCTTGACTTCGACGTTGACGGCATCTCCAATCGTGTTCGCCATGCGATGACGGTTAGCGGCGGCGGAATGAGCTTTGCAGCCTACAGTTCTGAGAGCGGATTTACCGTTCCGTCGAACGCGACCAGCATCGTCTGGACTGTCGCCAACAATAGCTCGGGTAAACACATACGCATCCAATCGCCGGACAACGAGCGTGCGGACGCAGCAGGCGCTGTCTGGTTTGGCTTTGGTTCACGCGATGCTCACGTGCGACGCTACAAATTTAGCGAAGACGAAGGTTGGGCGTTCAGCTCCACTTCACAGTTGGGTTACTTCACCCCGCCCGAAGCAACGGATGATCAGGATGTGGTGTTCTGGGCAATCGGGCATTTGACGCATCTTTGGTCGCAAGCTGACGAAAATAATCCTCATTGGCATTCGAAGGGATGGATCGTCGATGTGACGTGGTAAGGAAGCATCGGAACAGAATTCTGTCTAGTGTGCCGAGCCGCGTAGCGATTCTGCCATCTCTTTACAACAACACTCTATGGGCCTCTTATGACTGCGCCAAAAGCAACTTTCAAATTTCAAGATTACAAAGGGATCCTGCCTTACGCGAGCGAACTCTTTGGTGTGTACCAGCCTCTCCTCGGCTGGAAATCCAAGCGCAATCAGAGGCGTTTCTATAAGGGCTTCGCCAGCGATCAACTGGGCATCCTTGAGCAACTCTCTGCCGGGTTTGCTCCCAAGCTGACGTTCGAGCCTCGGGATAACGCTCTTCAGCTTGCAGACTTCGAACCGGGCAAGCCGCTAGCGGAAGTCCCAACGAGCCGCAGCCTGTTGGTCACTGCTATCCGTCAGACGTTATTTGACCGGCACAAGGATCAAGCCGACCACATTCCGGATAGTGAGTTGGCAAAATCGCTAGAACTACCGGCATTGACCAAGCTGCTGCAAAAAAATGTCGCCACCGCTTTGAATTCACGCATTCACGCTTCGCTAACACGCATGGACACCCGTTCATTTCAGATGGGTGGCGCCGCCGCTCAGGCGCAGGTTTTCAGCGTAGACAACGCCAAGGCGTCAATGGAATACGAGGGTCGTCTCGCTGCTACCTTGCTCCAACTCAAGGACACCAAACAGTTTAACGCCCTGCGCAAATTGCTCTTCCCCACGGACTGGAAACAAACCCATGCGGGGCTGTCCCTCGCAGCAAACAGTGTCAGTCCTCTAGCCCAGTTCGTACCGACACCGACCAATCCTTTGGACAATCTTGATCCGAACTTCGATCTTGATCGCGTGGCGCTCTCGCCCATCGGTATTGTGCATTTGTTCCGGCAGTATTTTTTCGAATTGGACTCCTTCCTCGGCAGCCCTGTGGGCCATATCTGGCTCAGCCCCGGCACGAGTCTGGAGCTGATCGAAGTGAGTACGCGCAAGGTGTTGGTCGAGAAGACCTTTGAACAATCCATCGAGAGCACGAAGAAGAGCGAGATGGACACGACCAATCAAGATGAGCTGGCCGACGCTGTGAAGCAAGATAACCAGCAAGACATTAAATTCGGCGCGAGTGTCACAGCCAGCTATGCGGGAGTCACCGCTTCGTCCAACTTTGATCTGAACAACACGCAAAAGCAAGCGCGCGAAACCTCACACAAGCACATGCGCCAGCAAAGCACAAAACTCTCAACCGAGATCAAGACGAACTACAAAACCACGTTCAAGACGGTGACTGAGACGACGGACACCACCAGCAAGCGTTACGTCATTCAGAACCCCTCGCCCGACAAGCTGCAAAATTACGAGCTGCGGCGCAAGATGCGGCAAGTGGCCGTGCAAGTGCAGGACGTGGGCACCTATTTGTGCTGGCAAACTTTTGTCGACACACCCGGCGATACTCTTGATCTCGCCAAACTCGTCCACATTGCGCAGCCTGCCGATCTCGACAGTATCCCGCACCCGGATAAACCTGAACAACTTGACCCCGTGACCAAGCCCTACACAATCGACTTTCCGTATCAGAATATTTCGGACGGCGATGACACAGATGTGATCTTCTATCAGGGTGATGACCAGGAAGGCGGGCTTAACCACAACGACAAAATCGTTTGGGAGCGCGACTACCAGCTCGACTCTGCGGGACTCGGCTACACGCTAGACGCAAATTCGCTGCAAGTCTCCTCGCAGCACAGTGACATCTGCGTACCGCGCATCGCTGCTTTGGCGGCCCCTGGCAAGGTACGCGTCTCGCTGGATCAGGTGAACTTTGCCGATCAACCCGCTGTGAAGCTCCAGATCACCGCCACGTGGAATCCGCCGGCACAGGATCTGACGGAGTACAACAAGAAGCTGACCGAATACACCAATGCACGCGCGCGGGCGCAGCAAGAGGCCTACAACAAAGCGGTAAAGGAGCGCATCACCCTGGCCAGCAAAATCAACCCGCGTCCCGCCGATGAACTGCGCGAGGAAGAGCGCATCACTATTTACCGTCATCTCATCCAGGAAATGCTTCTGCCCAAAGGCTATGGCAGCAAAGACCCTGTGCCGGAAACGCCCGATACGTTGTCCGCCCGACACGTGCTCTCGGAGTTGATCAATTCCATTTTCGATGTGGACAAGATGCTCTACTTCGTTGCCCCTGAATGGTGGAAGCCGCGTCACTCACGCGGCACGCAGAGTTTTGGCGGGAAGCCGAGCGGCGCCCAAATAGGCCCGGTATCGGTAGCCAATCAAGTCGGCTGGGACAATGCCTACGACATTCAGCGCCAGCACTACTACATCACCGAAGACTCCGCCGTGGCCAAGCTCGGCGCTTCGCTAGGCTGGGTGTTGCAACTTGACGGCGACAACCTGCGCAACGCCTTCCTCAATGCCCCCTGGGTCAAGGCCGTGATGCCTATCCGCCCCGGCAAGGAAAAGGCCGCCATCAATTGGCTCAAGCATGTGGAAGGCTTCAACGGCATCGGCCCGGGTGACCTTTACTCCGGGGATGGCACTGACCAAAATGGCGCGCCCCTCAACGGCAAGCCGCTCGTGGATGTGCTCGACTTTCTAGCCGAGTCTGTGGCAAAGAAGCATCTGGAAGAGCTCACCACAAAGGCGTTCGACCTTTCCGATCCCAAGCTTCCACATGACCCCGACAGCACCGTGACCGCCACCCCTGTGGACCGCGTTTGGGAGCATGGTTTTAATCCCCTCAGTGGCGGTTTTCAGGCGCGCCCGCTCACCGCGCAAGATGATCCCAATGGCTCCGAGAATTTTCAGACCTTCGATCAGTGGGTGGAAATCCTGCCTACCGATCAGGTTGTACCTGTCGTGGTGGAATACGATCCGAAAACTGGGCGCCTCAAAGATCCGGCGCCGTGATCGAACCTATCGCGCCGATCAGTGCCATTGAGCCACCCGGGCGGCCAGACATCCAGCCGCCCGATGCGCTCAAGCTGCGCCCGGCGCTGAATGGTGCGCGCCGTTTCATTGTTCAATTTGCGCCCGGCACGCCGCTGCCCAATGACGACGAGATTCCCTGCACCGCCAGCGCCTTGCAGGACATCATTCCGGGCGAGGTGTTACGCAGCCTCACTTTCAGCGATGAAACTGCGTGGCTCGGCCGCCTTTATGCCGGTCAGCTTGGCCCCTCGATGGACGCAGTCGCCTCTTCCTTCAGCGACTCCTCCACGGGCGCCACACAGCCGCCGGGCTTTGCGCGGTATTACAGGTTGCGCTTCACTGGTGGTCTGGACGACAGCTACATCCGCGACACCCTTGCGCGCGCCAGCACCATCACCGCCGTGCAGCCGGAATTTGATTTCATCCTCACCGGCAGTACACCCGTCAAGCACAGCGGCAGCAAATTCGTCGATCAGGAGCACCTGAAAGCGGCGCCCACGGGCATCGCAGTCGAGGCCGCGTGGGATGCCGGTGCCGGGGGCGAAGATATTACCATCGGCATCTGCGAAGAAGGGCCAGACACAACGCCAGCCTCGCCAAAGGTCATCACCTTCATCACGCCATCGCTAGGAGTCGGGCCAGCCAATCCCAGTCCCCAGCACCAGAGTCACATAATCAATGTCGCTGGCGTGCTGGCGGCGCAGGACAATGCACAGAACACCGTCAGCATCCTGGGCGTGGCTCCTCACAGCGAGCTCCTGTTCTCCGCCTCCAACGCGCCCAATCCCAAGCTCCCGCCCAGTGCCTCCAACGCTCTTCCCACTGGCCCAAAATCACCGTATAACAACGGCGATGTTTACACGGCGATGGCCAGGTTTTACGTCTCCCCAAAGCTTCGGGCTGGTGACATCGTAAACTGCTCCATCGGCGTGCTGATGAAGCCCAAGAGTCCGCCCACACTTCCGCCGCTATCCTCACTCAGGCCGGCAGCAAATCCAGATGTGGATACCGCCGTGCCCTTGGAAATCGATCCCGCCCTTTTATCGATCATTGCCCGGTTGACAGACCGAGGCGTGACCGTCTGCATGGGCGCAGGCAATGGCTACCGTGCCTTTTATACGGGACGCAAAGATAAACTTGATTCCGGTTTGGCCGCTGACACTGCTGCCGTGTGGAATGCGCAAATTCATACCCTGGATCGAAGCAGCAAGACCTTTCGTGACGCAGGCGGCATTGTAGTCACTGGCGGTTTTTTCTCCATACCCGCAGTGGGAACGCCAAGTGCAGTCAGATTAAGGCGGCTTAACTTTGGCAACCGCGTCGATTGCTTTGCGCACGGGACGGGCGTTCTCACCTGGGATGTAAATGGCAACCCGGACCCGACCTTCAATGGCACCTCCGCAGCCACCCCCATTGTCGCGGGCGCGGCAGCACTGGTGCAGTGTTTCATGAAACAGAATTTCGGCGGAGCCACCTTCCAGCCGTTAGTGCTTCGCGCCCTGCTTAGCGATCCGGTGCTTAACGTCGCCGCAATAGCGGTTGATCAGGCGGGATCCAGGCCCAATTTGGATGCCCTCATCAGCCTGCTCAAATCCACTGCGCAAAACCAGCAGGGTTTAATAAAACTTTTGAAAGATGTTAAAAAGAATTCCGATGCAGAAATCAAAACCCGTCGCGCCGCAGCCGCAACTGCGGCGACAGCCTCTGGCGCCCCTGCCATCTGGATTCACGATCCCTACACCGTGTGGAACGAGAGAGGAAAAACCTGGGACCCCATTCCCCTCGACGCCCCGGAAGTAATTTTCAATCAACCGCTGAGGACTCCCAGTTGGGTTCCCAGTGGCTCGGAACTGGCCTGACCTAAAACCTGTGGTGCGGGTTACCTGTGCGTATTTATGTTCGATTGATGGAGACCCCGCCGTCAACCAACAGCGCCGCGCCGGTGGTGAAGCTCGATGCAGCGGAGGCGAGGTAGAGCGCCGTTTGCGCGATCTCGTGCGGCGATGCCATGCGTTTCAGCGCGTAGCTCGCGTAGGATGGGTTGAGCGCAGCGATACCCATCGCCCGCATACACCCACGACACGCCGAACCGCATCGCCGACGTCAGTTTCCACCCTCGATCTCACCGAAAAATTAGGCAGGAGATGTGGAGCGGG
>JAYWAM010000176.1:0-2102 GCA_043782425.1 Betaproteobacteria bacterium
CATGGATGGCAAATCCCGTGCCACCCAGATCTTTGACGAAGTAAATGCCAGCGAGTTTTTTCCCAATCAAATTCTTGACGACTGCCGGAAGCTCGGCAAATGCGTCGTTTACGTCTTTCAAAAAATCTGCGGACACCTCTACAGCCCGAGGAACCTTTGGCACGCCCATGACGATGTTGTCCAAATTCAGGTAGACCAGTAGTTCTTCGGGCGCGACCCCAACGCGCTGCTCGACCGGCTTGGCAAGTGCGGCAGCCCAAAACGACTTGTTTCTCACCGGGCTTTTGTCGCGTGCCTCGAGTGCGCATTTCACGTGGCCGTTCTTGCACGGAAGCAATGGCGGCGCCTGCGCCAATACCACGTTCGCCAAAAACATTGCAACAGTCGCTATCATGATTTTCATATGTTCGCATTCACCTTGCGGCCCGGCACACCCTAGCCGCATGGCAATGTAGAAAGTAAGTGTAGAGTCGTCAATTGACCTGAAACTGCCATGCCGGAATGTCATCGCCCGCATTGTCATTTCGTCTCAATCATACAGCCCAACAAACACGGGAACACGCGCATGCCACGCATCATTGAAATCCGCAGCTACAACCTGAAACCAGATACACGAACCGAGTTCGACCGCATCGCGCGAAATGAAGTGCGAACTATGCTTGAGAGACACGGCACGGACGTGGTCGCGGCGAGGCCATCTCTGGCCGATGAGAACACGTATTACCTCATCCGCGCTTACGCCAACATCGCCGAACGCGACGCCAGTCAAGCGGCCTTCTATGGCGGCAGTGCCTGGAAAGATGGTCCACGCGAGGCTATTGTGGCCTGCATTGAAAGTTATACGACGATTGTTATTGAAGCCGACGAAGCCACAGCCGACGGACTGCGTGATCGACCAAAGACAAACTCATAATGCTTTCCTGCATCTTCCCCGGCCAATTCGCACTCTAATTGACTCACCTGCCGCGCTCAAGGCACCAACATCGTCGCCAACCCCAGCAACAATCCCATGCTGACAATGTCGGTAGAAGTCGTCAGGAAAATACTCGATGCGGTCGCCGGATCGGCGCCATAGCGCTTCAGTGTCAGAGGCACGACGGCCCCCGAAATGCCGCTAACCATGCAAGCGCCGACCATCGCCAAAAAAGTGACCATTGATAGCATGATCGCGTGCGTCGAGTGCTGCGCGGTTGCCGTGAGGAACATCGCCACACCGGCAATCACGCCGACCGGTGCGCCGTTCATTGCGCCCAGCAAGCCCTCCTTGAACACCAGCGTTTTGCCGTCGCCGGGTTTGATCTCACCCAGCGTGATGCCACGCAGCGTAACGGCCATCGCCTGACAGCCCGTATTGCCCGATTGCCCGGCAAGAACGGGCAGGAACGCGGCGAGAATGACCAGCCTGTCGATGGTGCCCTGAAACATCGCAACAACACCGCCGGCAAGAAAAGCAGTCAGCAAATTCAGCAACAACCATGGATGACGGAATCTAAAACTTTGCAGCATCGGCGTTGAGATGCGCTCTTCTTTTTCCACACCGACCATGCTACCGGCCTGCGCGGTAATCTCGAATGCTTCAGATTCAAAAATGGTTTGTCCGCGCACCAGGCCAAGCAAATTCCCGTGTTCGTCACAAACCGGGTAGACCGGATAGTGTCGATTCAAGGTGAGTCGCATCGCATCCGAAATTCGGTTCTGCGGGTCAAGTGCGAATACATTCGACAGCATGATGTCGGCCAGCGGCTTGTCGTTATCGGTAAACAAGAGATCCCGCATCGTCACAATGCCGAGCAGTTTGCCTGATGGGTCAGTCACGTAGCCGTAGGTGATGAAGGCCGATTTGATCAACGTGCGCAATGCCTCAATGGCAGCGCCTACCGTTGTCGCCGGTGCAAAAACGCTGTAGGCCGGCTCCATCAATCTCCCCACTGCGCCCTGAGCGTATGACTGATTGCGCATCCATTGTCGTGCGATTTCAATCGGCGCAGCATTGAAGATGGCTTGGCGCTGCGCTGCGGGCAATGCGGTAAGGATGTCCTGCGCAAAGGCCGGGTTCAGCACGGCCAGTGCTTCGTATGCACTAGGCGCATTGATATCGCCAA
>JAYWAM010000177.1:0-5563 GCA_043782425.1 Betaproteobacteria bacterium
CTATGGGTTTCATGATTGTGAACCTTTCTTCGGAACAGGGGAATTGAGCCGTTCATATACAGTGTTTAGTGTTTGCAGTGTATTCTTGAGGTCTTGCTGAGAAAGATTAGTAAGGAGACCGTTAGCCCAAGCCATCTCCAGTGCCATCGCCTCAACAAAGATACTATTACCCAGTTCGGTCAGGGCATAAAGGGGGGAGTGCTGGTGGCGTGGGTTAGGACTTTTCTCGAAGAAGCCGTCCTCCTCCAGCTTATTGAGCTGCTTCTGCGCCCCCTGCCGGGTGATGCCCATCGCTTCGGCGATCTGCGGCGCAGAGAGGGGCTGCCCGGCGAGTGCCACGGCGCCCAGCACTTGCCAGCGGGCACTGGTGAGATTAAGGGGCTCGACCAGTTGGTCGCCTTTCTCTAAAAGGCGGCCATTCACACGGAAGACCGTAAGCATAATGTTGGTCAAGATGACGGCCTTTGAGTTGGGCTCGATTGTCACAGTGGATTCCTTGTATAACCGGTTGGATTTCGCAGCCGCCCGTTTGAGTGCCATTCACCTTGCATAACGACAACCAGTTTCCATTAACGGAAACTGGTTGTCAATATTTAATTTTCCGCTAAGGTCAGCCTCAGGGGCTCATGTCACTCGGTTAAGCGGTTTCTGAACAAAAAACAGTTTGTGATACCTCAAGGAATCACACTTTTTTGAAATAGTAAAAGCTCGTCATCCCAGCGCAGCTGGGATCCAGTCCTCCCAATAGTCTGATATACGATGGACTGGGTCCCAGCCTGCGCTGGGATGACGCTTTTTTTTGCTTAACCGAGTGCCATGAACCTCAGGGGCCATGTGGGAGTCATTAGAGAATAGGGGTTGCCGTGATAGTGCAGATCTGCTTGGGCCGCCATCGTCGTCACGGTCACAGAAAATACCAAGCTCGCACTATTCGCAGCACGATGTCTGATTGGTGGATTCGTTTGGCACTACTTCACCTTTGACGCCCTACCACTGCTGACGGTCGACTTCGACGAGGCTGACTTTCATGGCCGGATATCGAAGAAGCAGCGGCATCTACTGGTCGGCGAACTCGAAGCCTTGCCACCCGATGCACCTCGTGCGCTGCTGTCCACCGGCAAGCTCGTCGGCGGGGGCTTCGACCATCCGCCAATCGACACCTTGGTGCTGGCGATGCCGATCTCGTGGAAGGGCACGCTCGAATTACGATGCTCGCGTGAAGCAGCAGTGTAATATTGCTTTTCTTGAAACCAGAATATCAACAGCAAGGAGCGCCACATGATTGATCTCTATTACTGGACCACGCCCAACGGCCACAAGATCACACTGTTTCTGGAGGAGGCGAGCATGCCTTACACCATCAAGCCGGTTCACATCGGCAAGGGCGAGCAATTCGAAGCGGAGTTTCTGCGGATTTCTCCTAACAACCGCATACCGGCCATAGTCGATCACGCGCCCGCCGAGGGGGGGAAAGCTATTTCAGTATTCGAGTCTGGCGCGATTCTGCTTTATCTGGCCGGCAAGAGCGGCAAATTCATTCCCAAAGACTTGCGCGCACAGGTGGAGTGTATCGAGTGGCTGTTCTGGCAGATGAGCGGCTTGGGGCCGATGGCCGGGCAGAATCATCACTTCGCCAACTATGCGCCGCAGAAGATTCCCTACGCCATCGAGCGCTACGAAAAAGAAACCTCGCGCCTCTACGCGGTGCTCAACAAACGTGTGTCGGGGCGTGATTTTATTTGCGGCGCGCAATACACCATTGCCGACATGGCTTGTTATCCGTGGATTCTTCCTGACCGCCAGGGGCAGAATATGGCGGACTTTCCCGCTCTGGCGCGCTGGCATGCGGCGATCAAGGCGCGTCCCGCGACGACGCGCGCCTACGCGCGCGCCAAGGAAGTCAACCCGGTGCAAACCTCCACCATCACGGAAGAGTCGCGCAAAGTGCTGTTCGGGCAGGATAAGAGTTCTGTTAGGTCTTAGTACCCGCTGCTCGGGCCGGTGCCGCCGGAAACAGGTTTGGCGCCATCGGGCTTGTCTTCGTTGCCTGCCGCCTTGTTGAGTTCGGTGATGTGGTCGTTATACTCCTTGATCGCGCTGGCGTAGGCTGCATGCGCTGCCTTGCTGATGATTTCCTGCTCGCCAGAAAATTTTTGGATACAGGTTTTATAGGTATCCAGGCTGCGCATGAAGGAACGGCGTTGCATTTCCGACATGTGATTGCCCGGATACTCGGGCTTAATGCAGTTATGCGTAGGCGGGGTGGCAGACGGAGCGGGGGCGGGTGCGGGCTGCTGCGCAAAAGCTGTGACGGCAAATGTGGCAAATAGTGCGGTGAAAATTTTCCGGGTCATAAATACTCCTTATTACGTGCATAAAAAAACGCTGCGGCGCTATCAGACCGCAGCCTTGTGTTGCGCTTGGTACTGCAAAAGCCAGGTGCGCACGCTGCGCATGATGCCCTCCTTGTTGAGACCGCAGTCGGCCAGAAGGACGGCAGGATCGCCGTGTTCGACAAAGCTATCTGGCAGGCCCAACTGCAATACCGGGATATTGAGGCGCTGCGCCTGGAGCGATTCCAGCACTGCGCTGCCTGCGCCGCCCATGATGACGTTTTCTTCGATGGTGACCAGATAATCGTGCGTGGTGGCGAGCTTGAAAACCAGCTCATCGTCGAGCGGTTTTACAAAGCGCATGTTGGCCACGCTGGCGTTGATTTCCTCGGCGGCTTCGAGCGCGGGCTTGAGCATGGCGCCAAATGCCAGCAACGCAACACGCTGCGTCTTGCCTGAACTTTCGCGGCGCATCTCGCCTTTGCCGAGCGGCAGCGCCGTCATTTCCTGGCGGATCTCGACGCCCGCACCGGCGCCGCGCGGGTAGCGCACGGCGCTGGGTGAATCGAGCGTGAAAGCGGTATAGAGCATCTGGCGGCATTCGTTTTCATCGCTGGCCGCCATGACTGTCATGTTGGGAATGCAGCGCAGGAACGCCATATCGAACGCGCCGTGGTGCGTCGGCCCATCGGCGCCCACCAGCCCGCCGCGGTCGAGGGCGAACACCACCGGCAGATTTTGCAAGGCGACATCGTGGATTAGTTGATCGTAGGCGCGTTGCAGAAAAGTCGAGTAAATGGCGACCACGGGTTTTAAGCCGTCGCACGCCATGCCGGCGGCGAAAGTCACCGCGTGCTGCTCGGCGATGGCGACATCGAAATAGCGCTCGGGAAACTGCTGGGAAAATTTCACCATCCCCGAGCCTTCGCGCATCGCGGGCGTGATGCCGATGAGACGTTTGTCGGCGCGCGCCATGTCGCATAGCCAGTCGCCAAAAACTTGCGTATAGGTGGGCTTTGCAGGCGGCTTGGGGATGTATCCGATGTTGGGATCGAACTTGCCGGGCCCGTGATAATTGATCGGGTCTTCCTCGGCAAGCTTGTAGCCGCGGCCTTTTTTGGTGGCGATGTGCAGAAACTGCGGGCCTTCAAGATGCTTCACGTTGTTCAACGTGTCGATCAGCACGTCGATGTTGTGTCCGTCAATCGGGCCGGTGTAGTTGAAGCCAAATTCTTCGAACAACGTGGAAGGCGTCAGCATGCCCTTGGCGTGCTCTTCAAAACGCCGCGCGAATTCCTTCATGGGCGGGGCGACACTCAATACTTTTTCCGCAGTCTTTTTGGTCGCGGCATAGAAGCGGCCTGACATCAATTTGGCGAGGTAATTATTGAGCGCGCCGACGTTTTCTGAAATCGACATGTCGTTGTCGTTGAGAATGACAATAACGTTGGCCTCATTGATCTTGGCGTTATTAAGCGCCTCGAAAGCCATGCCCGCTGTCATTGCGCCGTCGCCGATAATGGCGACCACTTTGCGGTCGAGTCCGGCCTGCTTGGCGGCGATGGCCATGCCGAGCGCGGCGGAAATCGAGGTCGAGGAATGTGCCGTGCCGAAGGTGTCATACACCGATTCTTCGCGTCGCGGGAAACCGGCGATGCCGCCTTTCTGGCGCAGCCTGGGCATGCCGTCGCGCCGTCCGGTGAGAATTTTGTGGCCGTAGGTTTGGTGGCCCACGTCCCAGATGAGGCGGTCATCGGGGGTGTTGAACACGTAATGCAGCGCGATAGTGAGCTCCACCGTGCCGAGATTTGAGGAAAAGTGTCCGCCGGTCGAGGCCACGGACTGCACGATAAACTCGCGTAGCTCGGTCGCCAACTGTAACAATTGTCTGCGCTCAAGCTTGCGCAGCGCTGCCGGGTCGTTGATGCTATCTAAAAGCGGAAATGCGGTCATGTGGATGCGTTGCCTAATTGGTTCTTTGTACGATGAACTGCGCCAACTCTCTCAGCCGGTCAGCGCGTCGATCATATACTTCTAGTGCGGTCTGTGCATCAGCGAGCAACTCTGCCGAAAATCTTCTGGCTGAGGCCAAGCCCATCAGGCTCACATAAGTGGGTTTGCCGTTTTGTCGGTCCTTGCCAGCCGTTTTGCCCAAGGCTTCAGTGCTGGCTTCCTCGTCCAGAATATCATCGACCACCTGAAACGCCAATCCGACGCACTTGGCGTAGCGGTCCAACGCTTCATTTTCCAGCGTGCTCAACGCCTCACCGCAACTGGCGCCCATCAATACGGCGGCGCGGATTAAAGCGCCGGTCTTGAGGATGTGCATATACTCCAGTTCAGGCAGAGAAATCGCTTTGCCGACGTTAGCCAGATCAAGCGCCTGCCCGCCCGCCATGCCGCGTGAGCCGCAGGCGTGCGTGAAAGTCTCGACCATCTTTAGCTGAAGGTCCGCCGAATCACATAGTTTGTATTCGCTTACTGCCTGAAAAGCCAAGGCCTGTAGGGCATCTCCCGCGAGCAAGGCGGTGGCCTCGTCAAATTCGACATGGCACGTAGGTTTGCCGCGCCTGAGCACATCATCGTCCATGCACGGCAGGTCATCGTGGATGAGCGAATAGGCGTGGATCATTTCTACCGCGGCGCCGACCACTTTCAGCCGTTCAGGGTCAGCATGGGATACCTGTCCTGCGGCAAACGCCAGCATGGCTCTGACACGCTTTCCCGCGCCTAGCGTGGCATAGCGCATGGCCTCATGCAGGCGCGTGGGCGGCACGCTGTTTTGCGGCAAAAGAGTCCCCAGGCTATCTTCCATGACGCTGGCGATGTGGCGCGCCCAGTCTCCGAAGGGGATGGAACTAGGATTTGTCACCGGCAAAATCTTTCAGCTCGCCTTCCTCAAGAACGCGGATGCGTTGCTGCGCATCGCCCAGAACACGCTCGCAGAATTTCAACAGCACAAAGCCGCGTTGATAAGCGGAAAGCGATTCTTCAAGCGGCAACTGGCCATCTTCCATGCGCGCTACGATAGTTTCAAGCTCGGCCATAGCGGCCTCGAAATTTTTTGGTTCTGTTTTGGATTTATCGGACATAGGGGAACACCGCCGGTATTCGGCAAGGGAAAACTACGAAACATAACGCATCAGCAGCGTGCGGGTCAAATTTGTCATGGGGCGTGGTGGGGATGGGGGCAAAATGGTGATGATGGAGGCGATGATGAGTATCGCTGC
>JAYWAM010000178.1:0-5557 GCA_043782425.1 Betaproteobacteria bacterium
AGCGGCGGCAAAGCGTTCCTGCTGTTCACCAGTTTGCGCGCCATGCTGCGCGCCTCCGAACTGCTTGATGAGGCATGGGAGAAACTTGAGTTGCCCTATCCCTTGTTAAAACAGGGGCAAGGTTCGCGCAGCGAATTGCTGGAACGCTTTCGCACCGCAGGCAATGCTGTGTTGCTCGGCAGCCAGTCGTTCTGGGAAGGCATAGATGTCAAGGGTGAGGCGTTGTCAGTGGTCGTCATAGACAAGCTGCCCTTCGCGCCACCCGATGATCCGGTGATGGCTGCGCGCATCGACGCCATCAAGCAGAAGGGCGGTAACGCATTTTTCGACTACCAGTTGCCGCGCGCCATCATCAATCTCAAGCAGGGCGCCGGGCGCTTGATACGCGACGAGGAAGATAGAGGGGTGCTGATGATTTGCGATCCGCGCCTGATTTCCAAAGCCTATGGCAAGCGGATTTGGCAGTCGCTGCCTCCCATGCGCCGCACCCGTTCCGAAGAGGATGCAGTAGCGTTTTTTGTTTAGGGTGCGAATGTTAAAGCGGCAGCATTAGCCGTGCTTCCAGTCCGCCGCCTGGTCTTGGCAGCAGGTCGAATTTCGCGCCGTGCAGGCGTGCTATGCGATCCACAATGGCAAGCCCC
Organism: Betaproteobacteria bacterium; assembly: GCA_043782425.1. Lineage (GTDB taxonomy): Bacteria > Pseudomonadota > Gammaproteobacteria > Burkholderiales > Usitatibacteraceae > JAYWAM01. The sequence continues at coordinate 642 of JAYWAM010000178.1, forward strand.
AGTCCGGCGCCAGTCTTGCCGCTGCGCGCGCTATCGAGCCGGGTGAAGGGTTGTTTAAGCCGTTCAGATTCGGATTCGGGAATACCGGGGCCGCGGTCCAGAACGCTGAGTGAAATGCCGCTTTTGCCCAGCGTCGTGCGCACCAACACTTCTTGGTTGCCGTGTTTTATGGTGTTGTCGAGTAAATTGGCGAGCAGGCGCTGCATCGCAACTGGATGCAGTTTTAGCGGCGGCAGATCGGCAAGCTCAGTCTGAATACTGGCTCCCTGACGATTGATGCGTTCGCACGCATCGCGCACGATCTGGTTGAGATCTGTAGCTACCAGAGCATCATCTTGTTCCTGGCGTGCAAAATCTAAAAACTGGCCGATAATGCCGTCCATATCTTCGATGTCCTGTTCCATGCCGCTGTGTGTCTGGCTGTCGGTGTTATTGCCGAGCATTTCAATGTTGAGACGCAGGCGCGCAAGCGGGGTGCGCAGGTCATGCGAGATACCGGCCAGAAAGGTGGCGCGTTCGCGTTCCTGATAGGCGAGATCCTCACTCATCTGGTTGAATGCGCTTGCTACGGCGCGGATTTCATCGGGACCGCTTGTATCGACGGGCGGCGGCGTTTTACCGCGCCCGATTTCGCGCGCCGCATGGCTCAAAGCCCTGAGCGGCTGATTGAGTCTGCGCACCAGAAAATACGCGCCGCCCACGGCGACCAATGTGCCAAAAATTCCCCAGGCAATCCAGGCAAAGGGCGTTTCGCGTTCAATACGATTGCGCGGGAAGACCACCCAGTATGCCTGCTCTCCCACCGGCAGCTTTACCAGAAACACGTTAGGTGTATTGGGGCGCAGATACAAATCAGCCTCTTCACCAAATTCCTGCTTAAGGCTGGCGCGTACATTACGTAGCGGGGCGACATTCGGGGCAAGCACAACGCTGTCGTTTTCGCGCACATGCACCAGGCGTATGCCTTCTTTCTCTTGTAGCCGACCGATGAATTCGAGGTGACGCTCTGGCGGAATAGTCTCCAACGCTGCGCTGATGGATTTAAGGTGGCTGGCAAATCCGATGGCGGAAATCCGCTGGCGCGGCTCGGAAAAGTAATGGCGAAACAGCGCAACAGAAACAAGCTGTGTTGCGATCAAAGCCAACACTATCACCAGTGCGGTGCGTGCAAGCAATGAGCGGGGAAGGAGATTCACTGGCATATCTTCATGCTGTTTTCAATAGGCCACAATAGCCGATTGGATGAAAAAAAGATGAACCACAAAGATCACAAAGCTCACTAAGGTAAGCGCTAAACAGTTCCAATTTGTCATTCCCGCGAAAGCGGGAATCCATGTTTACAGCGAAAAATGGTTCCCCGCTGGAGCCTGCCCTCGAATGCTTTAATCGGGGGCGGGGAAGAGACTGGTCTGAGGTTCCCTTAGATCCCTCCATAGGTTTCTTAGTGAGCTTTGTGATCTTTGTGGTTAACGTTTTTGCCGTTTTCAACGAAAGACTATTTGTCATTGTGATGTTTAGCGCCATCGGGCACAAAGACATAGCCAAAGCCCCACACCGTCTGAATGTAACGCGGGCTGGCGCTGTCTTCGCCCAGCAGGCGACGCAGACGCGACACTTGTACGTCTATCGAGCGATCAAAACTTTCGTGCTCGCGTCCACGGCCCAGTTCCATCAGCTTATCGCGCGAAAGCGGCGTGCGTGCGTGACTGACCAGCACCTTGAGCAGGCTGAATTCGCCGCTCGTGAGCGGCATAATCGTTCCCTCTTTGGTGAGCGTGCGTGTGCCCAGGTTTAGCGCAAAGAGGCCGAATTCGACCAGTTCTTCGGTATCGCTTGGGGCGCCCGGCATGGGTAACGGGGCCTGACGGCGCAATACGGCATTGATGCGCGCCACCAGCTCGCGCGGATTGAAGGGCTTGGGCAGATAATCATCCGCGCCCATTTCCAGGCCGACGATACGATCAACGTCGTCGCCCTTGGCTGTGAGCATGATGATTGGAATTTGGTTGTCGGCGCCGCGCAAGCGACGGCAGATGGCGAACCCGTCTTCGCCAGGAAGCATGACATCGAGCACCATCAGGTCGTAGCGATTACGCGCCATAGCCCGGTCAAGCGCCTGACCATCGGGGACAGTATCAACCGGGAAACCCTGCTCGCTGAGGTAACGTTTAAGCAGGTCGCGCAGGCGCAGATCGTCGTCAACAACAAGAATGCGGTGTTTGATTGGAGTATTCATAGTGTCACAATAGCGAATTTCAGCCGATATGTAACAACGACATGTAACCAATTGTAAGCACTTTAGGCCCTGTGCTCTATGCTGTTACAGGCGGTTACCAAACACCTGCAACCAGAAAGGACTTCAGGCGCTCTATTGCGTAGGCTCACGTCATTGACATCAAGACGTGACAGCCACCTACTACAACTTCCAGGAGTTAACATGAAAAACCGCAATCTGAAGATATCAATTTTTACTGCTTCGTTATTGGCCAGTATCGCAATAAGCGCAACGGCCGACCCAGGTTTAACCAGCCCAGACAGAATGGCGCGTCATGAAGAAGCTAAAGCGCACATGCTGGAAAAACTCAAAGCCGCCGACAGCAACGGCGACGGCATGATCAGCCGCGATGAGGCCGTTGCCGGGCTACCTGAAGTAGCGAGCCATTTTGATAAAATCGATACTGATAAAAATGGCTTTATCACCTTCCAGGAATTTCAGGCAGCGATGCAACACGCTCGCCAGCACCATGGTTTTAAACGGCTCGACAAGGATGGCGATCAGCGTATCAGCCGCGAAGAGGCGCACGCCGCGCCACGTCTGGAAAAGAATTTCGATGCGATTGACACGAATAAGGATGGCTTCCTCGACAAACAAGAACTCAAAGCCGCACATGAGCATCACAAGGCGAACAAAGCGTCCTAAGGTTTCTCTTAACACCCCATGTCGCAAATCTCCATGAGAAAATTTTTGGCTTTACTCGTCGGATGCGCGGCATGGGGGTTGGGCGTGGTGCACGCCCAGGAAATCGGTGCCGCTGGTGCGCGCCATTTACTTAATCGCACCGGATTTTCCGCCTCGCAGTTTGAGGTTGTGACATTTGCACGTTTGACACGCGAGCAGGCGGCCGAGCGTATCTTGCAGAGCACGGTGACAGTTGCACAAACTGCGCCGCCTTCCTGGGCCGATGCGCCCTTTACCCTACCCCACAAGATGCGCCACATGAGCCTTGATGCGCGCGTGATGGAGCGCAAGCTCAATATGCAGCGCGCATTTGAATTGCGCGAATGGTGGTACCGCGAAATGCTGACCACGCCATCGCCATTGACCGAAAAAATGACGTTGTTCTGGCACAACCATTTTGCAACCAGCCAGCAGAAAGTACGTTTTACCACGCTAATGTATCGTCAAAATGTGACGTTACGGCAACATGCCTTGGGTAACTTTTCCACACTATTGCATCAAATGGCGCGCGATCCGGCGCTGGTGATTTATTTGGATAGTGTGCAAAATCACAAACAGCATCCCAACGAAAACTTCGCGCGGGAAGTGATGGAATTGTTTACCTTAGGCGAGGGTAACTATGAAGAGCACGACATCAAAGAGGTGGCGCGCGCCTTTACCGGTTGGAGCCTGGATCGCGATACCGGACAATTCATGTTTCGTCCCGGCATGCATGATTTCGGCGTCAAGACAGTGCTAGGCAGAAGCGGTAATTTCAATGGCGCTGCGGTGCTCGATATTTTGCTTGCCCACCCGCAGACTGCGGAGTTTCTTACGCGCAAGCTGTGGAAGGAATTCATTTCTCCCACGCCGGATGAAGAGGAGTTACGCCGCTTCGCGCGCATTTTCAGAAACAGCCGTTACGACATCAAAGTTTTGTTGCGCGTAATGCTGACTTCGGATGCGTTTTATGCGCCAGAGAATCGCGCCACGTTGATTAAATCGCCGGTCGAACTAGTGGTGGGAACCCTGCGACAGTTTGACATTGCTGCGCCAAATCTACGCCCCTTCATTATCGCGGGCGAGTTGTTGGGGCAGAACGTGTTTGCTCCTCCTAATGTGAAGGGCTGGCAAGGCGGAGAGGCGTGGATTAACAGCGCGAGCTTGCTCGAACGCAAGCAATTTCTCGATAGATTATTCGGCACCCGTGAGAACATGGAATCCGCGGCGGCGAGGTTTGAAGAACGTGACGAACCCATGCAAGACAACCCTGACAAGGAAGCGCGCTTTGCTCGCATGATGGAGCACGCTATGAGAAGCACGCGCCTCGATCTTGAACGCTGGGCGAAACAGTTCAAGACGGTAGAGCGCGAACAAGCCGTAACGCGCCTGGTTTTGGCAATGGCGCCGCATAACCCGCTGACGGTGAAGAGTGGTGATGTGAATGAACTGGTGAGGCAGCTCGTGGCGGATCCAGCCTATCAACTCAAATAACGCGCGCGCGATTCACACGTATCGCAGGCAGTTATTGAACATGGTGAGCGCAAGACTTCGATTCCTGTTCATAAAATGCCAACAGCCACGCTAGGTGGCTGTTGGCATTTTTGGTGGAGGCGGCGGGAATCGAACCCGCGTCCGCAAGTCCTCTACAGACAGTTCTACATACTTAGCCTGGCTATTTAATTTAACTTCGATCACGCCAACCGGCGAGCTGGAACGAAGCGAGTCACCTTGGATTTGACTTCCCGTAAAGTGACCCTGCGGGAAGCGAGCCTTCTAAAATGACTCTGCTGTGGTTTTAAGGCCACCCGGCCCGAAGGCTGACCGGTGCAGAGTCCAGCCGGTATTAAGCGGCTAGAGCGTAGTTTTCGTCGTTTGCGACTATAGATTTCCAGTTGTATTTACGAGGTAGCTGGTCCTCGGTATGCCCTGCGCTGCTTTGCAACCCACGTCGAAGCCAGGTCGCCCCCGAATTCGA
>JAYWAM010000179.1:0-2097 GCA_043782425.1 Betaproteobacteria bacterium
CTTTTGGCGGCGCCGCCGGAGCCTTGTCACGAGCCGCGACAAAGCGGTAAGATGGATCGACTTACCGCGAAGGAAATCGTCATGGAAACCGTAAAACTCTCAACCAAAGGGCAGATTGTTATCCCCAAAGGGGTGCGTGAAACTCATCACCTGGTGGCAGGTACAGAATTCGTTGTGTCTTTCGTCAACAATGAAATTCATCTGAAACCGTTGCCGCTGTTCGCCCCCGCCACAGTTGCCCAGAGTGCCGCGCTGCTGGCAAAACGCGGTCGCGCGCGGCTGAGCGAAAAACAAATCCGTTCCGGGATAGCGCAGACAATAAAGCAGCGCGACAACGCTAGCAAATCATGATTGCGCTCGACACCAATATTTTGGCGCGCTTCTTATTGAAGGACGACCCGACGCAGTTCAAACAGGCGCGCGCACTGTTGGCAGGTCCGGGCGATTTTACTGCCGCACCCACCGTATTGCTTGAGTTGGTATGGGTGCTGGAGACATACAACTGCACCCGCACCGAAATCGTGCAGGCGCTGCAAATGCTGATGGGTCTACCCAACTTCAAACCCAAGGCATTTGAAGCGATTTGCCATGCAGTGGATTGGTACAAGGGCGGCATGGATTTCGGGGATGCGCTACATCTTGCTTTAAGCGCCGGGGATGATACTTTCATTACCTTCGACCGGGCGTTGGAAAAAGCAGCCGCACAAAAAAACGTCTCCCCCAAAGTGCAGGTTTTGCGATGATAACGGCTCAGAGTTGACGCGTCGCCGCTGCCTGCGTTATTGTGTGGCTGGAAAGTGCCAAGCCGGACTATCCAAACTCACGTCTATCAATCTTTAATCACAAGGAGATGTTATGCAAAACGAACCAGTACGTAACCTGGCAAGCGAGCAAGAAGCCCAAACAGAACTCACGCTGCAACCGCGCTTGCTCAGCGGTGAGGAATTGCGCGCCGTGGCGGGCGGGCCGATCATCGCAAACGACTAAGAGAGCAAAGCTTGCAGGCCGTGTGGCGCTTGATGCCACGCGGCCTTTAAAATCAGCCTTTTGCTATGCCCATGCAGACTCCCATCGCCACCACTGAATACCTGAAACTGTCTGTCTCCGAGCGCATCCAGCTCGTCGAAGACATATGGGATAGCATTGCCACCGAGGCGCCAGATAGCGTCGCTTTGTCGCACGCACAAAAGGCCGAGTTGCAGCGGCGCGTTGCTGCACATCGTGCCGATCCTTCCACTGCGGTTCCGTGGGAACAGGTTCGAGCCAAGCTGTTTCCGGATCAGGCTTGATGGGGGTAGTGCTCCGTCCAGAAGCAGAGCAAGAGCTTCTGGAGGCGCAGGCTTGGTATGAGTCAAAAGCACTGGGGCTGGGCTTTGAGTTCGCCCGTGCTGCTGACGCGGCAGTGGCGTCAGCACTGCGTAATCCCTACGGGCATTTGCGCATCGAAGCAGAGTTTTATCGTGTGCTATTTCGTAAATTTCCTTATACGCTCATCTATTTGCCAACTCCGGATGAGTTGCTCGTGGTTTCGTTCTTTCACCAGCGTCGTGAGCCCGGCGTTTGGCTAGGGAACCTCTGAACAAGTTCCAGCTTGTCATTCCCGAGCAAGCGGGAATCCATTTTTTTTCGGCAGAAAATGGTTCCCCGCTTTCGCGGGGACGACACTTGTTGGTTCTTCATCAATTGTGCTGTGATTTTTTCCTCAATGCGGGAGAATTCTGATTTTCTAACTCATTGAGAATCCCATGAAAGACACTGCTCTGTACGAAACCCTTCTTGGACTGCAAACGCCGTGGTCGGTGAAATCTGTTGATCTTTCTTTGGAGACACGGCGCGTAGTGGTTAAAGTTACTCTCAAAGCAAAGCAAGTGTGGGCCGATCCCACCGATAACACGAAGCGAGCGCACATCAACGGCTGGACAGAGCGGCAGTGGCGGCATCTGGATACCTGCCAGTTCGAGACCATCATCAAAGCCCGCGTGCCGCAACTCAAATACAGCGACGGCACAGTCGAAGAGTTGGCTGTGCCCTGGGCGGAACGCTACAGCCGGGTCACCCTGCTGATGGAAGCTTTTGTAGTCAAGCTGCTGCAAGTTT
>JAYWAM010000180.1:0-2091 GCA_043782425.1 Betaproteobacteria bacterium
GCATTCCGCCCTCCGTAATTCCGCATGATGATGCGGACAATATCGGTCAGGGCGGGGCGACACTTTATCTTCCCGGCTAAGGCTCTTTATCGTTGATGATTTTCATGATGAGCAGAATTCCAAGAATAAATGCGACTACGGTGATCGTGCTGATCATTTTGAAAAGGATATCTTCCATCACTGCGACGCACCTCGCTGGTTGATGCTTCCGGCCTGTGCAAAGGCCGGGTGGAAGGGGAGAGCTGCTCAAGCAGCACGGATAAAGTAAATTACCGCTGGTAATCACGCTGCGCAACAACGTTTGTTTTGAGAGTTAAGGGCGCCGAGGTTATCTATAGGCGGGAATGTATGGGGTGGGGTCGCGGGCCAGCGCACTTACCTGCAAGGTGAATTCTTCTAACCAGACGGGCAACATCTCGGCCGTTAAAGGTTCACTGTAGAGAAAGCCCTGCACCGCATCGCAGCCTTGGCCGCGTAGAAATTTCAATTGCGCCTCGGTTTCGACGCCTTCGGCGATGACTTCCATGCCCAGACTATGGCCCAAGGCAATCATGGCAGTCACGATGGCCGCATCGTTAGAGCGCAATTCAATATCTTTTATAAAAGTGCGGTCAAGCTTGAGCACCTGCAGCGGGAACTGCTTTAGATAATTCAGCGAGCAATAACCCGTGCCGAAGTCATCAATGGCGATTTGAATTCCAATCGCCAGCAGCGCGCGTAATTTTGCGGTGGTCGCGGCAATGTTGTCGATGAGCAGGCTTTCTGTGACTTCGAATTGCAGATTTTTCGGATCAACTCCTACTTCGGAAATAATGGCGCCGACCCGGCGGACGAATTCTGTTTCGCGGAATTGCCGCGCCGAGACATTCACGCACATGCGTAAGGGTGCCAGTCCGGCGTCGCTCCAGGCCTTTTGTTGCTGACAGGCTTGACGTAATACCCACTCGCCAATTTCGGTAATCATGCCGCTGTCTTCCAGCACCGGAATGAATTTCGAGGGCAGTAACAGCCCTTGTTCAGGATGATTCCAGCGCAGCAGCGCTTCCACGCCCAGCACATGGTGTGTGCGCGGATCGATTTGCGGCTGGTATTCCAATATGAATTCACCGCGTGGCAGGGCATGGCGCAGCGCAGTGACCATCAATACATGCTCCGCGGCCAGGGTTTGCATCTCCGAGTTATAGAACTTGAAGCAACCGCGGCCCTGGTCCTTGGCGCTGTATAACGCGGTGTCGGCGTTTTTAATCAAGGTCGCGGGGTCCAGTCCGCAGGTAGGAAAGAGTGCAATACCGATGCTCACGGTGATGAACACTTCCTGTCCGCGCAAATGGAGCGAGCGGGACATGGTATCGACAATTTTTTGCGCTGCCGCGGCGGCATCAGCGGCATCGTCGATATTTTCCAGGATGGCGGTGAATTCATCCCCGCCCAAGCGGGCGACAGTATCGTTTTTGCGTACGCAGGTTTCCAGGCGCCGTGCCACCGCAGCCAGCAGCTCATCGCCGGCTTCGTGGCCGAAGGTGTCGTTAATGACCTTGAAGTGATCAAGATCTAGGAACAGCAGCGCGACGCGCCGCGCATTACGCTGCGCATTGGCGAGCGCGCGAACCATGCGCTCACGGAACAGCGTGCGATTGGGCAAGCTGGTGAGACTGTCATAGTGCGCTAGGTAGACCAGGCGGCCATCGACCTGCTTGCGCTCGATGGCGTAGCGCATCGCGCGCATCAGTAAAGGCGCATCGCTGCGTCCTTTGACCACGTAATCCTGCGCACCCGCCTTGACGGCCTGAAGTGCCAGTTGTTCATCGCTGATACTGGAAAGGATAATAATGGGCAAGCTAGGAGCCGTGGCTTGAATTTTTGTTATGTTGTTCAGGCCATATCCGCCGGGCAAGGAAAGATCCAGCAGCAGCACGTCGTAGGGGCGTTGCGCAATATATTCGAGCGCGCGATCAATGCCGCTGGCATGTTCGAGAGAAAACTGATGAGCGCCCGCTTGCGTGAGCATGTCACTAACGCGCTGGAGATCGGCCAGGTCGTCCTCGACCATTAAAATACGCATGAGAGGTTGAGCAGGCATGTGAGCCGTCC
>JAYWAM010000181.1:0-14706 GCA_043782425.1 Betaproteobacteria bacterium
AACGGCCAAACCCTGTTGGGGCCTTATGTGGCGCCCAGTGCGCCGGTTAAAGCGGGTACGGTCAGCCTGAGTTTTTCCGCGCCCGATCAGGCCACTTTGACCCTGGCGGACAACCACCAGCCTGCTGTCAGCAAAATAGTTCCTATTAAACCGTTCCTGACAAAGCAACCCCAGACCACGGGAACACCAGTCGCCACGGCGGTAGGCGTGCCCAGCGGCAGCGCGGCGAGCGCGACCATTGGCGCAGCGGGTGGAAGCGTGAGCGCGCCGGATGGCAAGCTTGCACTGACAATACCGGCCGGGGCGCTGTCCATGAACACGGTAATAAGCATCCAGCCGCTCACGAACATGGCGCACGGCAAAATCGGCGCGGCCTATCGGCTTACCCCGGAAGGTCAGACTTTTTTGCAGCCGGTCACGCTTACGTTCAAGTACGCCGATCCAGACTTGCTGGGCTCGGCTGTCGAAGCCCTCGGCGCCGCCTTTCAGACCGCCACGGGTTTTTGGCAATGGGCTGGCGATGCCACTGTCGACACCGTGGCGAAAACCGTGAGCGTCAGCAGCAACCATTTCAGCGATTGGTCACTGCTGAAGGGTTTCCAGATCCGCCCGCCGTCGAAAACCGTCAAGGTAAAAGAGAGCGTGGCTTTGCAGGTGGCGCTCTGCTTGAGCCCCGATGTCAACAACCGTGCCCCCCTTATGCACAATTGCGACAGCGATGAGGAAACCACTTTTGTCAACCGCATAAGCGAGTGGTCGGTCAACGGTCGTATCGGTGGTGGTAGGACCTTCGGAACGGTGCTTGGCAGCGGCGCGACGGCAACCTATACGGCTCCGACAACCGAACCCACTCCAAACTCTGTGGACGTGAGCGCGCTCGTGGACTTTCGAGAAAAGGGCAAGACACGGGTGGTGTCGATCATCACCATCGCGGAGGACTCTTGGACAGGAACGGCAACTGGTGTTGGCGACGACGGGGTCGGCAAAATAACTGCCGCCGCGCAGGTGACGTGGACATTGGAAAGTACAAATAACAAAGTTGCTACATATCGTCCTACTGGTGTAGTGAGCCCAACCGTTGCGTTCGCGCAGGGATTTCCATGCACTGCAAGCATCGACCCGTCGAGCAGTGCGCTTGATCCCGCTAAAGATGGAACATTGACGATTGATTACAACTTTGACCCTCCAACCTATCATGGACGTGGTTTTAGTGTTTCGTCCGCCACCATGACCATCATGTGTGAAGGTGAGAGCGCTAGTGTTACAAATATACTCGGAGGCGGGAATTATTTTGGCGGGAGCGGGGGAGAAGCCAAGGGGGTTGTTAGTCCCGATGGGGTGACGATTGAGGGGAGTGATACTGACACGCAATTTTCGCCCCCAATAACCTACCAATGGAAATTCACGCGCAATAAATGAAGCTCCTTTTATCTCAATCCCCATGAAAAACGAAAACCTGCTTCTACATTCCACAGCCATACAGGCAGCCAGCCGTTGGCAAAGACTGTGTTTTTACTGCGTCGTCGCCGCGGGCTTGTCTGCCTGTGGCGCCACACCGCTCTACCGCAGCGGGTATGAGGATAGTCTTGAACGGCTGTACATCAAGACCAGCCCCCCGGAGGCCGAAGAGCGTCTACGGAAAATCATTCTCGACCCGGATAGCAAAACGCGGGTGCCGCCGGGAGTGTATGCGGAATATGGTTTTCTGCTTTTGCAGCGCGGCGATTTTGCCGGGGCGATCGCCAATTTCGAGAATGAAAGACGCGCGTTTCCGGAATCGGCGCCGCTCATGACAAAACTGATTGAACGTTCCCAACAGCAACAGACGATGCCCAATAATAAGTAACGCGGCTCGGTAAACGGAGGGTTATCACTCATGTACGTTCGCATAGTTGCATTGCTCGGCGCCGGATTCGTTTGCTTGCTTTCCGGCTGCGCTTCTTCATTCAGCAAGAACGATATGGCGGCGTTTCAGGCGCGCGCGCCGCGCTCCATCGTAGTGCTGCCGGCGAAGAACGATTCGGGTGAAAAGAACGCGCGCAAAGTGTTCATGCCGACGCTCGCCGAACCTCTAGCGGAATCCGGCTACTACGTGTTTCCGCTATACGCCACTGAAATGCTGTTTCGCGAGCAGGGCTTGACGGATGCTGTGCAGATTCATCAGTTGCCGCCGCAGCGCTTCTACGAACTTTTCGGCGCCGATGCCGTGTTGTATATCACCATCAAGGATTTGAGCACCTTATATCTCGTCGTTTATTCTTCGGTCGTTATTGATGTCGAGTATCTGTTGAAGGATACCCGCACAGGCGCCGTGTTGTGGGAATCGAGAAAACATATTGCCGATAGATCCTTCTCTCTTCCCATATCACCAGCCGACTTACTTTTTGACGCGGCGTCGTTTTATCTGTTTACGAGCACTCGGGCTTATGCCCGACAGGCGAACTACTCCGCCTTCATGGAATCCGATGGTTTGCACGTCGGCCCTTATCATCCGGACTACGCCAAGCGTCAAAACGCCAAGTAAGCACGCGTAGATTCTTCAACCATTCACTGCAATGCGCTTTAACTTGGCGCCCTACACGCTCTGCAAGAGGAAGGAAATCACGGCGGGCAAGCCCGCCCTACGACGCCTTACCTTCTGCCTTACCTACTCTTGTGGTAAGGCGTCATGCGCACTGGCGTGGAGATGCGAAACTGATTAATAGTCCATGTGAAACGCTTTAGGGCGAATAATAGGCATGCTTTCAGGTACGCTGTTGCATGACATCACGTAAAGGACTTTCATAATCATGAATCCAATTTTTCGTGCCTTGCGCTGGTTCACGATAGCGTTGCTCCTGAGTGGAGCCGGTGCAAACGCTTTGGCGGCTGGCTACTATGCGCAGGCAGGCAAAATTTACGCTGCGGGCGGTCAGGAAATCCAGGTGCGGGGGATTAACCATTTTGGATTCAACAGCGATATCCTCCAGCCGCAATTCCTGTGGGCCATGGGCTGGAAAGAGCAGATTGCGCAGATCAAAAGCCTCGGATTCAACGCCATCCGTGTGCCGTTTGTACCCGACGTGCTTTACAGCACCACGCCTATAAACCAGTTGGGGAGCTATGTCCACCCCACTCTCAATGCGGACTTGATTGGCAAGACGCCGCTGCAAGTGCTCGATCTGTGGATGGCTGAGGCCAATCGTCAAGGCATGTACATCATGCTGGATTTTCACAGCGTGTCGAAGCAGCGCCTGTACCCCACATGGTTTGTGTCGAACCCAGTCGACTTCAATTTGATATACAACAACCAAGCCTATACGACGGATTTCTGGAAACGTGACCTGGCATTCGTGGCAACGCGTTACGCCAATTTGCCCTACTTTTTCGCCATTGACCTTTTCAATGAGCCCAATGGCGTGGTGCGCTGGAGCGCGGGAGATCCCAACGTCACCGACCCGGCCTATTTTTGGAAAGCCGCAACAGAGAGCGCAGCAGCGGCGGTGCTAGCTGCCAATCCCAATCTGTTGATTTTTGTCGAGGGTATTACCGGCAATTACGATGGCATTGAGAACTCGACCCTCCCCATGAACTGGGGCGAAAACCTTCAGCCCCAAGCCTACCAGCCGCTCAATATTCCCATCGACAAACTGGTGTTGAGCCCGCACACCTACGGGCCCGACGTGTACGCGAAAACCTCTTTCAGCGCAGCCAATTTCCCCGCCAATCTGGCAGCGCATTGGGAGGCCTTGTTCGGCAAGTTCTCCCCCACGCACCCGGTGATCCTTGGGGAGTGGGGCGGCAATTTTGGACAAGGCGTCGGCGGGCAGTCCGATGTCACGTGGCAGAACGCCTTGGTGCAGTACCTCCTGGGAAAAGGGATACGCAATAGTTTCTATTGGTGCTACACGCCTAACAGCGGCGATACCGGCGGCATTCTTGATAACAATTTGAATGTGCGTCAGGACAAGATGGCGCTGTTGCGCCAGCTTTGGGGCACGGCGGCCCCGCTGGCAGAGCTGAGCCTTTCGACTTCGGCCTACTCAGTGGCGCAAAATGTTGGCTCTGTGACCATCAGCGTGAATCGCAGCGTCAGCTCCAGCGGCGCGGTGAGCGTGAACTACGCCAGCGCTAACGGCAGCGCGCTGGCGGGCAGTGATTACACGGCGACAAGCGGCACGCTTAACTGGACCAATGGTGATTCTGCCGCGAAAACCTTTGTGATTCCCATCAGCAACTCCACACCGCTTCAAGGGAGCAAGACCTTTAGCGTAACTTTATGGAATGCCAGCAGCGGCGCGGCTTTGGGCGCAATGGCTTCAGCGACGGTGACCATATTGAGCGTCAGCAGCAGTTGCGCCGACATCATGCCGCTGGGCGATTCGATTACCCTCGGCGTCAACGGCGGATATCGCAACAATCTGTATACCGGCCTCACGCAAAACAACTGCGGCGTTAATTACGTGGGCACACAGTTTGACCAATACACGCGCGTTGTCGATAAAGACCACGAAGGCCATCCCGGGTTCACCATTGGCGATATCGCGCGCGACGTTAATCCTTGGCTTGCCACTACGCTGCCTAACATCATCCTTCTTATGATCGGCACTAATGACACGGCGTGGTGGTCAGCCGAGAACGCCAATCAAATCGGTGCGCGCCATAACGCCTTGATCGATCAACTCAGGACGGCGCGTCCCAATGCGTGGATTTTTGTGGCGTCGATTGCGCCGCAATCTTCAGCGATTATTCAACCCAACAACGTGGATCGCGCACAACTAACGCAGCAACTCAATGCGGTGATAGGCGCCAATGTGGCCGCTAGAGTCGCTGCGGGCCAACGCGTGCGTTTTGTTGACGTCAACTCGGTGTTAACCACCGCTGATTTATATGACGGCATTCATCCAACCGAAGCGGCGCACGCCAAGATTGCGCAGAAGTTTCTCGACGTGATGCGTGCGACGCTCATCAACGTAGCGCCGAGCGTCACGCTGCTGGCCAACCCGGCCACGGTTAACAGCGGCGGCAGTGCCACACTCACCTGGAACAGCAGCGCCAGCAGTTGCGCCGCCAGCGGCGCGTGGAGCGGCGTCAAGGCCAGTAATGGCAGCCAGGTGTTGACCAACCTGAATGCCACGCGCGACTACACGCTCAGGTGCAGCGGCGCGGGCGGCAGCACGAGCCAGACGGTCACCATCAGTGTGTCGGGCGGCTAGACGTAGCAAGCGCACGCGCACCACAGTTCAGCCGACAAACACCTTTTCCAATACCTTGATTCTAGATGCCAACAGGCTGGAAGCGTCCAGGGCGGCGTCCGTGAATGCCTGGAAACCCGCATGGATATTGGATTACAGGGCATTTCCCTGAGCGGCGTGAGATCAAGTGGCTGAGCCGTTTTCACGCAACAGTGTCCGCCGCAGGCCAATTCTGGTAGTTTAGCTGCTTATCACTTCAATTTTGGCCCACTATGAAGACCCTACTCGTTGCAAATCCTAAGGGTGGTGCAGGCAAGACCACGCTGGCGACCAACCTGGCCGGCTATCTCGCGGCCCAAGGCGAGGAGGTTTTTCTTTGGGACTTGGACCGGCAAAAGTCGGCGTTGAATTGGCTGGCGCTGCGACCGGAGCATCTGCCGCCTATCCAGCGCCTCGATAGCGACAAGCATAAAGGCAACAAGGCGTGGCTGGTGCTCGATTCGCCCGCCGGGCTGCATGGCGCGCGATTGTCTGAGATGGTAAAGCGCGCGCACAAGATCATTGTGCCCATCGTGCCTTCGGTATTTGACATCAACGCCACCAAGGTTTTTCTTGAGGAAGTGATTGCGGAAAATAGCGTGCGCAAGGGCAAGGCTTTTGTCGCCATCGTCGGCATGCGCGTTGATGGCCGCACCAAAGCAGCCGACCACCTTGATGAGTTTCTTGCTCCCATCGATCTGCCGGTTTTCACGCATTTGCGCGACACGCAGAACTATGTGAATGCCGCTTTTGAGGGCAAGTCGATTTTTGACATGGCGCCGTCTTTGGTGGAAAAAGACCTGGCGCAATGGCAGCCGCTCATCGATTGGATAGAAAAATAACTTTGTCGCGCAGGAAAGATTCGCCATGCTCACCGCCAATGTCCAACTCACCCTCAACGCCCTGCTGCGCGAAGCCGAATGTTACGGGCCCACCTATGGCAACGGTCTTTCCAACCATCTGCCTATGGTGCTGATTGCGATGCAGCGCCTGGGCGCTTCTTCGTCCGAGCTTGAAGCGCATGTGCAAGGCTATGCGAAGCGGCTCGAAACGGTGCCCGCGTCCGATATGGTGGTTAGCGCTGACACGCTTTCCATGCATCTGGGCGACTGGTCGGCCTACGGCGCGTTGCGGACTTTCTTTCTTGCCGAGCTGGAGCGCGACGCTACGCAAGCCGTGCTGGCGCAATATTGGCCCAAGCTCATGCCAGGCATCGCCTCTGCCGGGTTTCATGCACTGATCCGTCTGGCTTATGGTTTGGAAGCCGACCACCGCGGCGAAATCGCTTCCGGTCTTGCCTATCTGGCGTCATCGAACACGCCTCTGCTCCCCAGCACCATTGAGTTACCGGCCAAGGCTGAAAGCGTTGCTCAGGCGCTTGAACCGGTACAGCGCACCTTCGCCGGGCGCACCATTGTAGCTAACCTGATTATCGAGGAACTTCAACTCGCCACTGAAGAGCCGGATTTTTTTGCGTCGCTGCTTACCCCGCCACTGGGCAGCAAACTCGCTCACCAGCGCACCTTGGCCGAAATCGCACACCTGGCTATCCGCATCTATCTGGGCAAACCCAATTCCAATTCGCTGCATCTGGTGACCGGCACGCACGCCTTGGCGGTGGTGTTGCCGCACCTGCCCGAAGCGTTGCAGGCCGAAAGCTTGTTCTATTTCTGGGTGGCGTTTTGCGCCGGTTATGTCACCATCGGCGCGCCGACAGCGCTTGAGCCTGCTCCCTGCGAAAAACAGGACTGGGCGGCGCTCACCAAGACCGTGCGTCAAAATGGCCACGATCACGACATCAAGCTGGTCTATACCTGCTACAGCGGTTATCAAAAGACGCAAGACCCGGCATATGTGGCCGCGGCGATGCGGCTGGTTTGAGCGCGTAGGATGAAGTAGGCGTAGGGTGGATAAAGCGCAGCGTATCCACCAATTACCATCCGCACAAAATTTAAGCGTTGCGGTGGATCCGGCCTTCGGCCTTGATCCACCCTACCCTGCTACCCTGCTGCCACGCTGGGTATCAAAAGTAGGGTGGATAAAGCGCAGCGTATCCACCCAACCGCCATTCACAATCCGCACGAAATTAGCATTCTATGGCACGACACAATGCAAGTCCTAAGCAATCGCCGCATAAGCGGGCAGTGTCAGAAAGTCCACGAAATCGTCGCTGGCGGTGATTTGCTCAAACAGCTTCGCGCCTGCCACATATTTGCCTGCCGCGTAGGTGCTTGCGCCTACGATGCCTGGCGTTTTTTGCAACTCGTCGGCCAGCAGTTCGCGGAACATTTGCTTCGTGACTTTGCGACCATCATCAAGCACGCCCTTGGGAGAGCGTATCCATTGCCAGATTTGCGAGCGCGAAATCTCCGCCGTGGCGGCGTCTTCCATCAAGTTGAAAATCGGCACGCAACCGTTGCCCGCCAGCCACGAGCCTAGGTACTGAATGCCGACCTGGATATTGTTGCGCAAGCCCGCTTCGGTGATCGGTGTTGAAGGGCGGAAGTCGAGCAGGTGCTTGGCACCGTAGTTCACGTCGTCGCGCTGGATGTGAATCTGGTTGGGGGTGGGCATGTGTGCGTCGAACACCGCCTTGGCGATGGGAACCAGAGCGGGGTGCGCCACCCAGGCGCCATCGCAGCCGTCGCCCACTTCGCGCAGCTTGTCGGCTTTGACTTTTTCCATCGCGGCGTCGTTGGCCGCAGGATCGTTCTTGATGGGAATCTGCGCCGCCATGCCGCCCATCGCGGAGACATTGCGTCTATGGCAGGTTTTTACTAGCAGCAGCGCGTAGGCGCGCAGGAAGGGCGCAGTCATGTTTACTTGCGCGCGATCCGCCAGGCAAAAATCCTGGTTGACGCGAAATTTTTTGATGGCCGAAAAAATATAATCCCAGCGACCGATGTTGAGCCCGGCGCTATGCTCGCGCAGCTCGAACAGGATCTCATCCATCTCGAACGCAGCGACGATAGTTTCAATCAGCACCGTGGCTTTTATGGAACCCTGCGGCACGCCGATCTCGTCCTGCGCCATGACGAAAATGTCGTTCCACAAACGCGCTTCGAGATGCGATTCCAGCTTGGGCAGATAAAAATACGGGCCGCTGCCGCGCGCCAGTAATTCCCTTGCGTTATGGAAGAAGTACAACGCAAAATCGAATATGCCGCCCGATACCGGTCTGCCATCTAGCAGCACGTGCTTCTCATCCAGGTGCCAGCCGCGTGGGCGCAGGATCAGCACGGCGCTTTTATCGTTGAGCTGATAATGCTTGCCGTTTTGTTCCAGGGTGATGTTGCGGCGCACTGCATCACGCAAATTGATCTGGCCGTTAATCATGTTTTCCCAAGTGGGGCAATTGGAATCCTCAAAGTCCGCCATGAAGGTGGAGGCGCCGCTATTGAGCGCGTTGATGACCATCTTGCGATCGGTGGGCCCGGTGATTTCCACGCGGCGGTCAAGCAAATCCTGCGGAAGCGGCGCGACACTCCACGCGCCAGCGCGGATATTATTTGTCTCGGCCAGAAAATCCGGCAGCTTGCCGGCATCAAATTCTTTTTGGCGAGCGGCGCGTTTGGTCAGCAGTGCTTGACGTTGCGGTTCAAAGCGGCGCGATAGCTTGGCGACAAACGCCAGCGCTTGCGGCGTGAGGATAGCTTCAAATTCGGCAGTGAGTTGGCCGGTAATTTCCATAGCGGCGGGAAGATCGTTCAGCCTATTCATGCGGGTGTGCTCCTTTGAGCTTCTGGGCAGTGGATGAGTGAAGTGTATTCTCTTACCTACAGAGTGGTAATCCCACCAGAAACAAAAACGATTTATACTTCCAGTATCAAATAAACGTGCGCCCCGCATGGACCGCTTCAAACAATTCTCCACCTTCGTTGATGTTGCCCAGCGCGGCAGTTTTTCCGCCAGCGCTCGCGGCGAAGGCGTGACGCCCGCCATGATAGGTCGGCGCATCGACCAGCTTGAAGAGCGCTTGGGCGTCAAGCTTTTCAAGCGCTCGACGCGCCAGGTCATACTCACAGCCGAAGGCGCAACATTCCTGGAAGACTGCCAGCGCATCCTTGCCGAAATGCGCGCGGCGGAAGAATCGCTTTCCGTTGGCGCCAAGGGCGCGAGCGGACGCCTGGTGGTTTCCGCGCCCACCGCTTTCGGCCGCAAGCACATCGCCCCGCATCTACCCAGCTTCATTGCCGCTCACACCGGCCTTAGCGTCACGCTGCATTTGGCGGAACGCCTGGTGGATTTGAAGAACGAGCGCGTGGATTTGGGCATACGCATCGCCGATCTCAAAAGCGTCGATTTACACGCCGCCAAACTGGCGCGCAATCATCGCGTGGTATGCGCCTCTCCCGCCTATTTCAAACGCCACGGCAAACCCAAAAAACTTGCTGATCTTACGCAGCATAATTGCCTGGTTACGGCGAGCGAGGAAGGTCTTTCCGACCATTGGAGCTTTCAGGTCAAACAAAAATCGCTCAGCGTAAAAGTGGCGGGGAATATGCAATGCAATGACGGCGAAGTCCTCACGCAATGGGCGTTGGCGGGTCACGGGCTGGCATGGCGCTCAGCATGGGAAGTGAACGATGACATCAAGCGCGGCAAGCTCGTCTCGGTGCTCGACGAGTTTTCCTCACCCGGCAATAACATCTACGCCGTCTATCCCGAACGTCGCCACCTGCCCGCCAAGGTGCGGCTGTTTATCGATTTCCTAAAGAAAATTTTTGGCGATCCGCCGTACTGGGAATGAAATCCGCGCTAGCCAATCAAGTTGATGCTGAGGGTTATGCCATCCTCCCGGCTCTAGTTGATCCCAGCTTATGCGAAACGCTTAAGCTCGAATTGAGCACGCTAGAACGGGACCACTCAAAAGCCGGGATGCGCAACCTGTTGGGCCTGTCGCTGGTGAGAAAAATCGCCGACTCCGACCCAATTAAAGCGGCAGTACGCGCTACGTTGGGCGCGCACGCCTTTGCCTATAAAGCGACACTTTTTGAAAAAGGCCCCGAGGCTAATTGGCTGGTCGCATGGCACCAGGATTTATCGCTACCCATCAAGGAACGTAAGAGTATAGAGGGTTGGCGCGCATGGTCGATTAAGGAGGGTGTGGTACACGCTCAACCGCCAGCGGCAATTCTGGAGCAGGTTCTTGCAGTGCGTATACACCTTGATGATGTGACACAAGAGCGTGGCCCGCTGCGCGTGCTTCCGGGCACGCACAAAGCGGGAAAGCTGAATAATGCTCAAATCCGTGAGTTCGCAAACAGCATCGTCGAGGTGATGTGTACCGGGCAAACCGGCAGCGTGGTATTGATGCGCCCCTTGCTGCTGCACGCCTCATCTAAAGCTACCAGGCCTTTGCCGAGGCGGGTACTGCACCTGGAATTTTCCGCAAATGTGTTGCCGCAAGGTATGCAGTTTGCCGTCGCTACGTAGCGGCAGAGGCAACCACCCAATAGCGCGCGAATTTTCCCGCCGCCATGAACAGCATTGCCCACAACCAATTGATCCGCAGCCAACCCGCTGTTATGCACAGAATATCGCCTATGACCGGCGCCCAGGCCAACACTAAAATCGGGCTGCCGTGGCGTTGTGTCCAAGTAAGCAGGTAGGTTTGATTACCGAGTTTTTGCGCCAGCTTTTCTTTCCCTGGCAAGAATCGCCCAATCAGATATGAACTCATTCCGCCCAGGGTGTTGCCCAAAGTGGCGATACCTAAAGCCGACCAATACAATTGCGGATGCGAGTGCAACACGCCAAACAACACCACTTCCGAGCCGCCTGGCAACAACGTTGCAGCCAGAAAACTGCTGGTAAATAGCGTAATCAGGCTGGCGGTTTCATCCATCGTGGTTTGGTTTTGAATCTCAGAATTTTTGTCCTCCCCACGAATAACAAATCAGGGCTTGTGCAGAGATTCACTTATAGAGGATGGCTATAAGGTAAAGGCCTAACCCTTATGATCTCTCATTCAAGTCCAGGCCGACGAGGAGGCCGAAGGTGCGCAGCGCAACCTCAGCATCCATGTCCGGTACTAGCCCTGTATTACGTCTGTGCAAGCAGGGCGCGAATAGCTTTGTCGAAATTTTGTACCCAACCATTGTAGTTCTTGTGAATTTGGCCATCCTTCTCGCCCAAATTAATGCCGCTCTTGAACAGAATGCTGTACTTGGTGGCGCTATACGGAATGTCAACCACTGCGGTATGGTCGCGCAGCTTCAGGGTGCCTTGCAACATACCAGGTTTTACCTCGACGACCTGCCAACCCAAGGATACGCCCGCGCTGATGATCGCGGTACGTACCTGGTTTTTTTCAAGTGATTTGCCGTTGGCGCTAATGACAGGAGCATCATTGACGCTGTAGATCGGCTTGGTTGCGCATGCGCCAAGCGCAAGGGCAAAAACCAAGCTCAGGAACAAAGTTGCCGGTTTGGAAACACGCATATATTTCTCCCTATATAGAAAATGAGTTTTAACCTGCATGCGGATGCCTGCCATGTAACCGTCCGATACCGAATTTTTTGAATGGTTGCGCCACATGCCTCGGTGAAATATCTTAGCACAGTGACTTGGCGCCGACACCTCGATTCAGCACCCAGATGCATTCATGGTATTCGTGTTGTCGAGTTTGCGGACATGGGGGCTTTTGTAATGGAAGTCGCTGTGAAAGTGCAGCAACATACCGGGTCAGCAGTGTAACGAATTTTTACCCAAAATTTTGCGCGCGCCCGCCAAAAACTTTATGAGCGGATTTTTTGAGGTGCCTTATAATAAGCGCTCAATATGCCGATAGGAGGGTGTGCTATGGCCGGTCTGTTAGATGCTATCAAGGGAAACGATGGTTCCAAGAAGGATCCCAGTTTTCCCCACGCACCACCCGAGTGGACGCGCGAGTCCGCGCTTAAGGTCGCCCGACGTGAGGGACTTGAACTCAGCGAAGACCACTGGGCAGCGCTGCGCTCTCTTCAGGAGTATTACGCCAAGCACGAAAAAATCTCTACCAACATGCGCGAGTTGCATGATGCGCTTGAGGAAAAATTTCATGCAAAGGGCGGCATCAAATATCTTTATCTGCTCTTTCCCGGCGGGCCGCTGGCGCAGGGTTACCGTATTGCCGGGCTTAAGGCGCCGACGGGCGCGCTCGACAAGGGATTTGGCAGCGTCGCCTAGCTAGCTATTGTTGTCTTTTCCGTTGCTCCTTGTCGTACGGGTGTGTATGTCGCAAACGCCAGACCAGATACCTGCCGAATCCATGCACAGCGTCGATGAGCGTAGCGCTTTAACCGGGCGCACGTTGACTTGGATGTTTGCGACCTTGGCGGCGATCCTGGTCGCCGCTTTGGCGATGCCGCTGAGCGCGAACACCTACCCGGTGCTCTCATGGGCGTTTACATTGCAGGTGCTGCTGCTGGCAATCGCCTTAGGATTGGTATTCTTTCTTTGGCGCCGGTTCGCGCGATCCATGCTCGATATCGAGAGACTCAATGTAGAGTTACGCTCAATAGCTCGTGTCGCCAAGCATAGCGCCAGCGATCATGATCGCAGCGTGCGTCTGGCGCGCAAGACACAATCGCTCGACGTGTTGTACGAAGTCGCAACCTGCCTGAGCCAGCCCGGCAGTCTCGAACAACTACTCGACAGCTTTCTTGATACCTTCATCGAACTGATCGATGCGCGCGCAGCCAGTGTGCGTCTGGTCACTGCCGATGGCTACACGCGCTTGGTCGCCAGCCGCGGCCTCGATGCAGCAGTGGTCGAACGCGACCGGCAGATGGAGGCGAGCCGCTGCCAATGCGGCTGGAGTGCGACTGAAGGCGGCATCCGCATCCAACAAGGCACGGCGGCATGCGCCAAGTTGATTGGCCGCCCTATGCTTGAGCGCGACTGCCTGGAGTTTGTGGTGGTGCCGGTGCAATACCAGGACCGCATTCTCGGTGTGTACAACCTGTTCCTCGACCGACCGCTGACGGCCATGGGTGAGGACATGCAAGATCTGCTCATCAGCGTTGGCCGCCACCTGGGCCTTGCAATTGAGAAGGCGCGCCTCGACAAAGACGCACGCCGCCTGGCGATCATGGAGGAGCGCCACACCCTGGGTAATGAATTACACGATTCGCTCGCCCAAGATTTAGTCGGCATGCGCTTACAGATTAAGGTGCTGGGAGAATCGTTGTCCCGCAATGACATGAGCGCCAGCCAATCCGATGTGCAAGGCTTGCGCCAGGCGATGGAACAAGCGCACGCCAACTTGCGCGATCTGCTGGCTAACTTCCGCCTCAAGATAGATGATCGCGGGCTGGGGCCGGCGGTCGCCGACATGGTCGAACGTTTTCGCCACGAAACCGGCATAGCGATGTTTTTTCAAAACGAATGCCAGGCGCTTAATCTCACGCCCGCGCAGGAAGTCCAGGTGTTCTATATCATTCAGGAAGCGCTCACCAACATCCGCAAGCACAGTAATGCGCGCAATGTGCGCATTATGTTGAATAACGAGGACGATTTTTATACCGTGTTGATAGAAGATGATGGTCGTGGCATAACAGAGGCCACGCAAGGCATACCGGGAGAGCATGTCGGCTTAGCCATCATGCGCGAGCGCACCGAGCGCCTGCCCGGCCAGCTCGTGATCGAGAGTGAGCCCGATGAAGGCACGCGTATTATTTTGATGTTCACCGCCCCGCCGCTCCCGGAGCCTTCCCTTATGCGACGGAGCTGACGTGCGTGTAC
Source organism: Betaproteobacteria bacterium (assembly GCA_043782425.1). Lineage (GTDB taxonomy): Bacteria > Pseudomonadota > Gammaproteobacteria > Burkholderiales > Usitatibacteraceae > JAYWAM01. Next base: position 13,941 of record JAYWAM010000181.1, read on the forward strand.
TGTTGATTGACGATCATGCGTTGGTGCGCAATGGCATCGCGGGTTTGCTGCGCAGCCGCGGCGTAGACGTGGTGGCGGCGGTGGGATCGGGCGAAGAAGGCGTGCGCCACGCGCTGGAATTGAACCCGGACATCGTGCTGCTCGATGTCAAGATGCCAGGACTAAACGGTATAGAGACCTTAAAAAATTTGCGCGCCCAGGGCGTCAGCATCCCGGTGTTGATGCTCACCATGAGCAGCGACGATTCCGATTTGAGCGCTTCGTTGCGCGCCGGAGCGCAGGGTTATCTGCTGAAAGACATGGAGCTGGAAGAGCTGGTGCCGGCTCTGGAAGCGGCGCTGCAAGGCGACAACGTGGTGGCCAAAGAATTGCTCGGCACGCTAGCGCGCATCGTGCGCGGCGAGACAGGCGCGAGTGAAGCAACGCCACGTCGCTCTGCACCCTTCGCCGAATTCACGCCGCGAGAACTCGACATCCTTGAACACGTCGCCAAGGGTTTGAGCAACAAGGTTATCGCCAAAACTCTTAGCATCACCGACGGCACCGTCAAGTTGCACGTGAAAGCGATCCTGCGCAAGCTCGGCATACATTCGCGCGTCGAGGCCGCGATCATCGCGTTGGAACACGGCTTGGGGAAGAAGAAAATCAGCGGCCGTTAAAAACGAAAAATTCTGCCGGGAAAAAACATCTCGCGCCAAGACGCGAAGACGCCAAGAAAAGAAAAAAATGAAGAACGAGGTTTAAAACTTTGCGCCTTGGCGTCTTG
>JAYWAM010000182.1:0-37959 GCA_043782425.1 Betaproteobacteria bacterium
GCTTGAAGCAGCGCTGTCCGGTTGCCCTGGCAGTCAGCCTGCATGCGCCTAACGACAAGCTGCGCGATGTGCTTGTCCCAGTCAATCAGAAATATCCGCTGGCGCAGTTGCTTGCCGCGATACGCGATTATCTTGAAGCTGCGCCGCGCGATTTCGTTACCTTCGAGTATGTGATGCTCGATCAGGTGAATGATTCGGTGCAACTGGCGCACGAACTGGTTGCGCTGGTCGGCGATCTGCCGTGCAAGTTTAATTTGATTCCTTTCAACCCGTTTCCCAACTCCGGCTATCTGCGCTCCAGCAACAATGCCATCCATCGCTTCCGCGCGGTGCTGACCGAGGCGGGCTTTGTCGTCACAGTGCGCAAGACGCGCGGCGACGATATTGACGCCGCCTGCGGGCAGCTTGCCGGCAGGGTGAGGGACAAAACGCAGCGCACAGCCCATCGAAGCATTCACCACATGAAGGCCATCGCCGCATGAAATCCGCGCTTGCAGTAATTTGCACTGTTTTTATCGTTGCTGTTTTGCCAGGCTGTGTCAGCAAGACTACGGTAAAGAGCCAGCCTGCTGAGGTGCAGGACGCTCCTGTTAAAATCGACGCTGTAAGGCGTGCGCAAGTGCATGCCGAGCTTTCCGGCGCGTATTTTCAACGCGGCCAGATGGGCGTGGCGCTTGACGAAGCCAGGCAGGCATTGAAGGAATCCAGCGAATATGTGCCGGCTTTCAACATGCTGGGGCTGATTTATATGGAGCTGCGCGACGATGCCCAGGCGACCGCCAATTTCGAACACGCGATGCGTCTTGCCCCGAATGATTCTGATGTGCTCAATAATTACGGCTGGTATCTCTGCCAACGCGGCGACCCGGCCAAAGCGATGGGGTTCTTTGAATCCGCTTTGAAGAATCCGCTTTATTCCTCACCGGAACGCGCTTTTCTCAATGCTGGTACCTGCGCACGGCAACTCGGAAACGATGCAGAGGCTGAGCGTAATCTGCGCCAGGCGCTGGATATTCAACCGGCGCTTGCCCAGGCGCTTTATCTGATGGCCGACATTTCCTACAAGAACGCGCGGCTCAAGGACACTGAAAGTTTTCTGACACGCTATAACCGTGTCACCGGCAATCCGACTGCAGACGCGCTGTTGCTCGGCGTGCGCGTGTCGCGTGCGCTGGGGGACAAGAGTTCCGAAGTCAGTTATTTGCAGCAGCTCAAGCGCCGCTTCCCCGAAGCGCCCCAGACCATCCAGGCCAACGAAGGCCGCTGAGCGCTACGCAACGAACTCACCTATGGATTCCGCTCAACATCAGAGTAATACTGGCGAAGCGGGCGCGACGACGCAAACGCCAGGCGGCGTGTTAGCCTCCGAGCGCCTGCGACAGGGGCTGTCGGTGGGCGATGTCGCGGCAAAACTGCGCATGGGCATTATTCAAGTCGATGCGCTGGAGCGCGGCGACTACGCCAGGCTGCCCACCGGGACTTTCCTGCGCGGTTTTGTACGCAGCTATGCCAAATTGTTGGGCATAGAACCTGGGCGAGTTGTCGAGTTGCTGGAACAGACGCTCGGCCCCAGCGCCAAGCCGCCGCTCGTCGTGTCCAGCCAGAACATCAGATACACCGCGCCGCGCGAACAATTCACTACGCCTAAAGCGCGTGCGGCGCTGTTGGCGGCGCTGCTGTTGGTGCTGTCGGCCTTTGGCTGGTACTGGTGGGATTACATTCGTCCCGAGCGCTTGTTGGAAAACAAAATGGCAAGCAAAACACAGCCCGTCGGCGCTGCAACCCCTGCACAGACCGGCAATGTTGATGTCACCAACCTGAGCCCCTTGCCCGATCCTTACGCCACGCAAGCTGCTATAGAGAATGTGCAAGCGGAATCTACACCTTTTGCCGGTAGCGCCAATATTGTTGCGCCGCAGAACGCCGCGCCACCTGTGCTGACAAACCGCAAACCCGTTGCCCCCGGTAGCGCCACATTGCGTTTCACTTTCAGCGGCGAATCCTGGGTTGAGGTGATCGAGGGTAGCGGCAAGATCCTGGTTTCGCGCCGCTACAAGGCGGGAGAGGAAGAGGTGGCCGTAGGCAAGGGCCCGCTCTCGGTAATCATTGGTAATGCCGCGGCCACGCGCATGAGCTACAACGGCAACGATTTTGATTTGGCGCCGCACACGCGCATTACCGTAGCGCGCTTCACACTGAAATAATGCCCATGTTCGAATCTATTGCACGTCGAGTGTCGCGCCAGGTGCAGGTGGCCGATAGAGCCATCGGCGGAAATGCGCCCATTCTGGTGCAGTCGATGACCAACACCGATACCGAGGACGCCGAAGCGACCACAAGACAGGTGGCGCAACTCGCGCGCGCCGGTTCGGAAATCGTGCGCATTACCGTCAACACCCTGGAAGCGGCGCGCCAGGTTCCGGTCATACGCGCCAAGCTCGATGTATTGGGCGTGGATGTCCCTCTGGTTGGCGACTTTCACTTCAACGGCCACAAGCTGCTCACGCGCTTTCCCGATTGCGCGCGCGCGTTGGCCAAGTACCGCATTAATCCCGGCAATGTCGGCCACGGTGAAAAGCGCGACGAACAGTTTGCGCTGATGATAGAGGCGGCGTGTAAATATGAGAAACCGGTGCGCATCGGCGTGAACTGGGGCAGCCTCGATCCCGAATTGATCGCGCGCATGATGGACGACAATGCCAGACTCACCAATCCGCTCGACGCCGATGCGGTAATGCGCGAAGCGCTGATCGTGTCCGCATTGCAAAGCGCTGCAAAAGCTGAGCAACTCGGCCTGCCGGGTGAGCGTATCGTGCTGTCTTGTAAAGTGAGCGCGGTACAGGATTTGATCGCGGTGTATCGCGATCTGGCGCGGCGCTGCGATTATGCGCTGCATCTGGGTTTGACCGAAGCCGGCATGGGATCAAAAGGCATCGTCGCCTCGAGCGCTGCGCTCGCTGTGCTGCTACAGGAAGGAATCGGCGACACGATACGCATTTCGCTCACGCCCGAACCGGGAGGCGATCGCAGCAAAGAAGTGATCGTCGCCCAGGAAATCCTCCAGACGATGGGCTTGCGTTCTTTCACGCCTATGGTTGCAGCGTGTCCCGGCTGCGGACGCACCACCAGCACGCTTTTCCAGGAACTGGCCGAAAAAATTCAGACATATTTGCGCGACCAGATGCCGCTATGGAAAACGCGCTATCCGGGAGTTGAAGACATGCATGTGGCCGTAATGGGCTGTGTGGTGAACGGCCCTGGCGAATCCAAGCTTGCCAACATCGGCATCTCGCTCCCGGGTAATGGTGAAGCGCCGGTCGCGCCGGTATTTGTAGATGGTGAGAAGACTGTAACCCTCAAGGGCGAACGCATCGCCGAGGAATTCCAGCAGATCGTTGAGACCTATGTGAGCAAAACTTATGCCCCTGGCGCTGGGTTAAGCGGCCAGACGCGCAAGACGCGCAAGAAAGAAATTGCGCTTCGCGTGGTTTAGGTTTGCAGCAGGAAAGTGCGTGGAAAGGCGCATGGATACTCACTCTTGCCGAAACGGTGATTCCGTAGGGTGCGCTTGCGCACCATTCGCAGCGGTGCGCAAGCGCACCCTACGGGACTGCCGGAATTTTAGAATGCTTCTCCAGCGGTACATTTTCTGGAGTTGGGTATCAATACCGCGAAGGGGATTGCGCCACCCTCCCTTTGCGGCGCAAATCAGCGGTGGCGCTGTACGACAACATTGGAGAAGTTACGTGAAGAAAACCATTCTGCTTGGTCTGTTTGTGGGTGCTGTGCTTGGTGCAACACCGCTGCTGTCTGTGGCGCAGAAGCCGGCGCCCGGTCCCGATATGATTCTTGTCAAAGCAACCGCGAAAACCAGCGACGAGGTGGTAGACGCGGTCAAGACCTATTCCGAAGAAAAAAAATGGCTTTACATGGGGGCTTCCAAGGCCAAACAAGGCGAAATCACGATGGTCAAGGTCTGCATTCCGGAAGTCGGCAAGCTGCTGTGGCCTATGGGACTTCAAGTGACCGCATTGCTGCCGTGCGGAAATCTGGGTGTTTACCAAAACAAAGGTAAGACCGAAATTTCAATGCTCCACCCCAGCTACATGCAGGTCCTCTATCCGCACCCGCAGATGGAAAAAGCGGTTGATGCTGCGACGCCTTTGCTCCTTGAAATGTTTGAGGCGATTGCAAAATAGCATCGGGAACGTGTCTGGAAACGGGTAAAATTACCGGTTTTCCGCGTTCTTACGCCCTTTCCACCTCAGCACTACACAAGTAAAACGCATGAGCAATCCCATTCAAGCGGTGCGCGGGATGAACGACATCCTGCCGCATCAGTCGCCGCTGTGGCAGTTTCTCGAAGACGCCACGCGCGAAGTGTTCGAGCAATATGGCTACCAGTTGATGCGCACCCCGGTAGTCGAATCGACTCCGCTGTACGCGCGCGCCATCGGCGAGGTGACCGACATCGTCGAAAAGGAAATGTATTCCTTCGAGGACGGCATGAACGGCGAAAAGCTCACGCTGCGCCCCGAGGCTACCGCTGGCTTGGTGCGCGCTGTGATCGAGCACAACCTGTTGTACAACGGCCCGCTGCGCATCTGGACCTGGGGCCCGATGTTTCGCCATGAGCGCCCGCAAAGAGGACGTCATCGGCAGTTTTATCAGTTCGATGTGGAAGCGCTGGGCTACCCTGGGCCGGATGTCGATGCCGAGCAGATTGTGATGCTGGCGCGGTTATGGGAGCGGCTCGGTTTGCGCGATGTGGCGTTGCACCTTAACTCCATCGGCGATGTCGAGTCGCGCGCGCGCCACCGCGAGGCGCTGGTGCAGTACTTTGAGGCGCATGCCGATCATCTGGACGCAGACGCCAAGCGCCGTCTCTACACCAATCCGCTGCGTACTCTGGATACCAAGAACCCCGCCATGCAGGCCATCGTCGAGGGCGCGCCCAAGTTGCGCGAGTTTCTCGATGCTGAAGCCAAAGAGCATTTTGCTGGAGTCAAGCAGCGCCTGGACGCAACGGGGTTGAGTTATATCGAGAATCCGCGTCTGGTGCGCGGCTTTGATTATTACAATCGCACGGTGTTCGAGTTCATCGGCAAGGGTAAGGATTTTGAGCTGACTCTTGCAGGGGGAGGGCGCTACGATGGCCTGATTGCGCAGTTGGGGGGCAAATCGGCGCCAGGCTGCGGCTTTGGTTTCGGTGTGGAGCGCGTGCTCATGATGCTGGAAGAAAACCCGCCCGTCAGCGCAGCCCGGCTCGATGCTTATGTCATTTTTCAGGACGAGGCGGCGGCGCAAGCGTGGGCGGCGGCAGAGTTTTTGCGTGATGCCGATCTGGCGGTGATATTGCATGCCGGGGGAGGCAGTATCAAGTCGCAGATGAAAAAGGCCGACGCCAGTACGGCGCGATTTGCTATCATTCTCGGCGCAAGCGAAGTTGCGGCAGGCAAGGTCAGCGTCAAGGATTTACGCCAGGCCGGGGAACAAGCGCTGCTGGACATTGATGAAACCGCTGCGCGCCTGTGGCATGCCAAGGCCGAGTTGCTCTGATGGGCACTAAAATAGCGTAACTACTCAGCAGTCAAATATAGAACGCAGATGACGCTGATAATTATGATTAAATAAGATTTTTTTATTTGGTTTCTGGGTATTTATATTTATCTGCGTTCATCATATTCATCCGCGTCATCAGCGTTCCATTCTATTTGATGGCGCTGAGTAGTTACTAAATATTAAGGAATCACATGGCAGTTTATGATCTTGAAGAGCAGGAACGCTTAGACGAACTCAAGGATTGGTGGCAAAAGAACGGCAAGTTTATCTATGCCGCTCTCGCCGCCTTGCTTCTGGTGTTGGGTGGAACTTACGGCTGGCGCGCGTACCAAAAAAGTCAGAATGAACAGGCGGCGGCGTTGTTCAAGAGCGTGCAGAAAGTGGCGGCGGAAAAAGACGCGAAAAAATTTTCCGATGCAGCCAGCGCGCTGATGGAAAAGTTTCCAGGGACGTTTTATGCCACCGAGGCGGCATTGCTCGCCGCCAAGAGCAGCTTCGAGGCCAAGGATTTCGCGGCGGCACGCACGCACTTGCAATGGGTGGTGGATCAGGGCAAGACACAATTTCGCCCTCTCGCGCAGATCAGGCTGGCTACCGTGCTGCTCGAAGAACAGAAGTTCGACGAGGCGCTTAAGGTTATTCAAGGCGTAAACGACGAGGGCTACATTACGCTCGCAGCGGACTTGAAAGGCGATATCCTGTTGGCGCAAGGCAAGAAAGACGAGGCGCGTATTGCCTACCAACTGGCGCTAGATAAGGCCGATGCGCGCAGTCCCATCAAGCAATTTACGCAATTCAAACTCGATGCGCTGGGCGCGCCAGCGGAGGCGAAGTGAAGAAATACTGCCGACTGCTTGTTCCCGTTGCCATTATTGCGCTGCTGCCGGGTTGCGGGATATTCGGCGGCTCGAGCAAAAAACCAAAACCCCTGCCGGACATCTCTGCGCCCATTTCCGCCAAAGTGATTTGGCAGGCCTCGGCCACCAAGAGCGGCGGGTTCGCTTTTACGCCCGCTGCTGCGCAAGGGGTGATTTATGCCGCAGGCGCCGACGGCACGATAGTTGGCACGGGAGACGGCACCGGGCGCGTTGAATCGCGCATCAACACCGGTCAGAAACTTTCCGGCGGTGTCGGTTTTGGCGACGCAAAGATTGTGGTTGGCACTGCTAAAGGCGAAGTGCTGGCCTTTGAAAGTTCCGGCAGAGCGCTGTGGAACAGTCCGGTCGGCGGTGAAGTATTAGCGGCGCCGACGCTGACGGCAAATTTAGTGTTGGCGCGCACCGCTGACGGACGCATCTTCGCGCTCAACGCGCTCGATGGTCGGCGGCGCTGGGTTTACCAGCGTGTCTCACCGGCCCTGACACTACGCAGCAGCGCGGGTGTGGTAGTCAGCCGCGGGACTGTCTATGCGGGTTTCGCTGGCGGCAAACTGGTCGCCATCGAGCTTGAAAGCGGCAAACCGATCTGGGAGGCGACGCTTTCCCAGCCGCGCGGCGCCACCGAGCTTGAGCGTATCGCCGATATCGGCGGGCAGCCGGTGCTCGATGACACGCGCATTTGCGCCAGCGTATACCAGGGGCGCAGCGGTTGCGTCGAAACCCTTAACGGCAATGTGCTGTGGTCGCGCGAGCTTTCCAGCGCCACCAGTATGGGTGTTGATAGCCGCAACCTCTATCTCAGCGATGATGCCGGTAACGTGCACGCTCTAGACAAGGTCACAGGCGCCAGTGTGTGGAAACAGGACCAGCTTGCCTTGCGCCGACTTGGCGCCCCGGTGTTGTTCTCCGGCAAGGTATGGGTGGGAGACGCTAGCGGCTTGGTTCACATTCTTTCCATCGATAACGGCGCGCTTATCGGCCGCGTGTCCACCGACGGCAGCGCTATCAATGCCCTGATCGCCGTTGAAGGTCAGTTAATTGCACAGACTGCCAATGGAGGCATTTTCGCCATTCGTTGAGGTTTCAACCCGGCTCAATCATGAAACCTACCATCGTCATCGTCGGCCGCCCTAACGTCGGCAAATCCACGCTTTTTAACCGGCTCACCAAAACACGCGACGCCATTGTCGCCGACGTGCCGGGGCTGACGCGCGATCGCCATTACGGTCATGGCAGGGGCGCATCCAAACCTTTCCTCATCGTCGATACCGGCGGCTTCGAGCCGGTGGCCACCGAAGGCATCATGCACGAAATGGCCAAGCAGACTTTACAGGCTATCGCCGAGTCTGACGCCATTATTTTTGTCACCGATGGACGCGAGGGCTTGACGCATCAGGACAAGCAGATCGCCGATACGCTGCGCAAGGGCGCGGTGGCGCGCGGCGTGCGCGTCATCATTGCGGTGAACAAGGCCGAGGGCTTGGACGAGTCGCTCACCACCGCCGATTTTCACGAGCTGGCGTTGGGTGAGCCCGAGGCTATTTCCGCTGCGCACGGCGAGGGGGTGCGCGATCTGATCGAAAAAGTGCTGGTTGGGTTTCCCGATGCGGTTGATGAAGCCGACGCCGATCACCCCAAAATAGCCGTGGTCGGGCGTCCCAATGTCGGAAAATCAACGCTGGTCAACCGCATGATAGGCGAAGACCGCGTCATCACTTTTGATCAGCCGGGCACCACGCGCGATAGCATTTATGTGCCGCTGTCGCGCAACGGCAAGGACTACACCTTGATCGATACCGCCGGCATTCGCAGGCGCGGCAAGGTGTTTGAGGCCATCGAGAAATTTTCCGTCATCAAAACCCTGCAGGCTATCGATGACGCCAACGTCGTGGTGCTGCTGCTCGACGCCAAGGCGGAAATCGCCGATCAGGATGCGCATATCGCCGGATTCATCCTCGAAGCCGGACGCTCGCTGGTAGTGGCGATCAACAAATGGGACAACCTCGACAGCGGCGAGCGCGAGCACATCAAAAGTGAATACCAGCGCAAGCTGCTGTTTTTGAATTTCGCCAACATCCACACCATTTCGGCCTTGCAAGGCTTGGGTATGGAGCCATTGTTCACTTCGATTGATGGCGCTTTCGCCGCAGCGATGGCCAAGCTTTCCACGCCTAAGCTGACGCGCGCCTTGATGGCAGCGACCGAAAAACATCAGCCCCCCATGAACGGCCTGCACCGGCCCAAGCTGCGCTATGCGCATCAGGGCGGATCCAATCCGCCGGTGGTGGTGGTGCATGGCTCGGGGCTCGATGGTTTGCCGGGCAGTTATGTGCGCTACCTGGAAAATTTCTTCCGCGATGCTTTCAAGCTCAAGGGAACCCCGCTGCGCATCGAGCTTAAGAAAGCCGCTAACCCGTTTTCTGAACGCAAGAAAAAGCCGCTCACCGCGAGCCAGGAAAACGCCAGGCGCAGAGAAAATCGCTACAAAAAGCGTACCTACGCTTGAACTGAACCAGAAACTGTTCTTGTTGTCTTTATTCAGGCAACTGTAGCGAAAAAGCGCAGTTTCCAGTAGAGTGAACCTTCATGCTGAAAAATTTCCACGCGGGCGTGCGGCATATAAGCGCCAACTAAGGGTTTTTCAGGAAATATCAACCTGAAGCTGGAGAATAACAATGAGTGGCAAAGGGCAACTTTTACAAGACCCGTTCCTAAACATCTTGCGTAAGGAACATGTTCCGGTCTCAATTTATTTGGTCAACGGCATCAAGCTACAAGGGCAGATCGAATCCTTCGATCAGTATGTCGTCCTGCTGAAAAATACCGTCACGCAAATGGTCTATAAGCACGCGATTTCGACCGTGGTGCCCGCGCGTCCGGTTACGGTACCTTTTGAACCTCCTGCCGAAACCTGAGCAACGTTTACGGGTACGCAGGCTGTTGCAGCCTGCCGCTTCTCATGAGGCGCCAGCTTGATTCCTGCGCTTGATCGCAATGCGGCGCTGCTGGTGGGCCTGGATTTTGGCAAACCCTATCATATCGAAGACCTCGCTGAAGCGCGCGAGCTCATCACGAGCGCTGGCGCGCGTGTAGCCGCCGTAGTCGGAGGCAAGCGCGCCAAACCCGACGCCGCCACCTTTGCCGGCAAAGGCAAGGTGGAGGAAATCCTCAGCGCCGTGCAGGAGCACGTTGTGCAGTTGGTGATTTTCAATCACCGGCTTTCTCCCATACAGATACGTAATTTGCACAAAGTTCTGGGTGTACGTGTGCTTGATCGCACCGACCTGATACTCGATATCTTCGCGCAACGCGCGCGAAGTCACGAAGGCAAGCTTCAGGTCGAGCTGGCGCAACTTCAGCATTTGTTGACGCGCCTGGTGCGCGGCTGGACGCACCTGGAGCGCCAGCGTGGCGGCATAGGTGTGCGCGGCGGGCCGGGCGAAACCCAGCTTGAAATGGATCGCCGCCTGATCGGCGAGCGCGTCAAACTGGTCAAGGAGCGCTTAAAAAAAGTAGCGCGCCAGCACGATACGCAGCGCAATGCGCGCCGTCGCAACAGTACCTTCTCCGTTTCCATTGTGGGCTATACCAATGCCGGCAAATCGACGCTGTTCAATCGCTTGACGCGCGCGCAAATCTACGTGGCCGACCAACTGTTTGCCACGCTCGATACCACGACACGCAAAGTGTTTCTGGGAGAAGATTGCCCGGTCACGTTATCGGACACCGTGGGATTCATTCGCGAGTTGCCGCATACCCTGGTGGCGGCGTTTCGCGCCACGCTGGAAGAAACCATAGAGGCGGATTTATTACTGCACGTAGTTGATGCGTCGCACCCGCGGCGTATGCAGCAGATCGAGGATGTCAACGGCGTTCTGGCCGAGATCGGCGCCAGCAACATCGCGCAAATTGTCGTCTATAACAAGATCGACCTGCTGCCGCAAGCCGCGTCCGACAGCGCAGTAGGGCGAGACCAATATGGTAAACTCAACGAGTTAAGAGTAAGCGCCCTGAATGGGCTGAACATCGACGCGTTGCGCGCGGCAATCAAAGAGCATTTTGATGCCCGCACCCTGAATTCAACACAGCAGCCTCAAGAGCCAGAAAGCACCGAAAGCGTTGTGCCTGTCGGCGCAACGTTGTGATCCCGAATTTTTTTAAGCGCGCGAGCAGAAGTGCCTGGCTGAAATTGATCAGCAAAATGCAGGTAGGGCCGACCCGCTATGGGCTGGGCCCGTTAACCACAAAGGGTGTCGTGATGTTGCGATTATTTGCCGTACTGCTCGCCTTGGCGCCGGGTGTTGCCCTGTCTTGTGGCAGCTACCAGACTTGCAACGACATCTTTATCCTCAAATTCGACGCGACGCCGCTGTACCGCGCTGAGGGCGACCCGGTTAAAGTGTCGCTCCACAGCTTTGAATTCGCCAACTGGCTCAGCAGCGTTTCCTCCATGACCTTCACGCCGGTTGTACTCGGCAGTGTCGTGCAGCGGACGCTGCCAGGCACCACCGTGCAGACCAGCAATTCCGGGCCTTTTGTTTATGGCACTTTTCCCTATTACTGGTTAGTGCAGAACACCGAATGGGATAGCACCCTGGCTTGGGATGGGCTCGACGTCAACGGGCAGGAAGTGGCCGATGCCGCGCTCCTCACTGTCAACGTTTACGCCGGAGCGGCTACCGTTAGCCGTTCCGTTGCACTGCTGGTCACGTCCGGCAAGAATCTCGGCAAACCTGCTTGCCCGCTGGGTAATCCTTGTAACCCCGCTACAGGCAATAAGTACCAGGAGGAAGTCGATTTTTCTGGCGGCGCACTGACCCCCGGATTCACCCGCCACTACAACCATATGGCCGCTACCGATGTCGGACTTGGCGTCGGTTGGACGAGCAACTACCATGCGCGCCTGCGACCCGATGGCGGCAAATTGACTGTTGTCCGCGCCGATGGCCGACGCGAGCGTCTTACCCAGTCAGGCGCCGCCTGGATACCCGACGCTGATTCTCGTCTCAAGGTTGTTTCGAGCGTATCCGGTTTTACCCTGACATTGGATAGCGGTACCGTTGAAACCTATAGCACGCTGGGAAAACTCCTCTCCATCACCGATCGCGCAGGCTTTACCCAAAGCCTCACTTATAGCGATGGCAGCGCCGGTCCCAATGGCGGCTATGTTGTTGATGCCTTGGGTAACCCCACTGCGACCCTACTTCCGGCTGGCTTGCTGATCCGTGTCACTGACGCATCTTTGCGCAGCCTGAATTTTAGTTACAACGCTGAAAGTCGCCTGGCCCTCATGACCGATCCTGCGGGCGGCAAATTCATCTACGCTTACGTTGGCAACAATTTGGTCTCGGTCACCTATCCCGACACGCATACTCGCACTTACGTCTATAACGAAGCTGCCTTCACGTCCAACACCGATCTTCCCCATGCCCTGACCGGCATTCTTGACGAGAACAACATACGCTTTGCCACCTGGAACTACAGTACGCAAGGCAAAGTCCTGTCCAGTGAACATGCGGGCGGCGCCGAGAAAGTCACTTTCAACTATACGTTTGACGCCAGCACCAACAACGGCAACGGCACGACCATAGCCACAGACGCGCTTGGCACAGCCCGCACTTACCAATTTCAGACTATCCTGGGTGACATCAAGAACACCTCGATCAGCCAACCCTGCGTTAGCTGCGGTGGCACGTCTACAGCCACCACCGGCTACGATAGTAATGGCAACGTAGCTAGCCGCAGCGACTTCAACAACAATGTCACCACCTACATTTTCGACCTCGCGCGCAATCTCGAAATCAGCCGTACCGAAGCCTCCGGCAAGCCTGAGGCGCGCACTATCACCACCACTTGGCACAGCGTCTTTAGATTGCCCGCCGAAATCACCGAAGCCGTGGGTAAACCGGAACAGCGCATCACCACCTTCACCTATGACCCCGCCAGCGGCAACCCGCTCAGCAAAACCATCACCTCAAACGCCGGCAGCTACAGCCGAACCTGGAGCAGCACCTACACCACTGCGGCCGATGGCACGCTGCCCAACCTGCTTAAAAGCGTCAATGGCCCGCGCCTGGACGTGGCGGACATTACCACCTACGGCTATTACCCCAATGGTGATTTGAAAACCATCACCAACGCCCTGGCTCAGGTCACTACGATTACGGCGTACGATCCCAACGGTCGCCCCCAGAGCCTCACCGACGCCAACGGCCTGATCACAGATTTGACTTACTATCCGCGTGGCTGGCTCAAAACTCGCTCGGTGGGCAGCGCCGCCAGCGGCTATCTCACCACTACCTACGACTACGACTTTGTCGGCCAAATAAAAAAAGCCACCCTGCCCGACGGCAGCTTCCTCGCTTACGACTACGATGGCGCGCACCGTCTTACCCGCATCGGCGACACGCTCGGCAACAAGATCGAATACACGCTCGACAACATGGGCAACCGGATTGCTGAGAACAGCTTCGATCCCCAAGGCGCCCTGGCCAAGACTCACGCGCGCGAGTTCGATGCCTTAAGCCGCCTATTGAAGGACATCGGCGGCAGCAACCCGCTCATCCAGTTCAGTACCTTTGGCTATGATGCCAATGGGAATCTCACCAGCGCTACCGATGCGCTTGCGCGCACTACTACGCAGTCCTACGACGAGCTGGATCGTCTCACCAAAGTCACCGACCCCTTCAACGGCACGACGGCGCCCACCCTCTATGCCTACAACGCCCAGGATCAACTCTCCCAAGTCACCGACCCCAAGGGCCTTAACACCAGCTACACCTACAACGGTCTGGGCGAGATGCTCACACAGACGTCCCCGGACACAGGTATCACCAGCTTCACCTATGACACCGCAGGCAACCTCAAGACCAAGACCGACGCGAGGAACGTCACTGCCACTTATAGCTACGATGCGTTAAACCGCGTCGGCGCCATCGCCTACCCCGCCGTCGGCAGCGACCCCGCCGAGACTGTCACCTATAGCTATGACGTATGCGCTAACGGCAAGGGCCGACTCTGCACCCTCACCGACAAAAGCGGAACCACCAGCTACACCTACGACCTGTTTGGCCGCATCACCGCCAAGAGTCAAACCATCGGCGCAGTGACCCAGACCATAGGCTACGCTTACAACAGCGTCGGCCAGCTTGCCAGCGTCACCACGCCCGCAGGGAAAAGTGTTACCTATGCCTACCAGAACAATCAGCCGGTCGCGATGGCGGTGAACGGCACGATCGTCCTGGACCAAGCCGTCTACAAACCCTTTGGCCCGATCAGCGGCTGGCGCTGGGGCAACAGCACGACTAGCCAACCCAACTTCCATGTGCGTGCATATGACAAAGACTATCGCGCCAGCAGCGTCACCAGCGACCGCGTAGGCGCGGGCAGCCTCACGCGCAACTACACCTGGTCCGATGTCAGCACCATCAGCGCCATCACCGACCCCGCCAGCGCGGCCAATTCCTTCACCTATGGCTATGACACGCTCGACCGCCTCAGCAACGCCGTGGCGGCAGGCGCGTCACCTGCCACATTCGGTTACAGCTACGATGGCGACGGCAACCGGCTGACCCAGACTACTGCGGCGGGCACGACAATCTACGCCTACCCCGCCACCAACAACCGCCTTGCCAGCCTCAGCGGCGCCACTGTCAAGACCTACCAGTACGACGCTGTGGGAAACCTTACCAACGACGGTCTCAACACCTGGAGCTATGGCGGCAACAACCGTCCGACGCAGGTGAGCAATGCTACTGCGACCACGCAGTTTTTCATTAACGCGCTGGGCCAGCGCGTTAAGAAGAGCGGCGCAGGCACAGACAAACACTTTGTCTACGATGAAGCCGGGCGACTGTGGGGCGAGTACGACAACAGCGGCAACCTGATTGCCGAGACCATCTGGTTCAACGACCTTCCCGTGGCGGTGCTCAAATGAGCTGCGCCGTGACGATCCCTCTCATCACCCTGCCTGGTTGTCAGCGCATGTTAGCCCGTGCGCGCCTGTTGCTACAGGGGTGTGTGCTCAGCATGGCGCTAATGTTTAGTGTGACTGCCGCCTTCGCCGCCACGGTTTCGATCAGCGCCAATCCAGCCAGCGTGAGCAGCGGCGGCTCATCAACCCTCACCTGGTCTTCCACCGGGGCAACGAGCTGCGCCGCCAGCGGCGACTGGTCGGGCCTCAAGGCCACCTCGGGCAGTCAGAGCGTATTACCCGTCCAGGCCAGTGCTTTCACCTTGATCTGTAGCGGGCCCTCGGGCAACACGACGAGCAGCGCGAGCGGCACGGCAAGCGTCAGTGTTAGCGGATTACCCAATGTGCCGCCCACTATCACGCTTACCGCACCCACCTTCGGCGCGACTTTCACCGCCCCGGCGAGCATCACGCTGACGGCGAGCGCCGCCGACAGCGACGGCACGATAGTGAAGGTCGAGTTCTATCGCGACACGACGCTGGTGGGCACGGTGAACGCGCCGCCGTTTACGCTGCAAGACGCCAATGTCCCAGCCGCTACCTACAGCTACACCGCCAAAGCCTACGACAACGGCGGCGCGATCACCACCTCAAGCGCGGTTAGTGTTACGGTGAATCAGGATCTGGGGATTTATTATATTCATGCCGATCATTTGGGCACGCCGAGGGCGATCACCAGGCCGTCCGATAATGCGCTCGTATGGGAGTGGAAAAATAGCGAGCCGTTTGGCAACAATTTGCCAAATCAGGAACCCTCGGGACTCGGAAATTTTGATCGCCCGCACGGCTTTCCAGGCCAGTATTACGACGTAGAAACGGGAACGTACTACAACTACTTCCGCGACTGCTACGACCCACTGACGGGACGGTATTGTCAGAGTGATCCAGTAGGATTGGCAGGGGGACTATCCACTTATAGCTATGTCGAAGGGGATCCACTTGGTTTTTTGGATGATGATGGTTTGCAAAAAAGGGCTGCTGCTGAGCCTTATGGAAATCAAATTTATGCAACTACATCAGCCAACATTTTGATTTCACAGATTCAACAGTATCAGCCAAACTTCAGGTATGACGTTATTTCGGGGCCCGGTCGAATGCAATGGACTCGCAGCAATATACGTGATCTACAGCAAACGTTGCTGAGCCTTCGGCAAAAAAATCTGCCGTCGCCCAATTTTGTGGTAACCGCTACCCAGTGTATTCCTGTTCCTACAGGTTCTGGTCTTGTTCCGGTCATCAACTCCGGTGGAAGAATTACCGGCCAAGCTTTCTCGGGCGGAACTGGAGGAGGTAACAACCTTCCGCCAAATGTTAGCCAGCTTCGTCTAATGGAACCAACGGTGGAGTACCCCAATGGATATGCTGTTTTTATGAACTCGCAAAACCAGGGCGTAAATCCGTTCACCGGGCAAACGCTTCCTAATTCCTCCCCACTTCGACACATTCCTCTGAAGTAGAAAAGTGGCGACTCAAGACCACGCATTTCAATTTCTGGTGGGACAGCCGGTATGCGCCGTGACTTTTATTTGGGATTATTACCAGCTAGTGATCGGAACTTACATCGTTTCCATTTATGCACATCCAGTGTTGCTTGTAGACGGAGACAAATGGCACAAGGATAAACCTGGCTATGCCGACAGGTTGAGGGATCTAATTGGAAAGAATGTCTTGCAGACACAAAACGATGAGGATTCTCTTTCTCTCTGGACAGATGACGATGTCCAGATCACCATCTCCTTTCGCTCAGAAGATAGGGTGTCGAAAGGGCCAGAGTCGCTTACAGTTTCAGATGCTAATGGATTTACGTTCCTAGTTGAGGGCGATTCGTAAAATTACTGCGCATCAATGTGCAATGAAGACACATTACTATAAAATGTCCTATTTTTTGTTCGCCCGGATGTCTGCTGGTTAACGGGCAATTTGTATCCCGGTAAAGTTATTTTTAATCCAATACCCACTGAGTAAACCTACATGGCATTGAACGACCCACAATGGGGTAAGCGGGGCAATGATGGCCCGCCTGATCTGGACGAGATATTTCGCAAACTCAAGCAAAAGCTGGGCGGCATGTTCGGCACCGGCAATGACGGTCCGCCGCGCGGGCCTTCCAAGAATTCCAAGATGATGATGGGTGGCGGCTTGACGCTAGTCATTGGCTTGGTGCTGGCCGTCTGGTTGGCTAGCGGCCTCTATATCGTGGAAGAGGGCAAGAGCGGTATCGTACTGCGCCTCGGGAAGTATTCGGAAACCACCGCGGCCGGGTTGCACTGGCGTTTCCCTTATCCGTTTGAGTCCAACGAAGTCGTCAATGTGCAACAGGTGCAGGCCATTGAAGTTGGCCATCGCAATAATCAAAAGACCAAGGTGCCGCAGGAGGCGCTGATGCTCACCGACGATCAAAACATTGTCGATGTGCAGTTCGCCGTGCAATACACGCTGAGTTCGGCCTATGACTATCTATTTAAAAACAATCAGCCCGATGAGGCGGTACGCCAGGTGGCAGAAACGGCGATGCGCCAGATTGTGGGTAAGAGCAAAATGGACTACGTGCTGTATGAGGGACGCGGGCCGCTGGCCGCCGATGCCAAGGTGTTGATGCAAAAAATTCTGGACTCTTACGAGACCGGCATCCTTATCAGCACCGTCACCTTGCAAAATGCCCAGCCGCCTGAGCAGGTGCAGGCCGCATTCGACGATGCAGTACGCGCCAAGCAGGATCGCGAGCGCTTGAAAAACGAAGGCGAAGCTTATGCCAACGATGTGATTCCCAAGGCCCGAGGTCTTGCCGCGCGTCTGAAGGAAGAGGCCAATGCCTATCGTGCGCGTGTGGTCGCTAATTCCGAGGGCGAGGCGAGCCGTTTCAAGCAAGTGTTGACTGAATATGAAAAGGCGCCGCAGGTTACGCGCGAGCGCATGTATCTCGACATGATGCAACAAGTCATGTCGAGCACCAGCAAGGTTTTGGTGGACCAGAAGTCGGGGGGCGGAGGCAATCTGCTTTATTTGCCGCTCGATAAATTGATGCAAATGTCCACCACGGGAACGCCGGGTGCCGCGGGCGAAGTGGTTGCCGGCAAGCCCGTCACGGTAAGCGATGGCCAAAGTGGCGCAACTCCAGCGCCCGAAGTCTCGCGCAGCCAGCAATTGCGCAACCGTGATACAGATAAACATTAAACGCTAAGAAAGCCCAACATGCAAAAAAATATCGGCGTGGTGCTGATCGTAATTTTGGCGCTTGTTATGACTCTTGCAACGTCTGCCTACACGGTGGATCAACGCCAGGCGGCGATCAAGTTTCGTTTCGGTGAAGTGGTGTCAGTAATACAGGATAAGCCGGGGCTATATTTCAAGCTGCCGTTGTTTGAAAGCCTGAAGTTTTACGATACGCGCGTCCAGACGCTCGATACCAAGGATGCGGAACGTATTCAAACCAAGGAGAAAAACAATGTCCTGGTTGATTCCTACGTTAAATACCGCATCATTGATGTGAAGCAGTATTTCGTTTCCACCCGAGGTGATCGCAACACCGCCGAAATTCGTCTTTCGCAAGGCATCAACGATGACCTGCGTGCGCAGTTTGGACAACGTTCTCTGGCCGATGTTATTTCCGGTGAACGCGATATTGTGATGGATCAGTTACGCGTCAAGTCAGACGAGGACGCGCGCAAGATCGGCATTAAAGTGATAGACGTTCGGCTCAAGCGTGTCGATCTGGTTCCGGAAATTTCCAGCGATGTGTATCGCCGCATGGATTCCGAACGTAAACGTGTCGCCAACGAGCTGCGTTCCACCGGTGCTGGCGAGGCCGAGAAAATCCGCGCCGATGCCGACCGGCAACGCGAGATTATTCTCGCCGAAGCCTATCGCGATGCGCAGCGCACCAAGGGTGAGGGCGACGCCAAGGCTTCCGCCATTTATGCCCAAGCGTTCAGCAAGAATGCGGAATTCTATTCGTTTTACCGCAGCATGGAAGCCTACCGGCAGAGCTTCAAAAGCAAGGGCGATGTGAT
This sequence comes from Betaproteobacteria bacterium, assembly GCA_043782425.1. Taxonomy (GTDB): domain Bacteria; phylum Pseudomonadota; class Gammaproteobacteria; order Burkholderiales; family Usitatibacteraceae; genus JAYWAM01. Next base: position 18,423 of record JAYWAM010000182.1, read on the forward strand.
GATACTCGAGCCCAATTCTGATTTCTTCAAGTACCTGAAGAACCCCAATCGAACCGGCAAGAAATGACAGTGTGGGATGTTCTCCTGGCGGGCTTAGCGCTCATGTTGGTGCTCGAAGGCATTCTGCCTTTTGCAGCGCCACAAGCTTGGCGCGCAACTTTTCGCCGCATCGTAGAGCTTAGCGATGGGCAATTGCGTTTTGCCGGTTTGAGCTCCATGCTAGTTGGCCTGCTCGCTTTGATGATTGTGCTTTACTAATGCGCAATTGGCTGCTTCCGGAATATATTGAGGATGTCCTGCCTGATGAGGCATTGCGTCTGGAATGCATGCGCCGGACGTTGCTGGATTATTTTCGCGTGCACGGCTATCAACTCGTCATGCCGCCCATGCTGGAATATGTCGAGTCGCTGCTTTCGGGAACCGGCCACGATTTGGACCTGGCGACTTTCAAGCTGGTCGACCAACTATCCGGGCGTCACATGGGGGTGCGCGCTGACATTACGCCGCAGGTGGCGCGCATTGATGCGCATCTGCTGAATCGTCAGGGAGTGGCGCGGCTTTGTTATGCAGGCAGTGTGTTGCACGCCCTTCCTGCCGGGCTGACTAAGACGCGTGAGCCGTTTCAGGTCGGCGCCGAGTTGTACGGGCATGCTGGGCTGGAAAGTGACATCGAAATTCAGCAACTGATGATTGCTGCGCTTAAGCTTATCGGTGTCGGCGATGTGCATCTCGATATTGGCCATCCCGCCATATTTCGTTGCTTGCTGAACGAGTCAGATTGTGGTGCGGAGCGCACGCAAGAAATGTTTCATGCGACACAAAGCAAGGATATTCCTGCTCTCAAACAGGCTACGCAGGGTCTGAGCTTGCAGGCGGCATTTCTGACCTTGCCGACGCTTTACGGTGAACCCGGCATACTCAAGCGTGCGCGCGTACAATTGCCGCGCTTGCCGCAGATTGAGAAAGCCTTGAATGACCTTGAACGCCTCATCGCATCCATGACAACAAGCGGCGTGAAACTGAGCGTTGATCTTGCAGAACTTGGCGGCTTCAATTATGAGAGCGGCATTGTGTTTGCAGCTTTTGCCGAGGGCAGCCCGGATGCGGTGGCGCGTGGCGGGCGTTACGACGAGGTCGGCAAGGCTTTCGGGCGCGCTCGTCCGGCGACGGGGTTCAGCCTCGATCTGAAGCCGCTGCTCGGCCTGGTGCCGCAAGCCACATTGGCTGCGGGCATTGTCGCCCCGGCTGTAGCAGGCGATAGCGCATTGCAGGCAAAAATGACTGCGCTGCGCATGGCGGGCGAGGTGGTGATTCAGGAATTGCCCGGTCATGAAGCGCACCGCGCCGAGCTGGGCTGTGTGCGCGAGCTTAAAAAAATTGCAGGACAGTGGCAAATCGTGCCGCTGGCAAAGTAAAGGAAAGACGGTATGGCGAAGAATGTGGTGGTTATCGGCACGCAATGGGGCGATGAAGGCAAGGGCAAGATTGTAGACTGGCTCACAGACAATGTCGCGGGTGTGGTGCGGTTTCAGGGCGGACACAACGCCGGACACACGCTCGTCATTGGCGGCAAAAAGACCATAGTACGTTTAATCCCGAGCGGCATCATGCATCCCAAGGTGACTTGTTACATCGGTAACGGCGTCGTGGTGTCGCCGCGCGCTCTCCTCGATGAAATCGCCGAGCTAGAGCGCGTTGGTCTGGAGGTGGTAAAACGTCTGCGCATTTCCGAAGCGTGCGCGCTTATCCTTCCCCATCATGTCGCCCTCGACAAGGCGCGTGAATTGGCCAAAGGCGAAGCCAAGCTCGGCACCACCGGGCGCGGCATCGGCCCGGCTTATGAGGACAAAGTGGCGCGCCGCGCCATTCGCGTGCAAGACTTGTTCGCGCGCGAACGCTTCGCCGCTAAACTTGGGGAAGTGCTCGATTATCACAACTTCGTGCTCAAGCATTATTTCAAAGCCGAAACCGTGGACTTTCAGGCGATACTCGACGAGACGCTGGAAATGGCCGAGAAACTCAAGCCGATGGTGGCTGATGTGTCGGGCGAGCTCAATGCCTTGATGCGCGCTGGCAAAAGCCTGTTGTTTGAAGGCGCGCAGGCGGCGCTGCTCGATATTGACCACGGCACTTATCCGTTCGTCACCTCAAGCAATTGCGTCGCAGGTCAAGCCTCTGCCGGCGCCGGGGTCGGTCCGCAGGCGCTGCATTATGTGCTCGGCGTGGCCAAGGCGTATACCACGCGCGTCGGCGCCGGGCCGTTCCCCACTGAGCTCGATGACGAGGTGAGCGAGCATCTGCGCTCGCGCGGCAATGAGTATGGCTCGGTCACCGGGCGTCCGCGTCGTTGCGGCTGGTTTGATGCTGCGGCGTTAAAACGTGCCGTGCAGATTAACGGCGTATCGGGGGTTTGTATCACCAAGCTTGATGTGCTCGATGGGCTCGATATAGTGCGTGTGGCGGTCGGCTACAAGGTAGCAGGTGAAATACGTGACATTCTGCCGGTGGGCGCCGAAGCGCTGGCCATTTGCGAGCCAATCTACGAGGAGCACGTGGGCTGGAAAGAAAGCACCTTGGGCATCCAGAGCTTCGATGCCTTGCCGCAGAACGCAAAGAATTACCTGAAACGCCTGGAACAGTTGGTGGGCGCGCCCATAGACATAATTTCAACCGGTCCGGATCGCGTAGAGACTATCGTGCTACGCCATCCGTTTCATTGATGGTGCCCAGAAGAGGACTCGAACCTCCACAGTGTTGCCACCGCTAGGACCTGAACCTAGTGCGTCTACCAATTCCGCCATCTGGGCATGAGGCGCGTAATATGTATATTACACCTCAGGCAAGCCGCGCAATTTAATAGGAAACCCCCACTTTGTCAATCAAGAAGAAAACCCTGCGACTGTCGGACCCGTATCTGGAGCGCGAGCAAGGGCGCTATGCCAACCCGCTTCCCAGTCGCGAAATGATCCTTCAGGTGCTGGAAAGCGAGGGCATTCCGGTCGAAGAACAGGAACTGGTCAGCAAGCTCGACATCGCTACAGACGAGCGCGAATCCTTCACGCGCCGCATCAACGCGATGGAGCGCGAAGGCCAGTTGATGCGCAACCGCAAGGGGGCATTGTGCCTGCTGGGGAAAATCGATCTCATCACCGGCAAGGTGCAAGGCCATCCCGATGGTTTCGGTTTTCTGATTCCCGACGATGGTTCTCCCGATCTGTTTCTCGGCCCCAAGCAAATGCACAAAGCGTTGCATGGCGACCGCGTCATGGCGCGCGAGTCAGGCGTGGACCGCAAGGGTCGGCGCGAAGCTAGCATTGTCGAGGTGATCGAGCGCGTCAACGAGCGCATAGTCGGGCGTCTTTTTGAGGAGCATGGCATTTTGTTTCTGGTGGCCGAGAACAAGCGCATCAACCAGGATATTCTGATCGAGCCCGGCTATGACGGCGGCGCAAAACCCGGGCAGATAGTCATGGGCCAGGTGGTTGCGCAGCCTTCCAAACAGTCTGAGCCTATCGCGCGCGTGGTGGAAATCCTCGGCAACTATGCCGACCCCGGCATGGAAATCGAGATTGCACTGCGCAAACACCAGCTTCCCTATGAGTTCCCCGAAGACGTTTTGGCGCTGGAAAAGAAGGCGCCTAAAAAAGTCGGCGCCAAGGATATTGAAGGACGCGAAGACCTGCGCAAACTGCCGTTTGTGACCATAGACGGCGAAACCGCCAAGGATTTTGATGACGCGGTGTTTTGCGAAAAGCAAGGCAAAGGCTTGCGCTTGCTGGTCGCCATCGCCGACGTAAGTTACTACGTGAAGCCGGGCGATGCATTTGATCGCGAGGGAAGGTTGCGCGGCAATTCGGTGTATTTTCCGCGCCGCGTGATTCCCATGCTGCCCGAGGTGTTATCCAACGGCTTGTGCTCGCTCAAGCCGCGTGAAGACCGACTGGTCATGGTATGCGACATGGCGATAGCCGGGGCCGGCCAGAATGCCGGGCAGATCAAGAGCTACAAGTTTTACCCTGCGGTGATTCATTCGCAGCAGCGCTTAACTTATACCCAGGTCGCCGCATTTCTTACAGCAGAAGACGGCCAGGCGCGCGCCGCCTCGGGCGTTGAACCTGCTCTGTTTCCTCACATCGTGCATCTCAACGAAGTGTTTCATGCCTTGTTGCAGGCGCGCCATAAACGCGGCGCCATCGACTTTGAATCCTCAGAGACCGAAATGGTGTTTAACGATCAAGGCAAGATAGAGCGTATTGTTCCGGTGCATCGTAACGATGCCCATCGCTTGATTGAGGAGTGCATGCTCGCGGCCAATGTGTGCACCGCTGACTACATTCTCAAGCATGAACACACCGCGCTGTATCGCGTGCATGAAGGCCCCACCCCGGAAAAACTCGAAGCCTTGCGCACCTTCCTGAAAGATTTCGGCTTAAGCCTAAGCGGCGGCGCCAAACCGCAGGCCAAGGACTACGCGCAGTTGCTGGAGAAAGTAAAACCGCGCCCCGACATGCAATTGTTGCAGACCGTCATGTTGCGCTCCTTGCAGCAGGCGGTTTACGCGCCGGATAACGCCGGGCATTTTGGCCTCGCCTACGAGGCCTACACGCATTTCACGTCACCCATTCGCCGCTATCCCGATCTGCTCATCCATCGCGCCATCAAGGCGATACTGACCGGTGAAACCTATCGCCCGCACCTGAGCTGGAAAGACATCGGCATACATTGTTCGCAGACCGAACGCCGTGCCGACGACGCCACGCGCGACGTGCAGGCGTGGCTCAAGTGTTTTTATATGCAGGATCGCCTGGGCGATACTTTTGAAGGAACCATCAGCGGCGTAGCCAGTTTCGGCATTTTCGTTTCCCTGGACGATGTATTTGTCGAAGGGCTGGTGCACGTCTCCGATCTGGGACAGGATTACTTCCACTTCGATGCGGCGAAACATTGCATCAGCGGCGAGCGTAGCGGCAAGCGTTATCAGCTTGGCGGTCGTGTCGCGGTGCGCGTTGCGCGCGTCGATCTGGAAACCAGCCGTATAGATTTCGCGTTGCTCGAAGCAGGCAAGCTTGAGCCTGCGTCGAAAGCGCCGCGTGGCGCCGTCAAGGGGAAACCTGCGCCAGCAGAGGAGTCCCCACCAGCGCCCATGCCTAAGCAGACCAAGGCCGCCAAGGGCGCCTCCAAGAAAGCTCACAAGACGCCAACTCTGGACGACGAGGCGTCTAGCCATCGTGAACAGGCTGCGCCGCATAGCAAGACAGAGCGCAAGACTGGCGGCAAGGGCATGTTGCTCAACAAGAAGCGCAAGTAACAGCGCCGACAATGTCGAAGGCCCAGACCATTTTCGGTTTTCATGCAGTCATCAGCCGCATGCGCACCCATGCCGGATCGGTGCGCGAGCTTTATGTGACTGAAGGCCGGCACGATGCGCGTATGAAGGATGTGCTCAAGCTGGCGGCGGAAAAAAATCTACGCGTCATGACCATAGATGCATCGCGCCTCGACGGCATGGCCGGCGGCGCGCGCCACCAAGGTATTGTCGCCACGGTCGATGCGACGCAGCTTGCGCAGTTCGTTGATGATGTGCTCGATGTATTGACCGTACCGCCGTTTTTGCTGGTGCTGGACGGTGTGCAAGACCCGCACAATCTGGGCGCCTGCCTGCGCGTTGCCGATGCGGCAGGCGTGCACGCCGTCATCGCTCCCAAGGATCGCAGCGTCGGCCTGACTTCCGCCGCCATCAAGGTGGCTTCCGGCGCGGCGGAAAGCGTGCCGTATATCACGGTGACCAATCTGGCGCGCACCCTGCGCGAGATCAAAGAGCGCAATATCCGCGTAATCGGCGCCGATGAAAATGGCGGCAGCGATCTGTTTCACGCCAAATTCAGCGGCGCCATCGCCTGGGTATTGGGCGCCGAAGGCGAAGGGTTGCGCAGACTCACCAGGGAAACCTGCGACGAAATTGTCAGCATCCCCATGTTCGGCAGCGTCGCCAGCCTGAACGTATCGGTCGCCGCAGGCGTTTGCCTGTTTGAAGCCCGTCGCCAGCGGGAAAACTCGTTACGGTGATGAACCTTCGGGGTCAGTGTAACCATTCCTTTTGCGTGGCCGATGATTTAGACTAATGCGCGGATACGCACCGCAGTCAATCTTGGAATTGGTGTTGGCGACGCGCGCTTTCGGGAAGAGCTTGAAGCGGCACAGCAGGCTAAGAAGAAGGGCGGTCGCAAACGCAAGCATGAACCCGCGCAGGTTGGCGACCAGGCCGCTTTGTTTTGAAAAGAATGGTTACACTGGCCCCACCCCGAGCGTTCTCTGAGCGTTTGGAAATCCGCCAAATTCTACTTTATTTCTGTGTGACTTCGAGACGAAATAGATGGTCTAGGAGGGTATATTGAAAATACACACAACTGCCGCCCTTATCCCGATTGCATTGGCGTTGGTGTACGCATTCTTCTTCTGGAATTCGCTGAGAAAAATTGATAACTTTTGCAACAGCGTCGACTCTAGTACGAAGATAAGCGAGTTGCGGGCATTGGCGGAACGAACAGGCGTCGATCTTCGTGGGCCGATAGAAATGTCGGCGTCGTCAGGTACATATGTCTACGCAGTTGCGGCAAGTGGATTTACAGTTGGTGAGTATGCATGCAGGCTCCGGGGAGCCAGCTTAACCACAAATGTTGTCAGTAAACGTCTTGGATACAAATAGAGAACGAAACCACGCGCCGGGGTCAGGTCTTTGATATTGCGCCCAGGGTCAAGTCTTTGAATATCGCAAAAAATGGTTCCCCGCTTTCGCGGGGATGACAGATGTTTGGAGGTTCTTGAACCCGTTTCACAGCAGCTTGAATCGCGCCTGAAGTTCTCTCCCACGCCCGCTGCTTGCGGGCGTTTCTAATTTAGCCGTCAGGTTACTTGCTGTCGTCAGTAACAAATCTGATGCGACGTTTCTTCGCGGGCTCAGGCGGCGCCATCAATTCGTGGATCGCCTCGAACAACTGCTTCAACTCAAACCGCAGGCTACGACGTGATCGTCGTCGGGACCATTGGGCACGATGCGCGGCACGGCGAGTGGGGAGACGACGAGCGCTATGCGGCGCAAATTATCGACGATGCTTTGCGCGGCAAGGCCAGGCGCGCGGCGAACTTATGGCGCGACAACACATCGTGCAATTCCGCCAGGAGCGTCTCACTGGTGCAAAACTGAAACGTTTGCGCCTTGGCCGCATCGACCAGGCGCCGCGGCGGGCCTGGGGTGAGGACGCCCGACACCAGCGTATTCGTGTCGAGCACGATGCGCATGCTCAGGCGTGGCTACGGCGTTCGCGCCGTGCGGCCTGAACCTCCGCGTCGATTTCCTCTTCGGACAGCGGTGGCAAGTTCAATGCATCCAGTTTCGCACGGCCGCAGTGAGCTGTGCTGCAGCCGCAGTACGCTCTTCGCGCGCGGCAAGAAATTCCACAAAGTCCGCCACCTCGGCCAAACGTTGCGGCGGCAGTTGCTTCAGTTTCTCGATCAGGGCAGGTTCGATGGCGCTCATAGAGACACTCCTGGTAGTTGTGGCGCTCAGCGGCCTTGCTGCGCGAGCACCGATTTTAGCACTTGCATCATGAAGCGTTGCTGTGGTTCCGGCAATTGGCTGATGTTGACGGCGCTTGGTGACGAATCACATCGGGTCGAGTTGTGGAGAAGCTATCGTGGAAAAGATGAAGTCATTGTTTGAGATGATAGTGGCGCCTATCGGCAATTCCCGAGATGTGCGCCTGCCCAAAGCAGTGCTTGAGAAATATGCGATAGGCGACGCCGTGGTGGCGGAGCAGCGCGAAGAAGGATTGCTGTTGCGTGGTATCCGGGATAAGCGCTTGTCCTGGGAAGAAACTTATCAGGATATGTCACGCCATCGGGAAGATTGGCGGGACCTGGAAGTCACGGTTGCCGATGGGCTGGATGGGTCATGGTAGGCAGCGAAGCCAAGCATTAAGTTGAGCGCTACGCTGTTAATTCCCACGGTATTGCGGCTTAGTCTTAGGGGAAAAGGATGCTACTTTCGGCTCTTTGCTTGCTTCTCGAACCAATTCTCCAGTTTGATTTTTGCGAAACAGTCGAAGTCGCTTGTATTTCTGGTGACAAGTATGAGTTTGTTTACAAAAGCAATGGCAGCTATCTGCCCATCGGCGTGAGCTGTGGTCACCCCTTTTGCCGCGAGGCGCGCTCGTTCCTGTGCATGCCATGCAGCAGCAGGTTCGTCGTAGGAAAGAATGGGGATGCTGATTTGAACCACGTCAGCTAGATAACTTGCCAGACGACTACGCTTTTTTGACACGGGCAAACGCTCGCAACCATAGTTCAATTCGTGCCAAACGATAGACGCGGTGGCAAGCGTCGAGCGGTGGCGAGACAATTTACGCATCACAGAAAAATCGGGGTCGAGCTTCATTGGCTCAGATAGTATATTGGTGTCAAGCAGGTATTTCATTTCCGCCACGTGAAATCACGCCCCTGGTCTTTATTTCGTAAGCCCACCAAGTCGGCATCAATGAGCGCGTCTTTCGTTAAATCGTGGGCAGCACGAAATTCTTGCAATGCCTCCCAATAGTCCTTCTTGCTTTGACCCAGCCGGAAAAAATCCGCTTCCGAAACCACTACTGCGACTGGCCTGCCACGTCGCGTCAATGTGATCGGACCATTTCGTTCGGCGGCATGCACCACGCCAGAAAGACTATTGCGGGCTTCAGCGATTGAATAATGTTTTTCCATGTAACTATTCCCCCGATGGCTATTAACATGGCTACAATAGCACCAATCGATTCAATGTCAAAAGGGGACTGCTCAGCCGTCGGTAGGCAGAACAGTCACACCGTTATTCACCTTTCTGGAGAAACTGATATGCCCCTGGCATGCAAAATATCTTACGCTTGGCTGTCGCGTCTTTTTAGTTGCACATTAGGCGCTGCGCTGCTGCTCATATTGGTCCCCGCCGCGCAGGCTCAGGATGCGCCCGCCGCTGCGAAGTTGCCCACAGGCATAGAGCGCGTGACCAGTGTCGAGGGCATCACTGAGTACCGCCTGAAAAACGGCCTCAAGGTGCTGTTGTTCCCCGACGCATCCAAGCCGACCATTACCGTCAACATCACCTACCTGGTGGGTTCGCGTCATGAAAACTACGGCGAAACCGGCATGGCCCACCTGCTTGAGCATCTGTTGTTCAAAGGCACGCCCAGGTTTCCGTCCATCGACAAGGAATTCAATCAGCGCGGTATGCGCCCCAATGGTTCGACCTGGCTGGATCGCACCAATTACTTCGAGCTTTTTCAGGCCAGCGACGATAACCTGAAATGGGCGCTGGAAATGGAAGCCGACCGCATGGTGCATTCCTTCATAGCCAAAAAGGATCTCGATTCCGAGATGACCGTGGTGCGTAATGAGTATGAAAGAGGCGAAAACTCGCCGTTCAGCGTGCTGCTCAAACGCCTGCAAAGTCTGGCATACGATTGGCACAATTATGGAAATTCGACCATAGGCAATCGTTCCGACATTGAAAACGTCAAGATCGAAAACCTGCAGGCCTTCTACCGCCTCTATTACCAGCCGGACAACGCGGTTCTGCTGGTTGCAGGCAAGTTCGACGAAAGTAAAACACTCAACTGGATTGCGCAGGTATTCGGCAATATTCCCAAACCCCAGCGCGTTTTACCAGTATTGTGGACTGTCGAACCCACCCAGGATGGCGAACGCAGCGTCACGGTGCGGCGCAAAGGCGATATTCAGATCATCGCTGTGGCCTACAAGGTTCCATCAGGGTTGCACGCCGACGCCGAAGCGCTGGCTTTCACCAATTTTATTCTTGCGGATACGCCGAGCGGGCGCTTGCACAAAGCGTTGGTGGATAGCGGCAAGGCGACCCAGGTGATGGGTTTTCCGCTATTAGGCGTGAACCCCGGCATGCATTTGTTCGCTGCGGTTGTAAAAAACGGCGAACCGCTAGAGCCGGTGCGCGACGAAATGCTGAAAATTATCGAGCAGTTTTCCAGCGATCCACCGAGCCAGGAAGAAATCAATCGCGCCAGAAAAAATCTTGCCAACGAGTACGAGAAAGCGCTTAATAATCACGAGAGCATAGGCGTGCAGCTTTCCGAATACATCGCGCTGGGCGATTGGCGCATGTTTTTTTACTCGCGTGACCAGCTTGAAAAGGCCACGCCTGCGAGTGTTTCTCAGGTGGCAGCGCGCTACTATCGGCGCGATAACCGCATCATTGGCATGTTTCAGCCGGAAGACAATCCGCAGCGCGCAGAAATGCCGCCTACGCCCTTGATCGCTACCGTATTACAGGAATTCAAACCGAAAGCCGCGACCTCGGCAGCGGAGGCTTTTGAGCCGACCCAAGCCAACATTGATAAACGCACCAAGCTTAGCGCGAGCGCGGGACTCAAGCTGGCGCTGCTGCCCAAGAAGAATCGCGGCGAGACGGTTAATTTCAGCGTGCGCCTGCACTTCGGCGATGAAAAGTCATTGTTCGGCAAGCGCACGGTGGCGTCGATGACCGGCCAGATGCTCACGCGCGGCACGACGAAGTACACGCGCACGCAGATCGCCGACGAGTTCGACAAGCTCAAGATGTCGGGTAGCGTCAACGGTACTACGGCAAGTATTCAGACCACGCGCGAAAATCTTGCCCGAGCGATTCAGTTGGTGGCGCATGTGATGCGCGAGCCGAGCTTTCCTGAAAGCGAATTCGAGCAGATCAAAAAACAAACCATCACCGGCCTTGAAGCGCAGAAAAGCGAGCCTAACGCGCGTGGCGCCGAGGTGCTGCGTAAGCACTTCAATACCTATGCCAAGGGAGATTGGCGTTACGCCCCTACGCTGGAAGAGTCCATCGCCGAAGCCCAGGCTGTCACGCTCGATGATTTGAAGCGTTTTCATAAGGAGTTTTACGGTGCGGCGAAAGGTGAAATTGCTGTTGTCGGCGATTTTGATGAGAAAGAAATTTCCAATGTGATTGCCGCAGCGTATGCTGACTGGGGCAATCAGCAACCCTACCAGCGCATTGTTTCGCAGTATCAGGATATTCCCCCCGCCGCGCTTGCCGTTGAAACGCCTGACAAAGAAAATGCCGTGTTTCTGGCGCGCCTCAACGTGAATCTCAAGGATGACGATCCCGACTATGCGGCGTTATACCTTGCCAATTACATCCTTGGAGGAGGCGCCGGTTTGAATTCCCGGCTGGCCGTGCGTATACGCCAGAAAGAAGGCTTGAGTTACGGCGTGGGATCGCAACTCGACATTGATTCGCTTGATCGCGCTGGGTCGTGGCAGGTGTATGCCATCGCCGCCCCGCAAAATATCGCCAAGGTAGAAGCTGCCTTCAGGGACGAACTCGCCAAGGCGTTGAAGGACGGATTCACTCCCGCTGAGATAGCCTCCGCCAAATCAGGCGCATTGCAGCAGCGCCTGCAAAGTCGCGCCCAGGACGACAATCTGGCGGGGGCGTGGAGCGCTAACCTGTACCTTGGCCGCACCTTTGCCTGGAGCAAGGAGTTCGAGGACAAGCTAGTGGCGCTCAAGCCTGAGGATCTGTCGGCTTCACTGAGTAAGCACATTGATCCGGCCAGGATCAGTGTGGTTAAAGCCGGTGATTTTGCCAAAGCAGAAAAAGCCGCAAAGTAGCGTGTTATTCCATTTCAATAAGCAAAAAATAAGCAAATAAATTATCCCCTCTCCCCGTTTTTTGGGGAGAGGGTTAGGGTGAGGGGTGGTTGAAACATGATGATTTACGGACTGGCGAAACACGCCGCCCCTTGCAGGGCGCGTTGCCCGCTGCATCGGGCAACCGTTTCGCAGGCGCGCGGCATGCCGCGCGAATTCCCTGCTACACCCCTCTCCCCAGCCCTCCCACAAAGCGGGAGAGGGAGTAATAATGCTCACTTGATTTGGAAATGGAATTACTCTGCAGCAGCCCGCGACGCAAAGCGTTGCGGGCTGCGACAAGCGTGCAGAGTATCAGCGGCTACAGTCGCGCAGGGCTTCTTCAAGCATGCCCGACTGACCTAGGCCGCTACGCAACTGCGCCCTGCGGTAATCGCTATTGGCCAGTTGCCCCGCTGCCTGATGTTTTTCGATGGCAGTGGCTTCGCGGCCCTTGCCTCCCGCATAGCTTGCGGTTTGATAAGGTTGGATTTTGCAATCGACGCTGGCGATATTTTCCGACTGGGGCGTCGAGGCGCATCCGCCAAGGATTAGAACGACAGTGGAGACGAGAACTTTCATCATATTGGCTCCTTTGGTGACTTAGAAAGAGCGGTCACGAGCCTAGTTTACGACATTCTCCTTCCCGGAGGGTTCATTCGAATACTGTAGATTATTGCGCTAACAACAGCATCTTTGCATTATCATCTCCAATACTACCGGGCGGCTTTGCTGCGTATTCCGGTACACGTATACCGAACTGGATCAGGAAGACACTGCCTGGATACGGACCGCAGTCAAGCTTGGAATTGGAGGCGACGCGGCGCGCTTTCGGGAAGTGCTTGAGGCGGCACAGCAGGCGAAGAAGAGCGGTCGCAAACGCAAGCATGAAGCCGCGCAGGTTGGCGAGCAGGCGATCTGTTTTGAAAAGAATGGTTACTCTGACCCCGAGCGATTCTTTGGGGTTTTGCGCGAAAGCTGGAGCAGTGGTATTTATGGTTGTAACCCCGCTTAACGCGGGACAATGCAAGAGCCCTTGTGAGTGTGGCGAACGTTGTGAAAAATGAAAATGGACTATTTCTCTACCGCATCTGATACATGGGAACAAGGCAGACTAAAGGTTGCTTTCCGAAATTTTTTGCGAGCAGCAAAACAAGGAAACGTATCTGCCCAACTAAATCTGGCTCACTTCTATGCTGAGGGAATATGGGTTCGGCGCAATCAACAAAAAAGCCGTTTTTGGCTTGAGTCCGCGGCCAGTCTGGGATATGGTCCTGCAGCGCGCAACATTGGTGTCATGTACCGTAATGAGGGGAATTTTTCGAGCGCTGAGAGATGGTTTAAGCGTGCGTTGCAGTTGGGCGACAGCGAAGCCAAGCTAGATTTGGGCAAGCTATTTCTAAAATCAGCGTGGATGCGGAATGAGGCCAAAAAGCTTTTTGCTGAGGCGTTAAGTGAAGGTATGGTTTCAGAGGACAGCCATGAAGAACTCATAGACTTAATGACCAAACTAGAATAATAGAACCTTCGGGGTCTGCCGTTCGTAACGGGGTCATCGTAACGTAACGGGGTCAGTGCGGCCAGCCCGCGTAGGGCGCAATCATTATTGCGCCGGATGATTTCTCGAAAAAGCGTCGTCCCAGCGGACCTGCCCCAGCAAGCTGTAAGGTGGGGGCTGGGACCCAGTCCATCGTATATTAGACGTTCTTGATTGACTTCACTTAACTGTGCGCTTTCATGTACTCGCGCAACGCCGCATTAATGCGGCTCTGGTAGCGCTTACCGGTATCTTTGAAGAAGTCCAGCACATCTGCGTCCAGACGCAGCGTCACCTGCTGCTTATTTTCGGCTAGGACGAGCGCGCCGGGACGTGTCCACTTCACCGCCTTGGTTTGACGCGGGATGTCGCTATAGTCGATGTCAGAATCCGGCATCTTCGCGACGGCGGCTAAACGCTTGCGCTGTTGGCCGGATAGGGGCGAAGGATTCTCCGGATCAAGTTTGAATTTCACGGTAGTGCGCGCGCTCATTTTTATCTGCCTTTCTCGCTGAAATCAGCCGAATGACGTCACCACCTTCGCGAACGGTGTAGACGACCGCCAACAAGGCGGGTTCGACCAAGCCCACGGTTTTCCAGCGATCTTCACCGTAGGCTTCTTGGACTTCGAAGGTTTCGATGCGATCCGGGTCAAGAAAAACTCGGACGGCATCCTCAAAACTGACATGATGTTTGCGCAGGTTGGATTGCGCCTTGCCAGGGTCCCATTCAAATTCCATTGTTAATTATACTACGTTTGTAGTTACAACACCTTCGGGGTCAGTGTAACCATTCTTGCGTGGCGGATTATTTAGACTGGCGCCTAGGCCGCGTGTCCTCGCCTTGACCAACCCGGACTGCCGCAGCATGTCATTCAGCGCGGCAACAAACGAAGTGCGTGTTTGTTCAACGCCGACGGTCACTACTGCTACCTGCGTTAGCTAAGGAGTATCCCTTGATTTTACTGCTCAGACTGCGCGCGGCATGAAATTGAGTGCGACTGGCCAGGGAAAACTGCCGGCGCGCGCCGATTGGCTGAGAAACAGACGATAGCTGACGCGCATCGGTTCATCGCGTACTTGTTGGGTGCGCACAGCGATAGTGCCTTGACCTTCAAGTGCTGCCGGGTGATTGCCGCCAAGCTTGGCCGATGCGCGTGCAACCAGATTCGCATCGTAAGTCATCGACATCATGAAGCCCTGAGGATTGTTAGAGGTGATGAGCAGGGCCGAGGCATTGTCGATGTCGATATAGCCCTGTTCGATATGACGGCTTTCCAGGGTCAGGGTGTTGGGCTGGGCGACTACCTTGACATTCATCACGTTTAGCACCAGCGCGCGTACCTGTATCTCAGCGCGCGCTTTTTTCTCACCCGCGGCGGCAATACTATAATTTGTAAAAAGTACGAGCAAGCAGAGGAGTAGAAAGCTCCAAACTGGCTGCATTACGCCCAGGTGCGTGTCGGGCTGGGTGCTGGAGCGGTTCAGATTAATTGATGTCATGGTGTGCCTCTGCGGTGCGGTGCTTGAGTGCGTGCTTGAGTTCATGGCTGTAGTGTGCCGACTAAGACGATTCGAGACTATCGGGTACTACCTGAGTAGCCGGGTTCAAATACCCGGCATGAAATGAAATTGATGGCGCACCCAGGTGCGGCGATTTCTTGAAGCGACGTAAGAGGCGATCATAAATGTGCGATTTATCACAATTGGCTAGTCAAAATGGCATCGTCACCCGTGAATTGGGCCTAAAGTCAGCTCCGGCTAAGGTTTTTGGCATTGGCTTTTGCTAGATACCGGTAAATTTTGCTAGAAATGTGCGGTTTCTCATACATGCTCAAGTTGCCGTCATATAAATTGTGCACATGGTGTCAGGCAACGAAGCAGTGGAACCCGAAATCACCGCTTCCCTTAACTGATAACTTACCAATCTGATGTTTGTGACGGCTTTTTCAAAATGGAGATTTAATATGAATACGAAACTTAAACTAGCAACCCTGGGGCTTCTCACCGCTGGTGTCCTGTCCATTGCCCCGGTCTTTGCGGGCAGCACTACCCACACCTTGAGCGTATCAGCCAATGTGACCGGCAATTGCCGCTTCAACGGTGCAGGACCGACGGCAGTCACTATCGCTAATAGTGGCGGGGCGATTGATCCGACGGTTGCCGTCGATGCGACCGGAACAGCCAACGTATTGTTCCGCTGCACCACAGGAACGACATCCACGATCACTGCCGGAAATGGCGCCAACTTCTTAGGTTCGCGTCGCGTCGCGCAGGGGGCCAACTTCATGCCTTATGCGCTGGCGCTCGCGGGTAACGCCCAACTCGGTACCGGGCACGGCGCGGGACAAGACAAAACTCTGGGCGTCACTGCCACCATCGTTCAAGCTGACTTCGTAAACGCCGCAGCTGGCGCCTACGCTGATACCGTGATCCTCACGATCACCCCTTAGGCTTACGCGACTTAGCCGTCACGACGGAGGCTGTGGTGAGGGTTGCCATAGCCTCTTTTCATTTCCGCGGAAGAAAAAACCGGCGCAACTCATACTCCAGTGCACTCACCGGATTCAACCATGTCAGTCAAACGCATTAATGCCAAGCGCACAATGATAAAACGTAGCAGCGCAATGAGACTCATTATTTTTCTCGGCTTTGCGCAGGTTTGTTTTTACGTTTTGTTGAGCGGGCAAGCGCACGCCAGCCCCACTCACACCTTGTCTATTGGCGCTACGGTTTTGTCCAAAAACATCTGCCGTTTCAATACACCTGGGCCGACGGCTCTTGATTTTGGCGCCATTGACCCCTCATCGGGGGTGAACAAAACCGCAACGGCTACGACGATATTCCGTTGCGTCGGGTCGAGCCCGATGGCAAACTACCTCATTGTCTCCGATGATGGTTTGTACAGCAGCGGGGCTAATGCACCGCGCATGCGCCATGGCGTCAATATTGCGCAGTTCTTACCTTACACCATCACACTGCCGCAGTCTGGCATTGTTCCCAAAAATACTGACCAGACTTTGACGGTAACGGGCACGGTATTGGTTGCCGATTTTCAGAACGCCTTGGCCGGCGCCTACAGCGATACGGTGATTCTTACCATCACGCCGTGATAAGATAAGCGCGCGCTTTAATCACCAACGAGATGGCGCAGTTCTCGGTTGCTTTCGAGTCGCGCTGTAGAAACCGGATGTGCAATTGAAAATACTTCGCTCCTGTTCGCAAAGCGGGCTAGCCGCAGTGACGCTTGCTGTGTGGTTGTGCGTGGCATTTACCGTTCATGCCGGAAGCTTCGGCGTCTCCCCCATCCGTTTGGACTTTGACCGCAGCACCAAGACCGGCGTCCTTACCGTCACCAACGATGATGAGGCGCGGCTGTCATTTCAGATGAAGCTCATGGAATGGACGCAAGACGCTGAAGGTGTTGACCAGTATGCGGAAAGCAGCGATCTGATTTTCTTTCCACAGCTCATGGTACTTGAGCCCAAGGAAAAACGTATCATCCGTGTCGGCACAAAATCACCGTCCTCCACAAGCGAGCGCACCTATCGTCTTTTTATTGAAGAAATACCCGATGCTGCTGAGGCGCGCGCGCAAGGCACGCAGGTGGCAGTCAAGCTGCGTTTCGGTGTGCCGCTGTTCATTGCTCCGCTCAAGGCGGAAATAGGCGGCGCCATTACAGACGCAAAACTCGCCAAGGGCGAGATTCAACTGACGGTAAAGAATTCCGGAAATCAACACTTTCGTTTTGAGGCTATCACGGCAAAGGTGGCTAACGTCGCATTGGGCGAGGTATCGGGTTGGTATTTGCTGGCTGGGGCACAACGCGCCTACACCATAAAGTTGGACAAAGATGCCTGCGCCAAAACCGCCAAGCTGGAAATTGCTTTGTCGGTTGAAGGCCTAGATCTGAAACAGGAGCTGGGCGTAACGCCTGTGCTTTGCCGTCCCTGATTGAAGAATAAAAAACTTGCGGTGGGCTGTAATTTTCCCCGGCTGGTCGCAGTTGCGGCGCTTTTTACCGTGTTCAAGGCTGAGGCGCAGCTACCGGCTCTCATTCTCAGTCAATCCCTGGGAAAACCCCCAGCCGGCGAAGACGCCAGCACTTTGTCGCTATCCGCGCCGTCAGAAGACTTAACACTGCAAGCGCAACCAGCGCTACGCCTCAGTTTTGATCTCGCAAACAAGGCTTTGCCGGCAGCCCACAAGGGGGTGCGGCGAGCACTGCTTGCACCGGTCCAGCCGCTGATAGTCACCATCACTGTAAACGGCGAGGTAAAAGGCGAGCCAATCGTTTATCGCACCGGCGCAAACGATTTCTTTCTTAAGCTGGAAGACTTCAATCAGTTGGTCACGCTTCCCCCTGGGGCCGATGTGTTTGATATCGAGGGCGGCGCCTATGTGTTTTTGAATGCACTTGCGGGTGCAAAGGTCGAGTTCGAAGAAAAAACGCTGAGCTTGAACATCAGCTTTCCTCCCGAATATTTTTCCACCCGGGTCTACAGTCTGGCGAAAGGACATTCTCCTCAAGCTATCGCGGCACGCACCAATAGCGCGGTTTTTAATTACCGTCTCGGCTATACCGGTGCGAGCGGCGTGGCGAATGGAACCTTGTCGCTCGCCAGCGAGCAGGCGTTCAATGTGGGAAATTGGTTGCTGCGAAACCAGAGTTACCACACGCGCGCGCCTGAGCAAAGCACGGCTCTGCGCTATGCCACCCAGTTCATACGCGATGACCGCGAGGCTTTGCAGCGGCTGGTTATCGGCGACGAGATTACTACTACGGGTGAACTGGGCGCCAGTGTGTCGATAGGCGGCGTGAGCTTTTCCAAGGCCTATCAGCTTGCGCCATATATGGTGCGCCAGCCTTCAGTCAACTTTGCCGGTACGGTTGCGCTACCTTCGGACATTGATTTTTATGTGGGCAACACGCGCGTCCTGCGCCAGCGGGTTTCGCCCGGACCGTTTGAGATATCCAACTTCAGCTACTACGGTGGTCAACGCGAGATGCGCGTGGTGATTCGCGACATGCTCGGCCGTGAACAGACGATTGCCTATCCTTTCTATTTTGCCGATCAGGGTCTCGCGCAAGGGCTGCACGATTACAGTTATCACCTGGGATATTTGCGCGAGAACATCGGTGTCAATAGCAACGATTACGGCAAGCTCGCGTTTTCCGGCTTTCAAAGGTATGGCCTGACGGATTCATGGACACTGGGCATACGCGGCGAGGGTACGGCGCAATACGGCAACTTCGGACCCAGTATGGTCTACCGTAGCGACGCACTCGGCTTGCTGGCGCTCAATGCCGCCGCCAGTTACGATCGCGCGGCGCGCAAGCAAAGCTTCGCTGTTTCGATGGCGCACAGTTATCAAGCGGGAGATTTTTCCAGCCTGGTCACATTTCGCAGGTTTGGCGCTGGCTACGCGATGCTGCACGCTGGGTCGGCAGGGGAGCTGCCGCAGTACGATTTCAATTTGGGATTGGGGTATTCTCCCTCGGGTTTTGGTTCGCTCAATGTTGGCTACAATTGCCTCAAATTGTCCGGAAAACCTGAAACGCGTAGCGCCACATTGAGTTATTCTCGAGCTGTGATGAACAGAATCAGTTTACTCGGCACTTACCGTCGGTCACTAGGCGATGCGAGCGGTTATGAGTTGTTTATCGGTTTGCAGTATTTGCTCGGTGCCGACCGGACTGCGAGTACATCCTTGCGCCGCGACCAGAACAATGCGCGCAGCGAACAAGTACAATTGAGCAATACCCTCCTCACCGGCGAAGGCGTGGCTTACCGGCTCAGCCTGGAACGCAACCGTGATGAGAACGGCTCATCCCACAGCGTTTCACCCGAGCTGCAGTACAGCAGCAGATACAACACCGTGTCAGCAGAGGTTCTCACACACTCAGGTTCGTCGGCGCGCAGCACCACGTATACACTTGCCGTCGCCGGCGGTGTCGCAGCAGTAGGTGGAGAATTCGGCTTCAGCCGGCCGATAAACGATAGTTTTGGCATTGCTGAAATCACGCCTCCCATTGCCGGTGTCAGGGTATATCAGAGCAGCCAGGAAGTGGGACGAACCGGTGAAAACGGCAAGCTGTTCCTGCCCAACCTGACATCGTTTGTTGAGAATTACGTTTCCATCAGCGATAAAGACATTCCCATTGAATATGCGATAGATCGCGTAGATCGTATCGTGTCACCGTCGTTTCGCAGCGGCTCGGTAATCAAGTTTTCGGTTACGCGTACGCAAAGCATCGTCGGCGCGTTGAAGTACCGTTCCGCTGGCATGCTCCGGCCACTGGAGTATCATTTAA
>JAYWAM010000183.1:0-2080 GCA_043782425.1 Betaproteobacteria bacterium
TCGCAAGGCACCGACGGCGGTGTACCAGGAACTGCGACAACCAACCAAAACGGAGCGCTCGGCGCTGCTGACGTCGACGGTTTAGGAGGAAGTGAAAAGACTAAAAGCATTTTAATTGACATGGCATCAGCAAGTGCCGCGTTTGGTGCCGCTGCCAGCTGCCTACAAGAAAAAGGTCACCCATAGAACATTACAATAATTTGATATCTACTGTATGGTACATTATATCAGCTAGCTACTAGTTCGCATGGCAAAGCTTGTCGCGCAGACGCTGGTTGCTAGCGCCCACGCTTGTCGACGCTCGCTGCGCTAACGCTAGAGACGTTAATGCTCAAGGCGCTGACAACCGCTGCGAAAACGCAGGGGTCGTCAGCGCTCACCACGTCGACAGCTGTTGCATCGGGTCGTCAGCGCTCACCACGTCGACAGCTGTTGCATCGGTAGTTCCTGTGGCAAAGATTGTCGCGCCGACGCTAGTTGCTTGCGCCCACGCTTGTCGACGCTCGCTGCGCCAATGCCAACGCTCCCGACGCCAACACTACTGCGCCTACGCCAACGCTCGCTGCGCCGCTAAATCCGCCGAGGCTCCTGGTTGTCGCTCGCATGGCCACAATTGCTGCGCTAGTAACGCTAGAGACGTTAATGCTAAAGGCGCTGACAACCGCTGCGAAAACAGGGGTCGTCAGCGCTCGCCACGTCGACAGTTGTTGCATCGGTAGTTCCTGTGGCAAAGCTTGTCGCGCCGACGCTGGTTGCTAGCGCCCACGCTTGTCGACGCTCGCTGCGCCAATGCCAACGCTCCCAGTCCCAACGCCAACGCTCCCGACGCCAACGCTCCTGCGCCTACGCCAACGCTCGCTGCGCCAGTCCCAATTCCAACGCTTTCGACGCCAACACTCCTGCGCCTACGCCAACGCTCGCTGCGCCGCTAAATTCGCCGAGGCTCCTGCTCCCCTGCCCACGTTGCGTGACGCTCCCTGTGCCAAGCGCTCAGATCAGGTTGATTGTTGAGCCATCTGCTCCAGACGAATAGCATTGGTTGACTGTAGTGGTGCGCGCTGCACTGATGCTGGCTGCACCGGATACGCCGACGACCGCAGCGAAATGCTCGCGGCGCACAAGATCGCATATTCCAAGCTTACCAAGCTCGCCGTGTCGACAATTGCTGCGACAGTGGTTTCTCCTTTTGCGCCGACGCTTGTTGTGCTTGTGTCGCCGACGCTTGTTACGCTGGTGGCTGCTGTGTCGACGCTTGGTGGGCCCGTGGCGCCAACGCTTGGTGGGCCTGTGGCGCCGAGGTTTCTTGCGCTAGTGGCTGCTGCACTGACGCTTGTTGCGCCCGCACTTGTTGCACCGACCACCGACACTTGCTGCGCCCCTTGACTGCCAGCCTTTGCCGCCCAGGTTGATTTTTGAACTTCATACGACGACGCCGAAGACTGCTACAGAGCATCGCCCTTGCAGCTGTCGACTCCCGAGCTCATGTTCATGGTGTTGCCACCACTTCCAGCTCAGCCCCCGCCTTCGATTCTGATTGAACCTTCCGTTTCTTCAATACTGCTGCCCCTCCTGCAAGCTCGATAAGTTCTTGCTGCTTTCTTCTTCATTGACGTGATAATCGACGCGCCGTTTTTCGTTGTTGAGAGGTGAAGAATGGTATTGGTGGAAGATAGTGTGTTCCACGACGCGTGTGCGGCGGCACGCGAAGCACAATCGTGTATCGTGTGGCAGCCACAGCGAGTGATCTTGCGAAAACCTTGAAGTCGGGTGGGGTGTACCGGCACGGCACCGGTACCAGTGGGAGCGTGCAAGGTATACACGTGCCACATGTACACTATTTTGTATATTCGGGCCACGATTAGAGAATCCGAGACCGCGCCTAATATTCAACGGAAATATTTGATCGTAGAAAGAAAGAGGGCGAAATGCCAATGCTGTTACGCGAATGTCACGCTATTACTGTCACGCTATTAAGTATTCTCCTACAAAATGCGATTGTGAAGGACCCCGATGAATCGTTCCCAACACACAAGAAAACGCGAAAATACTGTTTTCCCTCACCTCCTTGGTCCAAAGTGGC
>JAYWAM010000184.1:0-5507 GCA_043782425.1 Betaproteobacteria bacterium
AGAAATGAGGCAACTTGCAACGTTGGTCGCGCTGTTAGTGTTGGCTGCACTTACTCAGGCCGAAGAATCGGTAGATGCGCCACGGACCGGCGATGTTGCTAACGGGCAAAAAGTTTTCTTACTCTGCGTCGGTTGCCATAGCGATACGCCGCAACATCGACCGACCGGTCCGCATTTGTTCAACCTAGTCGGGCGCCAGGCCGGCGTCCTCCAAGGTTTTCAATACTCCGCCGCGCTGAGCGAATCGGGCATCTTTTGGGATCGGCGCACCCTCGACGAATTCATTGCCAATCCTGAACAGCGCGTGCCGGGCACGATGATGCCGGTCGGCGTGTCCGACGCGAAAGAACGCGCCGATCTCATTGAATACCTCAAGACGCTCATGCAGCAATAGCAAAACGAACATGCCTGGGAACCGCACGGACATTGGCTTTCCAAGCATGTTTCGCTACGAGGCAAGCTGGTTGCGGATCGTGGCTGAGCTTGTTATAAAGTCAAAAGTAAACCTTTCCTGCTGCTTGAGCGTCATACAAAACGTGCCGCAAAGCCGCCATCCCAGGGCGCGTCGCAAGGTACGGCGCCCACTTCATGCGGGTGTTGACAAATTTATAGAATTTCTAGGCGGTGTATTGCTGTATTGCATGCGCGCCTGCTAATAACCGTGCATTGCATTAACCCTGTTGACGTAAAGGTACATCACGCATTGACGCACCGGCAGCGCAGCGATGCAGTAAGCCCAAGCAAAAAAGCCCCGTTGAGATTTTTATTCGCGATGTCCCATAATGGCAAAATGATGCGTAGCGTGGTAGCGCGGATGCTTGGTCATCGAGCGCAATCCAAATGGCGGCGTGGCGTTATGGTGCGCCTGCCGCTGGGGTAACCTCTGACCCGCCGGTCCCCAACCCGCCAAAGACCCGCGCAAAGACACTGGTGCCCCCACGTCAACGCCCGGTAGGCCCGACCAATGTGCGCTGCACCCAGCCGCTGAAGTTAGCTGCGTCGACCCTGACGAATCCGTTTTCCGCTTCGCCGGTCGCAACCAATTCGTCGACGCGTTGCAGCGTTGCCACCACCGTGCTGTCTACGTGCTCGTTGCTATAGTCAAGAAGCGTCTGAACCTCGAGGCCGCGCTCTATTCACTTCTACCGATATTGTCGGTCACTCTGTTCGAGCAAATCCCTTTGCTTCAAGCGCTTCCCCATGATCACGCCGCCTCAATTCAACCCATTCCCAATAACCAATTGAATCTGTTCGCACTTTAACCGGACACTAGTGTCGTCAAAAAGAAAATCACTCGACACTCAAAAAGGCAGCGTAAATTTAACTATCCAGGCGACAACTAGTGTAGTGTCCAACAAATAACTGGTGTTATTATGTGGATTGAGTTATGCTGATGCATGCCCAGAATAAGTCCGGTTGTAAGCCTTGCGGATACCACTCGGGAGCGACTTGAGCACTGGGTGGCGGCCCATGGAACTCCGCAGCAGGTGGCGCTGCGGTGCCGAATTGTTCTGGCCGCCGCGACCGGGCACACGAATCTGGAGATCGGCATGGAGTTGAGCGTCGATGTGAAGACCGTGGCCCTGTGGCGCTCGCGCTTTGCACAAGTGGGTGCAGAGGGTTTGTGGTCGGTTGCAGCGGGGCGCGGACGCAAGCCCACCTATTCGTCCGATAAGATCAAGGCGATTGTCCAAGCGACGCTGTCGACCAAACCCAAAGGCATGACCCAGTGGAGCTGCCGGCAGATGGCGCAAGCGCAGGGCGTGAGCAAATCCACGATCAGCACGATCTGGCGCAGCCACAATTTGAAGCCGCACCGGGTCAAGAGCTTCAAGCTGTCGCGCGATGCGCGGTTTCTGGAGAAGCTCACCGATGTGGTGGGGTTGTACCTGAATCCCCCCGACCAGGCGCTGGTGCTGTGCGTGGACGAGAAGACCCAGATTCAGTCCCTGGACCGCACGCAACCCGGACTGCCAATGAAGAAGGGGCGTCTGGGCACCATGACTCACGATTACAAGCGCAACGGCACCACCTGTTTATTCGCCGCCCTGGAGGTATTGCAAGGCAAAGTCATTGGCCAGTGCTATGTACGCCACCGCCACCAGGAATTTCTGAAATTCCTGCGTCGGCTGGATGCGGAATTCCCCGGCGAGGTCGCTTTGCACTTGGTGATGGACAACTATGGTACCCACACGCATCCCAATGTGCAGGCCTGGCTTAAGCGTCACCCCCGGTTTGTCTCGCATTTTGTTCCCACCAGTTCCAGTTGGTTGAATTTGGTCGAGCGCTGGTTTGGCGAGTTGACCCGTAAAAGAATCCGCCGTGGCTCATTCGCCAGCGTCGCAGACCTGCACCAGGCCATTGAGGAATTCTTGCTCGCTTGGAACGAAAACCCCAAGCCCTTTGTCTGGACTGCCACGGTAGAATCCATCATCGCAAAACTCTCGCGTTGCCGGCAAACCATGGAAACTATTCAGCCCGGTTGCACTCTGCCACGCACGCGAAAAGCGCAGAAATGAATTATCCAGTTATTTATTGGACACTACACTAGAAGACGCTGAACTGTCGCCCACGGACATCGGCTACATCAATGCCCACGGTAGCGCGACGAGGGTGGGCGACGTAGTAGGAACCAACGCCATCAAGGCCGCGTTTCGCCAATCGGCAACGCGGGTCCCCGTCAGTTCCGCCAAAGCATTACACGGTCACCTCATGGGTCCGACCGGCTTGGTCGAAATCCTCGCGGCGCTCATATCGATGCGCGAACAAACGTTCCCATGAACGCAGTCATGTCGAATTCCTTCGCCTTCGGCGGCAACAACGCCGTGTTGATCGCGAAGCGAGTGGTTTGATTGTTGGGAGTCGATTTCGCCGTTGATTTGGAGACATACGAAAACGTGTGGGCGGCCGCTAATGTTCAACGGTGACGTCGTTATAACGGACTTGCTTCTACGCAGAACCGGCGCGGCGTGGCGAGCCCACTGGATGCGTTAAGCACGACCTTGCGAGGCGCATGGATATTGCCTCGCCAGCCATGCCTTGCCTGGAAGTACGCTACACGCGGCTTCTGGCAGGGGCTGATGGCACTATTGTTCGGTGGTTTTGAATAGCCGGTAAATCGTGTCGCCGGAAAACCCTCGCCCCTGAAGAAAGCGCATTTGCCTGGCTTTTTCGGCGGAGCTTGAGGGCGGCGACGGGAATTTTTTTCGCCAGACTTCGCGGGCGGCGTCGAGTTCTTGTTCGCGCGATGTGACCGTCAACTGTTTGATGCTTTCCGCGTCGAGGCCTTTGGCTTTAAGCTCGTAAGCGATCTTTAAGTGGCCGAAGCGTTTTTGTTTTGCCGCGATGAAATGCTCCGCGAAGCGCTGATCGGAGACTAGCCCCGATTGCGCGAGTTCGTCGATCAGCGAATCGAGGTCGTCATGTTCGTCAGCGAATCGCGATAGCTTTTGTGCCAACTCAGCGCGCGTGTGCTCGCGCCGCGCGAGCAGGCGCAGTGCGCGATCGCGCAGATCATTTTTCGGAGGCTTCTCCATTTTTCTTTGCACCAGGCGCTGCAACACCGGCGGCGGCGCGAACTTTGGCTTCGATTTCCTGCGCGATCGCCGGGTTCTCTTTCAAAAATTCGCGCGAGTTGTCTTTACCTTGCCCGATCTTCTCACCGTTGTAGGCGTACCAGGCGCCGGATTTGTCGACAATTTTATGGGTCACGCCCAACTCGATGATCTCGCCTTCGCGGGAGATGCCTTCGCCATAGAGAATGTCGAACAGCGCTTCACGAAACGGCGGTGCGACTTTGTTCTTGACGACTTTCACGCGCGTTTCCGAGCCGATGACTTCTTCTCCTTTTTTGATGGAGCCGATGCGGCGAATGTCTAAGCGCACGGACGCATAAAACTTCAGCGCGTTGCCACCAGTTGTAGTTTCCGGGTTGCCGAACATCACGCCGATCTTCATGCGAATCTGGTTGATGAAAATCACCAGCGTGTTCGAGCGTTTGATATTCGCCGTCAACTTGCGCAGCGCTTGTGACATCAAGCGCGCATGCAAACCCATGTGGGAATCGCCCATCTCGCCTTCGATCTCGGCTTTCGGTGTGAGCGCAGCGACCGAGTCGATCACGACGATATCGACGGAACCGGAGCGTACCAGCATGTCAGCGATTTCTAGCGCTTGTTCGCCGGTGTCCGGTTGCGAGATCAAAAGTTCCGGTACATCGACGCCGAGCTTTTGTGCGTATTGCGGATCGAGCGCATGTTCCGCGTCAATAAACGCGGCGACGCCGCCCATTTTTTGCATCTCGGCGATAACCTGCAAGGTCAATGTGGTCTTGCCGGAGGATTCAGGTCCATATATTTCCACTACCCGTCCGCGCGGCAGGCCGCCCACACCCAAGGCGATGTCCAGGCCGAGGGAGCCGGTCGATACGACATCGATATCGCGCACCACGTCATGGTCGCCCAGTTTCATCACTGAACCTTTACCGAATTGCTTTTCTATTTGCGATAGCGCCGCAGCAAGCGCCTTGCTCTTGTTTTCATCCATGGAGGGTCCTTAGGAGCGAAATATTGAAAATGGGGAACACAAGATTATCTCATAGGGGACGCCGCCCATGCACGCTGATCGAGCGGCCGGCATCTTGAGGAAGTGAAAAAAAGCCCCGCTCGAGGCGGGGCTGTCTATTGAAGCGGGTCGAGCGGTTAAAGCAGCGCTTTTGCCGCTTTCATCGCTGCATCCATATCGGGAAGATTGGTCAGTTCCGGCACCACTTGGATGTAGCGCACGATATTGTCTTTGTCGGTGACGATCACGCTACGCGCTAACAGATGCAGCGGCCCTACCAATAGGCCATTGCTCATGCCGAATTCGCCGGTTTTGTAATCGGACAAGAACGTCACGTTGCTAATCTTGGCTTCCTTCGCGAACCGTTGCTGCGCGAATGGCAAGTCCATGCTCACGGTGATGAGTTCGACTTGCTTATCGAGGCCGCCATTTTTTTCCGACAACTGATGGGTTTGCTCTTCGCACGCCTTGGTGTCGATAGAGGGAACGATGTTGATAATTTTCACCTTACCTTTGCTATCGGCCAGGTTCACCGGCCCCAGACTGCCGTTGGTCAATACGGCGGACGGCAGCGGTTTGCCGACCTCGATGCCGGTGCCGATCAGAGGAAGTGGACTCCCTTTCATGGTGACAGTTTGGCCATCACCAGGCTTATTGCTGCCTTTATTGACCGTGAGTGCGGAGGTGTCGGCGGCGAGCGCAACACTGACTTGCAGCGCGGATGCGAGCGCCATTAGGGTGAGGAATTTTTTCATTGCTGTTCCTTTGAGAGGGAAAGATGAGCGATTTAGGCTTCGAAAGTACATGCGACCACGAGTTGTCGCTGCAACACGCTGAAGTCCACCACATACGGTAACAAACTCTTGGTATCGGTTCAATACGTAAAATCCGGAATTTGTATCCGAAGACGTGGTGAGACCAATACCTTTGGCTTAAACCTAGAA
>JAYWAM010000185.1:0-2076 GCA_043782425.1 Betaproteobacteria bacterium
CCCGGCATGGTTGCAGCAAATCTTAAACAAAGAGACAGATGTCGGTCTGTCCGGCGAATCCCATGAACGTCGATGCGCCGCCGTAGCTTATCTGTTTGATGAAATCACTTTTGTCGAATTCAAATAGATCCACGGTCATCTGGCAGGCGATGAACTTGACATCCGTTTCGAGGCATAGTGCGCGAAGTTCTTCGAGCGAGGCGACACCCTTTGACTTGAGTTTTTTCTTCATCATCATTGTTGCCATCGACTCCATACCGGGCAGCATTTGCACCATCACCGGCATGGGCACGGGCATCGGCATTGCCGGATTGGCGAGTGGACTGATTTTTACGTCCGACAGGTCCTTGCGAAGGAGTTGTAGACCGTAAAAGGTGAAAAAAATCTGCACCTCATAGCCTAGCGCAGCCGCCGTGGACGCAAGAATGAACGGCGGGTACGCCATATCGAGCGTTCCCTTGGTGGCGATGAGCGCCATCTTTTTCGCTGCCATGATCTCTCCTCGAATTTACTGTCCGTGATACGCAATGCCGCAATTTATTTACGTGTAGTGTTCAACCTTTTTTCATCAGGAACACGTATTTGCCGCCCTCTTCGGTCGAGGACAGCAGTACGTTGCCGGTTTGTTCGGCAAATGCCGCCATGTCAGCGACGGATCCCCGATCAGTAGAGGTAATCTTCAGAACCTGCCCGGATGCCATGTCGTTAAGTGATTTTTTGGTTTTTACAATTGGCAGCGGACAGGAAAGCCCCGAAGCGTCAAATTCTTTGTCAAAATTCATCCTGATTTCTCCTCGTTTTTCATTATTCGTGCAGGCTGCATCAATGTGTCGTGCCGACAGCCACGTCATCTCCTATTAGGCGTTCTCTAATTTTCTGCGTCTATTCCCGAATCGAGTAATAACCCCATAACCCATGTGGGTAGGTTGTCCGCGCTCGAGGGATTAAGAACTTGTCCCGCGACGCTACCTGCGTAGTGCGAGAACTGGCACGTCACATGCGGCGATTACCTTGCGCATTAGCGTTCCGGATGATGTGCCCGGTGCGCCAAACCGGATCACCAACAGGTCTGCGCCTGCAGTGATGGCCGCGCGCGTGTTTCCCGGCGCGCTTTCAATGTGCACCAGTTCTGAGTGAGGCACGACCCCTGCGGATGCCGCGGCAGCTTCAGCGAGTGCGAGCGAAGGTCGCGCCGCGTCTTCGCCCCCGGATGAAATGACGAGCAGCGATAGTGGCAAGCGGGCGGTGCGCGCCATCGCAGCACCCGTTGCAGCGATGGCACCTGCGGATGCAGTTTCCGAGCCTTCGATAACGACCATGATGCCCCGCTGCCACAGCTTGCATGTGCGCGGCACTATCAGGACATCGCATGGCGCACGATCCAGAATGCGTCCCACCATTTCGCCAATCAGCAGACGGCTGAGGAAACTGCTCTTGCCTCGGCGCCGCAGGATCAGCAGATCGGCATTTGATCGCACCGCCTCGTCTAAGATCTCTTGATCGGGCGCTGAGCCACGGCGCACGCATACCTCCAGCGTGACGCCAGCTTTGCTTGCCAGGTCATGGAGTTTTGCAAGAGAGACAGCCACATCACGTTCTGCCTTTGCGGCGGCCTGCGGTGCGACAGCTTCGTATTCCGGATTGCTCATCAACGGAAACACCACGCCAAGCGGGACAGCTTGCGCAGATGCCATCGCCAGCGCCACGCGCATGGCTCCAGCATCAAATTCGGTGCCCTCAGTCGCGAGCAGCAGTTTCGAGAAAGTTGGCGTGGACATGGGGCGGTCTACGCTTCAGTGGCCTGCGCGCAGGATGCCCGAGGCCGCCAGCACCAGCACCAGCACTTGCAGCATTGCAATCAGGGCAAATGCGCGGTCGTGGCGCTTGAGATACATTGGAATGAGTGCTACCACGCTCAACATCGAACACCCGGCCAGCACGGCCACGCCGCTGAGACTCGCATAATCGCTCTTGGCGAGCTTGCCGAGCCATCCCCAGCCGGTAGGCGCGCCGGTCAGTTCAATGTAGGTGCGCACCGGCTTATCCCAGAGCGAGGGCCATTGCGCGGGCGCAATT
>JAYWAM010000186.1:0-14577 GCA_043782425.1 Betaproteobacteria bacterium
GGCCACATACATCTGGCCGAACAGCACCGGCGCGGTGATGACGAGATTGCCTGCGGGTTCCGCCGCCTCGGCCGTCAGCGCTGTCTCGGCGTCTTCAACCGCGGTCAATAACTGGCGGCAATTTTCCAGATAGCGTTTGCCCTCTTCGGTCAGCGAAATGCGCCGCGTCGTCCGATTGAACAGGCGCACGCCCAGGTGCGCCTCCAGAGCGGCGAGCGAACGCACCACCGCAGGCAGCGAGTAATCGAGCGTGCGCGCGGCGGCAGTGAGGCTGCCCTCGTCGGCGATGCGCATGAAAGTGTGCATGGCTTTCAACTTATCCATGTCCGACATATTAATCCACTTATCGGAGTAGTCAATTGCATATTTAGCCATTTATTCAGTTTCATGAAACAAACATAATGCGTTTCGCAACACATTTCGTTGCTCCGCCAACCTTAAGGACCGCACCATGACTACTTCCGCCCGCATCCGCCCGGCACAGCCGATCAAGCTTTACCGCTACCCGCTTTCCGGCCACAGCCATCGCGTTGAGTTATTTCTTGCGCTGCTCGATCTGCCGGTCGAGTTGATCGACGTTGACCTGGCAGCCGGGGCGCAAAAAACGCCTGCGTATCTACAGATGAACCCCTTCGGCCAGGTGCCGGTGATTCAGGATGGTGATCTCACGCTGGCGGACTCGAACGCGATTCTGGTTTACCTCGCCGCTAAATACGCCGACGAACAATGGCTGCCGCGTGAACCCGCACGCGCGGCTGCGGTGCAAGGCTGGCTCAGCGTGGCGGCGGGGCTGGTGGCGTTCGGCCCTGCTGCGGCCAGGCTGATCCAGCTTTTCAAGGCGCCGTTCAACGCGGATGAAGTGATAGCGCGCGCCAAGCGCCTGTTTGCCGTGATGGAAAATGAATTGCAAAAAGCGCCATTCCTCACCGGTGATGCACCCACCATCGCCGACATCGCCAACTACAGTTACATCGCGCACGCGCCGGAAGGCAACGTTTCGCTCACGCCGTATTCGCACTTGCGCGACTGGCTGGCGCGCATCGAAGGCTTGCCGCGCTTCGTGCCGATGGCGCGATCGGCGGTTGGCTTGGCGGCGTGACAGCGTGACGCTGCCGCTTGCCCCCTTTCACGAAGGCGAATGCGCGGCGCAGGAGCGCGTCGGCGTGCGCGAAAAACTTGCGGCAGTGGGGCGCCACGCAATCCGCGATTTCATGCCCGATCAGCATCGCGAATTCTTCAGCCTGCTGCCTTTCGTGATCGTCGGCACGGTGGATGACCAGGGCCAGCCCTGGGCCTCGGTGCTGGCCAATGCGCCGGGGTTTATCGAGTCGCCACGCGCGCGCGAACTCGCCATTCGCGCGCGCCCTCTTACGGCTGATCCACTCGCGCAAACCCTGCTTGCCGGAGCGCCTATCGGCTTGCTCGGCATTGAACCGCATACCCGGCGGCGCAACCGTATGAACGGCGTCGTTGAGAGTGTCACGGATGACAGCTTTCAGGTACGGGTGACCCAGAGTTTCGGTAACTGCCCCAAGTACATCCAGGCGCGAGAAGCGCAGTATGTTCACGGCGACAGCGACGCAAGGGTCGAACAAGTTGTACACCGCACCGGGTTAAACGATGCAGCGCTACGCCGGATAATCCTGCGCGCAGACACGTTTTTCATCGCCAGCGCCTATCCTGCCAACAAGCGTGACGTCAGCAGCGCGGCGCATGGCGTGGATGTTTCGCATCGCGGCGGCAAGCCAGGCTTCGTCCGCGTGAACGACGACAGCACACTTACCGTCCCCGATTTTTCCGGCAACCTATTTTTCAACACCATAGGCAATCTGCTAGTCAATCCGCGCGCCGGTCTGCTGTTCATCGATTTCGACAACGGCGACCTGCTTTATCTGGCTGTTGAGAGCGAAATCATCTGGGAGGGCGAGCAAGTCAAAGCAATCGAGGGGGCGCAGCGCCTGCTGCGCTTGCGCGTGCGTACGGCGCTGCGTGTGGAAGCCTCTCTAGCGCTGCGCTGGAGCGCGGCACAGCTCTCGCCCTTTCTGGAGAGGCTGGAAAAAAAAGTGCAAGGACAGTGATAAAATAATAATGCGTATTTTGATCTACCTTCCCGCTAACCATTTCTACTTGGAGAGATTATGAAAACAGGTTTCATTGCAGTAATGAAGAGGTTCTTCGTTTGTATCGTTGCCTGCTCAGCATGGCCTGCATTATCAGCAACACAGGGAACTGAAGCGCAGGTGTCAGATGCGTTGGCATCCGTAGGGCAAGTGCCTGACTTTACCTGCACTTCTGCGGCTGGTGAATTCTGGCCGGTTGAAGTTCGTTACACTAGCGCCGATGGATTGCTCTACGTCAAAGTCAGCCAACCAGCAGGGATCATTCATTATCGTTTACCGTATCCGGGAAGCTTGAACGTTGATACTGCGAACCTCACCTCAACGGGCTTTGTTCTCACCGCATCGCGTCCGCTAAATGATAAGGCCATCATTCAAGCGGCAGCGATTCCCTCAGCGTATGGCCCGTATACCGTTACCACCCACCTTGATCTGAAAATCAACGTCTATCAGCGCTTCATCAAGGACATTAATATTTCTAATTGTTCTGGGTACCCCCAAATGTAGACTCAAGGGCATCACTTAAAATCTTCTTGTCATGGGTGCGATTCAACCTGATGTGGCAAGCAAGCGTAGGATGGGTTGAGCGTAGCGATACCCATCAATCCACCAAGCAAACGATCCATCAATCAAACCCGCTTCCCGCATCAGTTTGAATCGCACCCCCTTGTCACCCCGCGAAAGCGGGAATGACAAATTATTTTAGACGCCCTCTTTTGACGAAAGTCGCCTTACTTTGTAAGACTTGTGCTATACTGCACCCCTCACTAGACCAGAAGGAGATAGTGATGGCAATGATGACTGTTTCCTCCAAAGGACAGGTGGTTCTTCCCGCCGACATTCGCAGGCGGCTGGGGCTGATGGTCGGCACACGGATGGAAATTATCGAGGAGGCAGACGGCGTACGGCTGGTGGTATCTCGCCCAGTTAAGGCTGCTAACATCGCCGCTTGCGCAGGCATGGTGACTGCCCCCACAAAAGGCAAGGCGCGCAGCTTATTCGATTTCGATCCGGCTTCGATATTGAACAAGAAAAAATGAACGCGATTGACACCAATGTGCTGGCGCGCTTTTTCATCAACGATGCGGACGATCCTGAAGCTGCCAAACAACGACCGGTCGCCATTGCCGCACTGACAGGCAAGGTGTATGTGCCAATGTCCGTCATCTTGGAATTCGAGTGGGTAATGCGCGGCTTTTATGCGCTTTCGCGTAAGGACATTCGGCGCGTGTTTGAGTCACTGTGTGGCTTGGAGAATGTGCAAATCGAAAACCGCGGCAGCGTGCTCGCCGCATTGAATGGCCATCAACGCGGTCTGGATTTTGCAGACGCGCTACACCTTGCATGCGCGAATTCTTGCAGCATATTTTTAAGCTTCGACCGACGCCTACAGAAGCGCGCGAATGCGGCTGGCCTGACACCAACAGTTGAAGCACCCAAAGCGTAACAGCCAAAAGCCCATGCAGAAGCGGTTGAAGCATTAAGGCGTCATTTGCTTAGCACGCTTGTCTAACCGCAAATTCCCAGAAAGACAGCATCGCAATAACCGACTCTCGAATGGACGTCAAGCAACCGGTTATAGACGACACGCTCGTGCGTCGTCTGGTGGCCAGCCAATTTCCGCAATGGTCAGATCTCCCGGTCTGGCCGGTTGCGGCCAGCGGGTGGGACAACAGAACCTTTCACTTGGGCGAGCACATGATAGTGCGCCTGCCGAGCGCTGCGGACTATGAGATGCAGGTGGAAAAGGAGCAGTTGTGGCTACCAAGACTGGCGCCATTGCCGCCTCTTCCGATTCCAGCGCCTCTAGCGCTTGGAGAGCCGACGGAAGGTTATCCCTGGAAGTGGTCCATCTACCGCTGGCTTGACGGCGACACCGCCGTCCCAGAGCGCATAGCCAATCTGCGCGACTTCGCGGCCAGCCTTGCGCAATTTCTCATCGCTCTACAGCGCATCGACCCCACAGGCGGACCTCCGCCTGGACCGCACAATTTCTATCGTGGTGGTTCGCTAACGACTTACGACGCGGAGACGCGGAAGGCGATAACCGTCCTGGAGGACAGAATTGATGCCGTCGCTGCTACCGAGGTCTGGGAAGCGGCGCTTGCGAGCACCTGGCAAGGTTCGTCGGTGTGGATCCACGGCGACGTCAGCACTGGGAACCTGCTGGTGCAAGGTGGCAAGTTGAGTTCGGTCATCGATTTTGGGCAGATGGGAGTAGGCGACCCCGCCTGCGATCTGTCAATCGCCTGGACATTGTTCGGCGGCGAAAGCCGCGAAGTTTTCCGCACTATGCTTCCTCTCAACGCCGATACATGGGCCCGCAGTCGCGGCTGGACTTTATGGAAAGCCTTGATCGTTGCGGTCGACCACACGAATACAAACGCCGTCGAAGCTGCGCAACCTTGGCGCATCATCGATGAAGTGCTTGGGGATCACATGCGTAGAGCCTGAGGCAACTAAACGCCGCTAAATGGGCCAATCACATTCGGGTGCAAAGCGACCATTGTATTGGCGCGACTGATGATTCAAACTGGTGTTGCCGAGAAGGTCTATCTAGTTTGAATAGAATAGTTAGTCTCTGAATCCGAATATTCCCTGAAAATGTGATCAATAGCCAATTGACTTCCGTACCGTATAAGGTACAATTCTCTTCATGGCAA
Source organism: Betaproteobacteria bacterium (assembly GCA_043782425.1). Taxonomy (GTDB): domain Bacteria; phylum Pseudomonadota; class Gammaproteobacteria; order Burkholderiales; family Usitatibacteraceae; genus JAYWAM01. The sequence continues at coordinate 4,781 of JAYWAM010000186.1, forward strand.
GTGCGCCAAGACTAGCTGTTGTTTTCTATACAACGTAACGCCGTGAGGCGCAAAAAGGAATTTGAAATGAAAAGTGCACCTAGGCTGGTCGCCGTTTTCTATACCTCCGCAAGCGGCAATGAACCGGTGCGCGAATGGTTGAAAAATATGATCAAACAGGACCGACGCTCGATCGGTGAAGACATTGCGTACGTTCAATACAAATGGCCCATTTGGCAAACCACGCGTGGATCATTTGCACGGAGGAATTTGGGAAATCAGAACATCGCTCGGTAATCGCATTGCGCGTACGTTCTTTGCAGTAGATGACGGTACGATGATTTTGTTGCATGGATTCGTCAAAAAGACGCAGCAAACCCCGGCCAGCGAAATTGCGCTGGCCGAAAAACGATTCAAGGAGTACCAACATGGCAAAACGTAATCCGCACGCCGGATCAAACTTCGATGACTTCCTCAAAGATGAAGGCATGTTTGAAGAGGTGCAGGCCAAAGCGCTTAAACGAGCACTGGCCGAACAGATTGAAGAAAGTATGCAGGCCGCCAATATTTCCAAAGTGAAGATGGCCGAGATGATGGCAACCAGCCGCTCGCAACTGGATCGTGTGCTCGACCCGGATAACGTCGCGATTCAACTCGATACTCTGATGAAAGCGGCGCGGGCGGTCGGCAAGACAGTTGAGATCAAAATCAGGAATGCCAAGAAGACAGCGCATGCGTGATGCGACGTGCGGTGTCAGGGAATATCATGACTGTTCGAAAATATTTCGATCCTGTCCCCATAGGTTCTTGCTTAACCCCCGTGTTTAGCCCGTGAATCCTCCGGCGCGCCAGCGCGCTCGCGCATGCCGTAGTCGCGAATAATTCGAGCGACGCGCAAACGGTAGTCGTCGAAAATGTGCTCCCGTCCCGCAGCTTGAATGCTACGGTGGGCCTCGAGATTGCGCCAATTTCGTACCGCTTCTTCATCGCGCCAAAACGAAAGCGAGAGAATCTTTCCCGGTTCAGAGAGGCTTTCAAAGCGTTCAATCGATATAAAGCCGTCAAAGTCATTGAGCTGCGGGCGCAATACCGCTGCGGCGTCAAGATAATCAGCTTTGTGCGCGGCGTTCGTTTTGGCCTCAAAAATGACCGCGATCATGTGCATGCTCCCGGCTGCGCTCGTATTTGAAATGCGCCTTCAACGACTTCCGTAAAGCTGCGCTCCTCGCGCAGGATAAAGCGCTTTTCACTGGCCATGGCGAAATTCGCGATGCCTTCTGCGTCGGTTTTCAACCGTACCCGGTAGGCCTCGTAAGTCGCGAGGCTGTCAAATGCGATCAAGCCCCAGGCGATATCGTTGCTGCCTTCGTGCGGGAGGAAATAGCCGAGCAAATTGCCACCGCAGCGCGGTATGATGCGCCCCCAGTTTTTCGCGTAGATGCAAAATTCCTCGCGCTGAAAGGGGTCGATCTGGTAGCGAATGAAACATGTGATCATCGTGATTGCTCCTGGGTGAAAGGGACGGGAATCAACAATAGCGCATTGTTGTGTGCCAATGTTTCATCAAACATCGAAGTATTTACAACACGTCAAATATCGTCCTCATCGGCGCACACATCGGCGATTAAACAAAATGGCCAATAATGGATCGCCACGTTGCACAAGAGGCGCCTCATGTACCTCAATCGCCGGGGGCATTATATTTTTCCGCTGCTGTCACAACGGAACCCGATGTCGGCGCAAACAAGCATGCCAGTATCTTCCGCCCTGTAGCCGTCACTCGCAATGCACGCGAATCGGCGACCCGGGTGAGCCAGCCCTTGGCGATGAACTGATCCAGCAGCGCGCCAGCCAACGCTCCCGCAAGATGATCGCGCCGCTCTGACCAGTCCAAACAAGGATAGGCGTAACGCCGGATATTTTGCGGCGGCGCTTCAGCTTCCACCCCGATCGAATGCAGCCACACACGACCGGCTTCGCTTAGCCGGTAGTGCCCTTCTTCTGGCGTGATGTATTGATGCGCTATCAGCGCATCGAGGAGGTTGACGCCAAGCTCTCCGGCGATGTGTCCATAACAACTGCGCGCCTGCTTCAGCGGCTGATACGCACCACGTGACCATTTGTCAGACAGGGCATTGCGTTCGGCCAGCAGCGATAACGCTTCCAGCGCGTGCGCGACATCGCCATCGGCGAGCCGGTAATAGCGATGCCGCCCTTGTACGCGCACCACAACCATTTCGGCTTCGATCAGTTTAGCCAAATGCGAGCTGGCGGTTTGCGGCGTAACCCCCGCGGCGCGCGCGATTTCACCGGCTGCGAAGTAATTGCCGCCAAGCAGCACGGCCAACATGCGCGCGCGCGTAGGGTCGCCAATCATTGAGGCAATGCGCGCAAAACGCGGCTCTGGCGTTGTCCTCATCCGTTTCCACCGCGAACCGAGACAAATCCATTGATCAATTCGAGGGCGGGCTTCAGACGGGCTGCAATTTCCAGATACTCCTGCAAACATGCGCTACGCGGGATCACTTCAAAAATAACCGCAATCATGACTGCCTATCCACGAGAAATTCGTTGACGGCGCGATACAACTTGTCGCGATTTTCTTCCAGGTGCAGCAAATGTGTGCCTTTGGCGATTTTACGATCTTGTTTGATAAGCGCACCGGCCTCGCTGAGCAGACGCGCAGCATCAGCATCAGTGCAAAGCGAATCCCATTCGCCGCGCACGATCAGTAGCGGCGCGATGATGCGCTGCGGATCATAGAGCGCTGATCCTGTCCAGGCCGCCTGTAAATCGGCGATTGGCCCAAGCGGCGTTTTTACGGCTGGCGGCGTGCGCGTGGCGCTTTGCAGATCGGATGCCAGGTATTCCCGACTCCACTGCTCAATGTGCCGATCCAGCAGCACCTGTGGATGACCGCGCGGCACGTCCTCAACGAAGCGCCGGTATTGCTCCCATATCGTCAGGTTGCGATATTCGGGTAGTGCTGGCGTAGCGATTTGCAAATTGCGCCGCACCACCGGCGCAAAAAATACCAGCTTGCCTACTCGATCCTGATGTTCCGCGGCGTAGAGACCGGCCGCGATGGTCCCCCAGGAATGCGCTATCAAGTGCACTGCGCGCGCGCCGTTACGCGCGCGGATCGCTTCGATAACCTCTGCGATTTGCCGCGCGGCGATCACGCTACGGCCTGGCGGCCCGCTGCTAGCCGCCGTCTCTGCATAACGTCCCGAATGGCCATAGCCCGCAAAGTCAAAGCCCCACGCATTAAATCCAGCGTCGTTCAGTTCACCGGCCCAGGAGCGGCCATCGAAGCGAAAAAATACCGATACGTCGGAAGGAAAAGTTGCGCCATGGATGTAAAGTACGTCACCAATATTCTGTTGCGCGCGCTGTGACGTCGGCTGCGTGCGAACATGAAGCGCGGGAATATCCTCAGTTGCGGGTAAGCGCAAAACCCGGTCGTGCTGCGCAGCGGCTGTGGCAGGCATGACGCCAAGAGCAAGGCTGGCGGCAACGGGCAGATAGAAAATAGGCGGCATGTTTGACCTCGGCAAAATGTAGTGTAGCCATATTAACGCTGTGGCTCATACCATTGCTTCGACATGGATCGAAGTGAAGCGCAAAGCGGGGAGAAGGGTATATTTGCTTGGAGTGTGATTCAAACTGATGCGGCATATTTCCAATTTCTGATAAAAGCGTGAATAAATTCGCCTTATCTGTCATTCCCGCGAAAGCGGGAATCCATGTTCTGCTAGCAAAAAATGGTTCCCCGTTTTCGCGGGGATGACAGTTTTTTGAGGTTCTTGAATTCGTTTCACATCAGTTTGAAGCGCACCCATTTTCTTGTTCGTTGTAGAGCAAAGAAAAAACTACGGAGACAACATGTCGATTCTCGGATTTTTCAAAGGTAACGGAAAGAGCGGCTTCGGTTACAACTCCACCACTACGGATGTCACTTCTGGCCTCGATCTTTCTGATCGCACCATCCTCGTCACCGGTTGCAACGCCGGGCTGGGCCAGGAAACCCTGGGCGCCCTGTGCGCCCGTGGGGCGAGGGTGATCGGAGCAGCGCGCACGCTCGATAAGGCGGCTGCGGCATGCGCTCTAGTGTCAAGCAAGGCCCTGCCCGTGGCTTGCGATCTTTCCGAGCCAGCGTCAGTGCGCGCCGCCGTGGAAGGCGTAAAGCAGATGGGCTACGCGCTCGACGCCATCATCGCTAACGCCGGCATCATGGCGCCGCCGCAGTTGCAGCAGAAGTACGGCTACGAACTGCAATTCTTCACCAACCATGTCGGACATCACTTGCTGATTACCGGGCTGCTCGGCCAGCTAGCCGACAGAGGCCGGGTTGTGATGCTCGGCAGCAGCCTGCACCGCCGCGCGCCGCGTGAAGGCATAGAGTTCGAGAATCTTTCCGGAGAGAAAGGCTACGCTGCGTGGAGCGCGTATGGCCAGTCCAAACTGGCGAACCTTCTTTTTGCGCGACACCTCGCGACGCGGCTGCCCAAGCCAGAACAAACCGCCAACGCCGTACATCCTGGCGTCATAGCCACCAACTTGCAGCGCCATCTCGGCGCTGGCGCGCGTGTCGCATTCTCTGTTATTGAGCCGCTGCTGCTCAAGAATATTGCACAAGGCGCCGCCACCCAGTGCTACGTTGCAGTTCATCCGGCGACAGCTTCGATTCGTGGCGCGTACTTTGCCGACTGTAACGTCGCCCAAGCTAGCAAGCACGCGCAGGACACGGCGCTTGCAGAAAAACTCTGGGAGAAGACTGAAGAAATCGTTGTGGGCTTGCCATAGTCTAGGAGACTGTCGCCGTAACTTATCAGTTAACGATTGCCCAAAGCACGGGAGCGACAGTCAAGTATACTAATCTGGTTGACAACTTAGTATAACTTTATACACATCGGTACGTACGCCTTCCTCGCCTACGGCAACATGCTCGGCGTAAGTTGGGGCGCGGCGGCGACACGCATTTCGAGCATCCGCAATTGCATATCACATTGCAGCCGCTCAAATTTATGGAGTTCTCTCTGGAAAATGTCGAGCAGGCGGCGTTGCTTTCGACTGCCGGTGTGGTGCTTGCCAATGTCCCCCCACCCTGCCCGCTTTGCCTTGCACAAGCTGATCGTTTATGGCGAGCGCGCAGGCGGCATGCCTGCTGGGCGCCTTCAAACTGCATCGCACATGGGAAGTTGAGGAAGCATGGGCGGATCTGGCGGCGCGCGGGAAAGGCTGGATCGACGGGGCGCGCCGGGCTAGACGCACTAGAACGATTCGCACCTGAACTCGAAGCCGTCGCGTGGCTGGATGCGAAACGCAAGGGCAAGCGAAAATCACCGCGCAAAACATGAGACTCTAAGATGTTGTGTGCTCCTCATAACCTAGCTACAGGAGAAAACCATGTTCGAAACAAGCGCCGCCCAGGCCCGCAGGCGATGAGCCGGGTGATCGCGCCGCGAAGTTGTCACGCAATTACGCAATTCTCAATAGGAGCAAAACCATGAAACGCCTCTTAATCACCGCTGTCGCATTGATCCTCACCGTGCACACTTCTCTCGCCCTCGCAGCCGATGGCATCAAAGTCTACGACATTTGGACCACGCCCACCGTGCCCGGCGCGAGCGTGGCTGCGGCTTACATGCACATCAAAAGCGCCAAGCCGGTGAAACTGGTGAACGTCGAATCGCCGCTTGCGGGCGTCACTGAAATTCATCTGATGGATATGCAAGACGGCATTATGAGAATGCGCGCCGTCGATGGCGTCGAAGTGCTGCCAAAACAAGTGGTCGAGCTCAAGCCTGGCGGGTATCACGTCATGCTCATGATGCTTAAACAGCCAGTTAAGAAAGGTGACAAAGTGCCGCTGACCTTGACCTTTGAGGATGCCGCCAGGAAGCAGACGATTATGAAGGTTAACGCCAAGGCGCGCGTCAGGGAATCGAGTGACCACTAGCGTTAAATCTTGATTTTCTCCGCCCTGTGTGGCTAGCCGATCTTGCCGCGTTGTTCGCGGCGTATTGCACTGCTGCGCTGATTCTGCTCGTGGGCCAACATGCAGTAATCAGCTCGCGCCCGGCGCGGCGCTGGCTGCCGCTGCTGTGCGCCATCAGCCTCGGGGTACTGGTCGCGGTGATGTTGCAGGCGCGTTATTGGTCGCTAGTTCGTCTGGCGCATCCCGCGTGGTTTGTTCCTGGCATTGCACTCGCTTTGCTGCTTGCCCTGCTTTTGCCTGACGTGCTGCGCGCCGAGTTTGCGCGGTAGCGGGCTGGTGTTACGTCTGAGCGGCAGTGCTGAGATTCTGCCGGTCACACAGACGTTTCAACATCGCTTTCGGCAGATGTGAAAGCGCTACAAAATGGTAATTGTCACGCTTTGACTGGCGCTTCCCCCGGCATTGCTGCACGTCAGCGTGTAGACGCCGGTGGCGCTCAAGTTGGTCAATACCTGGCTACCTTTCCCAGCCTTGTCGCCGCTCCACGCGCCGCTGGCGGCGCAACTGCTGCCGCTGCTGCTCCAGGTGAGTGTGGCGCTGCCACCCAGACTTACCGAGGCCGGGCTTGCCGACAGCGTGACGGCATTTGGTGCAGCATATTCATACGCGCCAATATCGAGCGCGCCTGACTGCGGGCGGGCCTCGCTATTGATGGGGTGCAGGTATTGCATGCTCGGCGTCAGCGCGAAACCAAATGAAGTCACGCCTGCGTTCGTGCCTGCGTCGCGCGCCGATGAGGTGCTGAGCAGGTGATAGTCATACGCTGCTGGATTGACCAGGCCAGGGTTCGCACTGGCGAGATTTGAGGTCAGGGTTCCTGGGCCGGAAAGCACTGTGCCGGTTCCCACAAAAAGATTATTTTGAATGCTGGCAGTCGTGCCAGTGGCAGCGCTCACGAAGGTGCTGCCTGCGCTGCGGCTGTTGACTACGGTGTTGTTCACCACATAGAGATCTTTGAGCGCGTTGGACAGCCCTTCCGCACCGTAGGAAATGATGGTGCTGTTGTCAGTGGTGGCGCTTTGCTGGATAAGATTGCCCATGATGACCGAGCGCCCGCCGTTGGGCAGATCGATCTCGTAACTCGCGGTTCCGGTTTCATCGGTGATGCGGTTGTAGAGGATATAGTTTTCCTGGGCGCGGCTTTTGAGTGTGTGACCGATTTTAGCGTGATGCGAATAGTTACCGCGGAAAGTCAGGCTCGCGGTATTGCCGACGTAAAGATTGTGGGTAAACCCATCGCCGAATCCATTGTAGGCAAACTCGGAATTTTCAATAATGAGCGCGCCGCCTTCTCCCAGAAAGCCATTTTCATTATTGTGGAAGTAGCAGTTGCGTATGGTCAGATTATTTCCCTCGTGACGGATGCCGGCGCCATTTTGATCGGCGACCGAGGCGCCGGAGAATTCAATATTCTCTATGGTCATATTGCTGCCCCGTGTGACCCAGATACCTTTGCCGTTGGCTTGATCGTTGCTGGGAATATAGTCAATCTGCTGCGTCATTTTCATGTGGGCGCGGCCACCCACGCCGCGCAGCGTGAGATTGTTACTGCGCCACACGGCGGCGTCATTGAGGTAGATTCCGGCGTCGATCTCGATAACATCGCCATCTGACGATACGGCGGCGGCCTGGCTTGGCAGGGTATAGGTGCGTGTCGGGCCGACGGGAATGACGGCTGCGGTGGCTATTGTGGTGAGCAAAAACACGCCGAGAAACAACGCTGCCGCCGCACCGGTTCTAGCTAACAAACCGCTAGTGTGATGCGCAAATGAAATGCGGCGCGACGCACGAAGATTTTTTGGTTTGGTCATTGGGATACTGTGCGCGGAATCACGGCCCAGATCGGTTGGTCGCGGTAGTCTGGATGTATGCCTGACAACAAACTTCGACTCCATGCAGTTGCTCCACCAGGAAGACCGGAATCCGCTGCGGCTGCAAGCGCAGGCTGCATGGCGGAAAAATAGTAGTAAATGTTGTTTTGGCCGCCTGTCATTTCATTAGTTACGTATGTTCGACCTAAAGCAGTAGTCATATGCGCCGCCATCTCTGGACTGCCACAACTGTACGCGGCCGCGGCTGACTGTTCGGGGACTAGAGACGCGAGCGTAGCAAGATATACCTCTCTGTAGGTTGCGTAATAAACCGGAGAGGCGCTGAGAGGTCCCACACGCGAAACATATTGGGGCGTCCACTGAAAACACGATTCGCTTTTAGTTATTCCCATCATGCCAATCGGTGTCTTAAGCTTGTAATCACGCATCGGTATCGCATTACTGACCCCTAAATCCACAAGGTACTGAAAGGCCCATGATATGAAGGCGTCATACCACATACGGTATTCCCCATAAATACTGCTCGATGGGTTATTCCGGCCCGCTTGATACATCATGCCAAGACTGTTGGACTCCGGGCTATTGGCATCGATGTACTGCCATTTATGATAGGCGAGATTGTTATTGAGTTTGTTGGCGAAATAACTCTTGAGGGGGTCGGTGTCGGGCGTAATGCTGGCCGCTTGCGCAACATTACGATACGCCCACGCCGTGCCGCGCAATGTTCCGTCGTAAAAAATTCCTGTTGAACCATTTGTCGAGGCGTACGCTTGGTAAGCTGCGGACCCAGTTCGAGCATAACTTGCCGTCCACGCCAAATCATAGGACGCCCAAAACTGCATCTCCTCAAGGTAGTAGTAATCGCCCGTCACCAAGTACGCGAGGTAGCCGATGGAAGGGCGATGCGAGGTGAAACTTCCCGGGTTGTTGGTGTTGGCCGTGGCTGATCTTGGGAATCGCGGGTTAGCGCCACTCCAATCGGAGGTGTCGGAATCAGGGTAACTATCGATGGTTACCGGAAGTTTGGTAATCTCATCGCGAAAGTGTGTCGGGTAAACGGCGGCGCCATCGTGGTTGGCATTCATGTAGTTGAAGGCGCGCTTGTCGCCACTGACAGAATAAACGGCATCCCAGCGTGGCATTGGCCCAACCCCGTCGGCTTCTCCCGCAAGATCCATGTTCGCTTGATCGCCCGGAGTCATCGGTGCAGCGCTCTGGCGCGCAGCGTTTAGGAATGCTTCCGTCGGCGTCAGCGTTTCATACTTCGGAATGGCTTTCGTGTCCTGAAGGTAGGTGGTGTTCAGCTTGGCGTAAATCTTCGAGTCTGCGCTGTTCCACCAACCAAGCTGATGCCAACGGGTATGCTGGAAATGCGTCAGGCTCGCTCCACCATTGTTGTAAATAGTGGTTCCACCGATAGTGACGGTGGGGAGATACGTGAAATCACTTGGCCCAGCCACCAGCGTCCATCCATTCTCCACCACTGCATCGACTCTCACTTTGGTGATAGGCGAACCTGCATAAGCGCGCACGTGGAAATACACAGCCAGATGCGGATGCGCCACGCCTCCATTCTTGACCGGGCCACCCACAATCCATTCTGACACTTCGGGGCCTGCGAGCCATAATTTGGGCGTGCCTTGTAAAAGATTGCGCGCAGAAGCGCTATAGACCGTGCCGCCGACATTCAAGCTCACTTGGGAATCAAAGTTGGTGGCAAGGAGGCTGGCGAGGGAAACCGGAGTTTGCGCAGCGCCGTCTGCTTGCGCGAATAGCGTAATGGCTTGCGTTGCAGAAGCGCCCAGTGTCGCCAGCTTGGCTGTGAGGATGGCGTGGCGCAGCGAGCCGTTTGCATGAGTGGCTTTCTTATCTACCTGAAGGGTGATGGGGTTGCCGCTACCATCTTTGGCGATGACGGTGTAACCGGCAGGAACATCGCCTTGCTTAAAGGCATGACCAAAAGTGGTGACGGCGCTGGTCTGCGC
>JAYWAM010000187.1:0-5462 GCA_043782425.1 Betaproteobacteria bacterium
GTCGCCGCCTATCTTGATGGCAAGCTGGTAGTCGACAATTGCCTCATCTAATCGACCTGAATCTTCTAACGCAAGAGCGCGATTAATCAGAGTAGGGACCTCTGGCTGTTTCCCAGGCGCTCTTTCTGCGTAGAGTTGCAAGCATAGGTCGAATTGCATCAGTGCGGCCTTTACGTCGCCGGCGCTAAGACTCATACGCCCCCAGTTGTTACGTGCCGCAATGGCCGACAATGTTCGCTCGCGCCCCAAGGCAGTGTGTTGTTCTAGCGCCGATACAAAAAGCTGGTCCGCTTCGGCATTGTGGCCGAGCACGGCTTGCGCAGCGGCTAGTGTTTGCGTGATGCTTGCCTGTTTGCGGGGTTGTCGCCGGGGGGATAGCTGCAAGCGCTCTAGCGCGCTTTTTGCAAACTGATAGGATTTCTCTGGTTTTCCCATGTCTGCGGAAATGTGGGATAACAAATTAAGGCATTCAACTGCTTCCTTGTCACCGATATCGGGATTGGCAAGCGCTTGGTTTATTTCGCGTACCGCCTGTTCTTCCTGGCCTGATCGAGCCACTACATAGCCGTGTAAACAGTGTAATTCTGTACGCAAGGTAGTATCGGCGCCGACACTTAATATCCCACTGGCCCTATCAAGCAACGACAATGCCTTTGGGATGTTGGTTACATTTGTGTAGTAATTACCCAAGACACCCAGAATTGCAGCCTGGTGTTCAGGCGTATCGGCAAACTCTTTATCGGCCAATAACTCGGCACGCCCCATGAGTTCGCCAATGGTCAAACGCTCATCGGGGGCAACATCGTTGATGAGGTGTACAAAGAAGTTCGTGACAGTCCCGGCACGCTCTAACGCATCCAGCGCCAGATCACGTTGACGAGCTGCCTGCTGCGCTTGCGTCAAGGTGCCAATCAGTCCTACGGTCAGTGCCAACACAACCGCTGCCGCCAAACTCACCGCTACCTTGTTGCGCGCCACGAATTTGCGCAACCGGTAGAGCCAGCTATCCGCGCGTGCGTGAATTGGCTCATTAGCGACATAGCGCTGGATGTCCTGGGCAAAGGCATCTACGGTCGCGTAGCGCTCGGTCGGGGATTTCTTCAAAGCTTTGAGAACGATGGTGTCAAGGTCACCCGCAAGCGCCTTTTTTAAACGCGACAAGGTGGTGGAACGCTCTTTAGCTTGCGTCTCAGTGACGATCTTGGCGCTGGGACGTTCTGTTTCGGCAGCAAGAATCGCCTGTTCCGTTACGCTTTGAGTGCTGCCCTTGTGTTGATGGGGGCGCTCACCTGTGAGCAGCTCGTGCAACATGACGCCGAGGGAATACACGTCGCTTGCCGTGCTGATGGGGGCGCCGCTGATTTGTTCAGGGCTGGCATAGTCGGGAGTCAAGACACGGCCGCCAATATGGGTGAGCGCAGGTTGGTGCGCTTCGCTTTCGGTCATAAGCTTGGCGATGCCAAAGTCGAGTAACTTCACTTCGCCCGCTTCGGTGACGAGGATATTGTTGGGTTTCAAATCGCGGTGTAACACCAGGTTGGCGTGGGCGTACTGCACGGCGTCTAGCACTTGCCGAAACAGGGCAAGGCGCGCGGGGATAGAAAGCGTATTGCGCGTGCAATACTCGGTGATGGGCCTGCCTTCGACATATTCCAGCGCTAAAAAAGCCTGACCATCGGCGGCTACCCCGGCATCGTAGAGCCTTGCGATATGCGGGTGCGTCAGTTGCGCCAGGATGTCGCGCTCGCGCGCGAAGCGTTCCGCCAATTGCTTGCGGTAGGCGCCGCCTGCATAAGGCAGCTTGAGCGCGATGTTGCGCTTGAGTTGCCCATCGGTGCGCTCGGCCAGCCATACCGCGCCCATGCCGCCATAACCGAGTTCACGGATGAGCTTATACGGACCGATCACCAGATCGGCGAATAAATCACTTGAGGAATCGGCCGGTGGGCGCGCCACGTTCGTTAATGTGATCTGCGGCAGCACCTGTAAAAAATCGTAGGTCTCCGGCGCGTCTTCGCGCACCAGTAATTGCTGCAATGCAGCCTTAAGCCGGTCAGGAATCTCCGTGGAGTTCTCCAGCCAGGATTGACGTTCGTTTTCTGGCAAGTCAAGGACGACATCTAGCCATTTGAAAATGGTTTGCCATTCTGCTTTGCTGATGGTCATGCGGGCCTCCCGGGGAATAGGGCGAGATACGCGTCTTAAGGAATCTCTAAACAGGTCCTGATTTATCATTCCCTCTCCCACACAAACATGCGAGGGCAGGCTTCAGCAGGAATCCATGGTTACAACGGAAAATGGTTCCCCGCTTTCGCGGGGACGACACTTGATTAGAGTGTTCCGTGTAAATAAGGTAAACGTATTTGCAGCGCAGTTTCCGACATCCTTGACGGCTCTCCCGTTATTTTTTTAGCGCATCAAACAGAAACAAGCGGGCCTTTCTCCAATCCCGTTCTATGGTACGTGTGGTTACATCCATCGTTTCCGCGATTTCATTGTCTGTCATGCCGGCAAAATAGCGCATCTCCACCACACGCACCAAGCGTGCGTCTATGTGAGCCAGCTCGGCCAGCGCTTCATGAACATGCAGCACTTCTTCTTCACTGCTGATCGTATCGGCAAGGTCGTTATCCAGGGTGATATGGATATTATCGCCGCCATGCCGCAATGCCTCTTTGCTGCGGATGGTATCCACCACAATCGAGCGCATCACCCGGGCAGCGTAGCCCATGAAATGCGCGCGATCCTTTACCTTGATTCCCATAGCCTGAAACAGGCGCATGTAGGACTCATTGACGAGGACGGTGGTATTCAGCAGGGTCATGCTGCCACAGCGTCTTAATTTGGCGTGTGCTAAACGCTTGAGGTCTGGGTAGAGCACGGCAAATAAGCGCTCCAGCGCATCTTCATCCCCGATGTTAATCGCCTCGATAAGCGCTGTGATCTGTTCCATGTCTGGTCTAAATGAGCGAAATGAGCGCGTCAGTTGGTTGCTAAGCCTTGCACATTATTATCACATGGCTTGCCACAGGGTTTATGCAACCCAGTGCTTGGAATGCTCGACCGCACGTTGCCAAGTGCTGCGTCTTGTAGCTATATCAAGGGCGTTGCCCGCAGGTATGAAGCTGCGGTCTTTTTTCCACAGCGCGGCAATCTGCGCTTGATCGCGCCATAACCCGACCGCCAATCCGGCGAGGTAAGCGGCGCCCAGTGCAGTGGTTTCGGTGATGACAGGGCGCACTACTGGCACGTTCAGCAGATCAGCCTGGAATTGCATCAGCATATTGTTCACCGTTGCGCCGCCATCTACGCGCAATTCCTTTAAGGCGATGCCCGCGTCTGCCGTCATCGCCGCCAGCAGGTCGGCGCTTTGGTGGGCGATGGCCTCGAGCGCTGCGCGCGCGAGGTGCGCGCGCGTTGTGCCGCGCGTCAGTCCGACAATGACGCCGCGTGCGCCTTGATCCCAGTGCGGCGCGCCGAGCCCGGCAAAAGCCGGTACGAAATACACGCCGCCGCTATCGGCCACGCTCGCGGCCAACGACTCGATGGCAGCGGCTGTATCGATGATGCCCAAGCCATCGCGCAGCCATTGAATCGCGGCGCCGGCGATGAAGACGCTGCCTTCTAGCGCGTAGTGTGTGGTGTCGCCGATTTTCCACGCGATGGTGGTGAGCAGTTTGTTTTTCGAGGCCACTGCTGTGGCGCCGGTGTTCATGAGCATGAAACAGCCGGTGCCGTAGGTATTTTTCGCCATGCCGGGCTCGATGCACGCTTGTCCGAACAATGCCGCCTGTTGATCGCCAGCAATGCCGGCGATGGCGATGCCGCGCGGCAACCCTTCGCAATCGGTGTGCGCCACCACGCCGGACGAAGCGACGACTTCTGGCAGCACGCTGCGCGGGATGTCGAGCAGGCGCAACAGTTCATCGTCCCACTCGAGAGTGTGGATATTGAACAGCAGGGTGCGCGAGGCGTTGGAGACATCGGTGACATGCGCTTTGCCGCCGCTCAATTGCCAAACCAGCCAGCTATCGATGGTGCCGAACGCCAATTCGCCGCGCGCCGCACGCTCACGCGCGCCGGGAATATTGTCGAGCAGCCACTTGAGTTTGGTGCCGGAAAAATAGGCATCGAGCACCAGCCCGGTCTTAGATGCGAACAGCGGTTCGTGCCCAGCGCGCTTGAGGGCATCGCAAAATGCCGCAGTGCGGCGATCTTGCCAGACGATGGCGTTGGCCAGCGGCCTGCCGCTTTTGCGCTCCCACAATACCGTGGTTTCGCGCTGATTGGTGATGCCCAGCGCGCCGATATGCGCTGCGCTCAAGCCCGATTGTGTGATCGCCTGCGCGGCGACATCAAGCTGTGTGCGCCAGATTTCGTCGACATCGTGCTCCACCCAGCCAGGCTGGGGAAAGAGTTGGCGGAATTCTTGCTGTACTCCTGCAAGCGACCTGCCTCGCGGGTCAAAAATAATGGCGCGCGAACTGCTAGTGCCTTGATCGAGAGCGAGAATCGCTTTCATATTAGGTGCCTCTTTTCAACCATTTTGCCTGAAATTCGTCATTTCACGGGCGCATTAATCTGGAAAGCGCAGCATAACTCGGGTCATTATCCCTCAGCGGATAATTCACCGATGGCGGACAGGGTGGTGTTTGCCATAAAATAGCGAATATCTCGCGTTTGGTGTGTTAGCAGCAATCAGAGGAAAATATGGGACTGCTGGACGATTTAAAAAAACAAGCGGAAAACGCCAAGGGAAGTGAAGTCAGCCAGACGGCGATCATGCAAAGCAATATCGGCGCGACCGATAGCGCGCTGGTCTTGGCGGGCAAGTACCTTGCCACACTGTGCAGTCAGCTCAATGTTATAAAGCCGGTTGCGGCGCGCGTTTATCTGCTCGACCAGGTGGGAGAAATCACCGGCTTGTCGCAGGCGGAGTTTTTTTCCGACTACCGTAAAGCCGATATCGAGGGCAAGGAGCGCATTCGTCAGGTGCTGCTCAACTTTCGCTGCACCATGGCCAAACCGATTCAGTTACGGCGAAATTTCGACCAGATCGATGCGTTCCGTAAAATCCTGTCGCGCTTTGGGCTCAAGCATACTTCGCAGGTTTATAAGAACGAGCGCGGTGTGGTGACGCACGAGGTGTTCAATATCACCGGCGAGTTTCTGGTGCAGACTTTGTTGGAGGGCGATCATTTGAACGGCATCGTCAAGTTCACCATGAAAAACTTCAACGAGTTCGGCTTCACCTGCATGCATTTTCACGCGCGCGAATTTAATGAAGCAGTGCTGGACGAATTCACCAAGCTGATTATTGGCAAGCCGAGCAATTTCTACAAGCTGGGCAAACGCATGCCGTTCACCGGGCAGAGTTCGATTTGAGTTTTTGCGGTTTTTTCGCGCTCTTCCCGTCTGTGTCACAATCCGCCAATAAACGGAGCATACAATTCATGGGTTTT
>JAYWAM010000188.1:0-14566 GCA_043782425.1 Betaproteobacteria bacterium
CCGCGAAAAATATTCAATCCTTGCACTGCGCCTTGATTCCGTTGGGAACTTTAGGCGCAGCGCGCGGTGCGCGACTCGATAGAGATCAGGTCGTCTGAGACTACTGCCAAGTTTTGTCACCCGCCTTTGTTAGAATGTCCGGCTGCTTCCTCCTTCTTTCAGGCCTACATGCAAGTTGTCACCTATCCCGATAGTCCGTTCAAACTGTACCAGCCGTTCCAGCCCGCAGGCGATCAGCCGCAGGCGATTGAAAAGCTGGTCGAGGGACTGAACGACGGCCTGGCTTTTCAGACGCTGCTTGGCGTTACCGGCTCGGGCAAAACTTTCACCATGGCCAACGTCATCGCGCAGCTCGGCCGCCCGGCGCTGGTGATGGCGCCTAACAAGACCCTGGCGGCGCAGCTTTATGCCGAATTTCGCGAGTTCTTTCCGGAGAATGCAGTCGAGTACTTCGTGTCTTATTACGACTACTACCAACCCGAGGCTTACGTGCCTTCGCGCGATTTATTCATTGAGAAAGACTCGTCGATTAACGAGCATATCGAGCAGATGCGCTTGTCCGCCACCAAATCGCTGCTGGAACGCAAGGATTGCATCATCGTCGCCACCGTGTCGTGCATCTACGGCATCGGCGACCCTGCCGACTACTACTCAATGCGTATGCTGGTGAGGCAGGGGGACAAGGTCGACCCGCGTGAACTGCTGCGTCAGCTTAGCGCCATGCAATATCAGCGTAACGACATCGATTTCAAGCGCGGCACATTTCGCGTGCGTGGCGATATCCTTGACGTATTTCCGGCGGAAAATTCCGAGACGGCTTTGCGCATTTCGATGTTCGATAATGAGATCGACGCGCTGACGCTGTTCGATCCGCTCACCGGGCAGACATTACAGAAAACGCCGCGTTTCACGGTCTATGCCAAGAGCCATTATGTGACGCCGCGCGGCACCACCTTGAGAGCCATTGAGGCCATCAAGCAAGAGCTGCGCGAGCGCATTGAGCATTACACCACTGCCAACAAGCTGCTCGAGCTACAACGCATCCAGCAGCGCACCCAGTTCGATCTGGAAATGTTGAACGAGCTGGGTTTTTGCAAGGGCATCGAAAACTACTCGCGCCACCTTTCCGGGCGCAAGCCGGGCGAAAGCCCGCCGACGCTGATCGATTATCTGCCCAAAAGCGCACTGATGATTATTGATGAGAGCCACGTCACCATTCCGCAGGTGGGCGCGATGTTCAAGGGCGACCGCTCGCGCAAGGAAACGCTGGTGGATTATGGCTTTCGTCTACCTTCGGCTATGGATAACCGCCCGCTGCGCTTCGATGAGTTCGAAAAATTCATGCGCCAGACAGTATTTGTTTCGGCCACGCCCTCAACTTACGAAGAGGCGCATACCGGGCAGGTGGTTGAGCAGGTGGTGCGCCCCACCGGCCTCATCGACCCGCAGGTCGAAGTGCGTCCGGCCGGCACGCAGGTTGATGACCTGCTGTCAGAAATCAACAAACGTGTCGCCATCGGCGAGCGTGTATTGGTGACTACGCTCACCAAACGTATGTCCGAAGACCTTACCGATTATCTGGCGGAACACGGCATCAAGGTGCGTTACCTGCATTCGGATATCGATACAGTCGAGCGCGTGGAGATCATCCGCGATTTGCGCACCGGACTGTTCGATGTGCTGGTGGGAATCAATTTGTTACGCGAAGGCTTGGATATTCCCGAGGTATCGCTGGTGGCGATTCTCGACGCCGACAAGGAGGGTTTTCTGCGTTCGGCGCGCTCGCTTATCCAGACCATAGGCCGCGCTGCGCGCCATATTAACGGCAGTGCGATTTTATACGCTGATCGTATAACCGATTCGATGAAAAAAGCGATGGGAGAAACCGAGCGCCGCAGAGTCAAACAGGTCGCCTTCAATATCACGCATAATATCCAGCCCAAAGGTATCTCCAAGGGCATCAGCGATATGATAGATGGCGCCTACAACATCGACGACAAGCGCGTGGAGCGCAAGGCCGCGCAGGAAAAACGTCACTACGAATTGCTCGGCGAAAAGGATATGACCAGCCTGATTAAGAAGCTGGAAAAGGAAATGCTCGATGCGGCGCGTAACCTGGAGTTTGAAAAAGCGGCAAAGGTGCGCGATAATCTAAGGGTTTTGAAGAACCGAATGCTGGAAATTTAACTTAATTTGAAAAATGTGACCCAGTTCACAGCGGCGTGCTTCGTCAGAGCGTAACTTTGCGCTCTGGGGATGGTCCCGATGTACCATTGCCTCACGAGGCGCACTCTCTGACTGGCAGGGACCTCCCCAACCAATTTGCTGCACACTGTCCTCTAATAGAACAACACAATCTCGATGCGCAGCCCGGACAAAAACTCACAGCAAGAAACGGCGCTTAATACGGATACGGATACGGATAAAGCCGTGCAACTTGGCTCAAAAGTTGTCTTGGTTTTTAACCATGTGCCGATAGGCGCACTGGAGCTTAAGGCGGAGCGCATCACTATCGGGCGGCGCGCAAACTGCGATATTGTGATTGACCACCCCGCTATTTCCGGCACTCACGCAGCAATATCCGCCTTGGGCCAGGTTCATACCATAGAGGATATGGGGAGCACCAACGGCATTTTTATCAGCGGCAAGTCGGTCAAAAAGCAAACATTACAGCATCTGGATGTGATCGAACTGGGTTTGCACAAGCTGTATTATTTCAACCACACAGCAAGCGCAGAGGCCAGGAAACAATGGGAGGAGTCATTGGGCGCCAGCATTGCAGATATGGCCACAGCGCCACGGCCTGCGGCAAACGACCCGAACGACGCTCCCCCGGAAGACACACATGGCCTGGCGCACAGCGTAAAACCGGCTACAGTAGACGGTGATGCGAAAGGTTTTCAGGGTGCAGGCGGTAAGGCGCTTTCTGAAAGCGTGGCATCAACCTATGTGCTACGTTACATCAGCGGCCCGCGCTCCGGTGAAATAGTCCAACTCAGCAAGGGTAGCCAGGCTTTGGGTGAACCAGGCAAGCAATCGGTTGCAGTCATATGGCGCGCAAATGGATATTTTCTTACTAACCTCATCGGGAAAAATCTCGTGCTGGTTAATGGACAGCAACTCGGTCCGGGGGCGCAACGCCTTAGCGACTATGATTTCATAGACCTTGGTGGAACAGTGATCGAATTTGTTCCGCAGCCAAGCAGATAATTGCTGGGCGCGTTTCAAAGCGCTTGTTGCATCTATGCGGCTACAATATGCCCAGTTTAACGCCGCCTCGACATGGATAATCCGCTCAAGCCCGCGCACCGCACCAGCATTCTTTTTGTCTGCATGGGCAACATCTGCCGTTCTCCCACAGCCGAGGGCGTATTTCGCGCGCTCGCGCAACGACGCAATCAGCTTGACCGCTTCATGATCGATTCGGCGGGGACGCATGGTTATCACACGGGCGCTGCGCCCGATGAACGCGCTATCGCCCAGGCTGCCGCACGCGGTTATGATTTGTCGAAGCTACGCGCGCGCGCGGTGGTTGCGGACGATTTTGATCGCTTTGATTTTGTGCTGGCTATGGACGGTGATAATGTGCGCCACCTCAAGTCCATGTGTCCTGCGCGTTGCCAGAATAAAATTGAGCTGCTGCTAAACTATAGCCATGCATTTGCGGGCGCTGACGTGCCCGATCCTTACTACGGCAGCGCGCAGGATTTCGAGCGCGCCCTGGTCATGATAGAAGATGGTTGCAATGGCCTGGCGGATTTTTTGGTGAAGCGCTCCTGACCCAGCTACCAACCGCCCACCTGCAACCACTCGTCTATCTGATCGAGACGGTCTGCACCCCAGAATGGCTCGCCATCCACAATGGTGTAGGGAGAACCGCACACCCCCAACTCGACAGCTTTGTCGTTTTCCTTCCGGAGCCGTTCCTTGATGGCAGGATCGGCTAGCGCAGCCGCGAGTTTGTCGCCGTCTATGTCCAGTTTTTTCGCTTCGCTGACTACTGTTTCGGCGGAGGAAATATCGCGCCCTTCAGCAAAATACACCGCTAACAGCCGCTGCGCCAGCGCCTTGGCTTTGGCTGGGTCGGTATCGTTCAACCAATAAAAGGCGCGCGCCGCATTTTGCGTGGCGATAGGAAACACGCTGGGTTGCTGGTACGCTGCCTTCAAACGCCGCGCGCAGCGGGCGAAGTCATGTATCGCGTATTTGCCCTTGAGCGGCTGTTGCACCAGCGCGCTATTGCCGGACAACTTGAAAATCGGGCCGAGCAGAATGGGTTTCCACGCCGTCTCACGACCATGCTTGGCGACGATAGCATCGATGCGCAAGCTGGCCAGATAACCGTAAGGTGAGGAGAAGTCGAAATAAAACAGGATGGGAGCAGACATAAGGGACTCCGTGTTTTATAAGGCAAAATGGTTCCCCGCTTGCGCGGGGAAGACACTTATTTTGAGGTTGCCCAGCGCTATGCGGCGTTATCGCCGGAAGATGCCGCGCCCGGTTTGGTTTCCACCACAATCAGCGGCTCGTTCGGGATGAGACGTTCGCGACGCGCGCGCGGTTGGCGGCGGCGTGGCGCTTCTTCCTCAGCCACTGCCACTGTGGCAATCTTGTCAGGAGCGGTCTCAATAAATACCAGGGGCTCGGTGACAGATGGCGCCTCGCTGTACTTGCGGCGCGTCAACCCGGGGGAGCGCGTCGGCTGCACGTCGGGAAGCTGGTTAATGCTAGCAGGCTGCGGTGCGACGGGTGGTGGTGCGGGCTCGATTACGCTGGCAGGTTGCGGCGCTGGCGCCATGTACTGCACCACAGGTTCTGGCGCTAATACCGGGGCGGGCGCAACGGCTTGATGCTCGACTGCTTGCAACTCTGGTTGCCAAACGGCAGGTTCGACAGGCGGCGTTTCACTAAACTGCGGGGCTACTGCAATCAAGGGCGCGCTACTAGGAAATTCTACCGGCTCAGTATGCAGCGCTACCGGAGCGCTGGCAGCGCCATTGCTTGGGGGCATAGCGGCGTGAGGTGCGGCTGTCATGCTTAGTGTGTTGTCCTGCGTGGTCTCAGTTTGTGCTGGGCGTGCGCCGCGCTCCGTGCGTTCGCCGCGTCCGCGTCCGCGGCGGCGGCGGCTACGGCCTTCACCCTCGCGTGTTTCGGCTGCGGATTCCTGCGGCTTGGCTTCCAGGGCTGCGCGCGGTTGTTGCTTGGATTTTTCCGCTTGCTGGCTCTGAGCGGCGGGTTGCTGCGTTTGGCGCGGCTCCTGCGCTTTGCTTTCCTTGGCTTCGGTCTTGTCGCGGTTATCGCGCCCGTCACGGCGGCGGCTTTCAGAACCACGTTCCGGACGCTCAGGGCGCTCACCGCTGCCATTGGCATTGCTGCCACGTGCACCGCGATCATTTTTTTGGCCGCTGCGCCCTGCGCGATTGCCCTGGCGGTTAGTGCGTTCCTGGGAGGCGCGTGGTTGTGGCGTGGGTGTCGGCTGCGTTGCTTCGGATTCACTGCCAAATAATGATTTAATGTATTGCCACAAGCCGGACTTTTGTTCTACTGCAGGAGCTGCCGTAGAAGGACGAATTCTTTCAGCCACCATTGGGGCGGGTTGATCCGGTGTAATGCCTTTGACTATCGGCTCGGGGCGGGGCGCGCGCGGCTCCTGCGTTGTGACTACGGTTTCAATTTCTTCCACTGGCTTGGTGACCATTTCATAGCTCGGCACCGGTATATCCAGCTTTTCCGAATCCTGACGCAAGCGCTCAACTTCATAGTTAGGCGTGACCAGATGAATATTCGGAATCAGCACGACATTGACCTTGAAGCGCGTTTCGATTTTGTGGATGTCGTCGCGTTTTTCGTTAAGCAAAAAAGTAGCGACATCGACCGGCACCTGGGCGTGCACGGCGGCGGTGTTGTCCTTCATGGCTTCCTCTTGCAGGATGCGCAGAATGTGCAACGCCGAGGAAGATGTGTCGCGGATGTGTCCGGTGCCGTGGCAGCGCGGGCAGGGAATGTAGCTCGATTCGGATAGCGCGGGTTGCAAACGTTGGCGTGAAAGTTCCAGCAATCCGAAACGCGAGATTTTGCCGGTCTGTACGCGTGCGCGATCATAATGCAAGGCGTCGCGCAGACGGTTTTCAACTTCGCGCTGGTTCTTGGGCGCTTCCATGTCGATGAAGTCGATCACCACCAGGCCGCCCAGGTCGCGCAGACGTAGTTGGCGCGCAATTTCGTCGGCGGCTTCGCAGTTGGTGCGCAGCGCGGTTTCTTCGATGTCGTGGCCCTTGGTGGCGCGCGCTGAGTTGACGTCGATGGATACCAGGGCTTCGGTGTGGTCGATGACGATGGCGCCGCCCGATGGCAGTGACACATCGCGCCGATAGGCGGTTTCGATCTGGTGCTCGATCTGGAAACGCGAGAACAGCGGCACGTCATCCTTGTAAAGCTTGACCTTGTTTACATTGCCCGGCATGACGGTGGACATGAACGACTGCGCCTGCTCAAAAATTTCCTGGGTATCAACCAGAATTTCGCCGATATCCGGCTGAAACAGGTCGCGGATGGCGCGTACCACCAGGCTCGATTCGAGGTAGATCAGTTCCGGCGCCTTGACTTCCTTGGCGGCGCCTTCGATGGCTTCCCACAGTTGCATGAGGTAGCCCATGTCCCACTTGAGTTCCTCGGCGGTGCGACCTATTCCTGCAGTGCGCGCAATCAAGCTCATGCCTTGCGGGACATCAAGTTGATCCATGGTTTCGCGCAATTCGACGCGGTCATCGCCCTCAACGCGTCGCGATACGCCGCCGCCGCGCGGATTATTGGGCATCAGCACCAGATAACGGCCTGCCAGGGAGATGTAAGTGGTGAGTGCGGCGCCCTTGTTGCCGCGCTCGTCCTTTTCGACCTGCACCAGAATTTCCTGGCCGACGCGCAGGCTTTGAGCGATCTTGGAGCGCGAGCCTTCGCCGTCTTCGTTGACGATGTAGTTGCGGGAAATTTCCTTGAAGGGCAGAAAGCCGTGGCGCTCGGAACCGTAATCGACAAATACCGCTTCCAGGCTGGGCTCGACACGGATGATCGCAGCCTTGTAGATATTGCTCTTGCGCTGCTCTTGCCCGGCGTGCTCGATATCGAGGTCGATGAGTTTCTGACCATCGACAATGGCAACCCGCAGCTCTTCCGCCTGGGTTGCATTAAATAACATGCGTTTCATTTTCTTCTTCCCCGCGCTTTAAGCAAACGGGAAGGAAGAGGACGCAAAAGGCGCTGACAGGAAGTCAGACGCCTATCGCACTAGGCGTCGTAGTCCTGCAAACCTGTCTTGGTGTTGATGACTGAGTTCACGATTGGATTACGTATTGCGGTACGGCCTATGTAGAGCCTGCTTGGGCAATATGCTTAAGCGGGCGACTGATCCTCTTTATGCCAACCCTGCCGGGCACTGTAGCGGGGCAGAGCGGAACAACCTTCCGGTAATCTGTGGCGCATAAATCGTTTAGTATCGCTACTTGATGTGCAACTGCACAAGGTGAGCAAATTTAACCACTCATTTTCTGTAGCGCGCGCCACTGGGCCTTTACGCTTTTGCGTGTCGGGCTGGCGCAGGCGGTAGGTTTGGAAAACCGCGCGGGCCGGTGCAGGCGCTACAGTGATTGAAAGACAACATCCGTGGAACAGGAAAGGCGTCTGCCGTGCTATACCAAGTTTCGCCATTTTGCTTGCTGCGACGAAATTGCGGACATGCTTTCAAATCAACGAGATGCTAAGTATAGGCTAGCGCGACCCAACTGGCAATCGAAACTGCAACATCAGGTCAGTTCATTTATATACATACAGCAAGACCTGTATCCTGTAGCATGCTCAAAACAGCGGCAACTAACAGTTCGTTGATTTTTTTATTGAGTCTATGCTGGGCACGTCAGCGCTAAGGGCTTGTTGCAACTTTTGCCGAGTAAGGGGAAATGTCAAAGCACGCACCTCGCGAGCAATCGCGTCATAGAAGTTATTTGTCTTCCCGTATTCTGGCGGCTCTGGCGCTCTCATGGTCGTCGGCCAAGCGCGCTATTCTCTTTGGCGTGATTGGACTTATTTGCGGCTTTTCCCAAGCCCAAGGATTGAGGGCTACCACGTCCCCGTCACTGCCGCCTGGTGCGCTTGTAAGAATTGACAGTAACCTTGGTGTCGCTATTTTTCGCAACCCGGATGGAGAGTACCAAGCGCTTCGTTTAGGTGAGGAGTATCTGAATAAGTCATATCGTCTGGTGCGCATCTATCGTGACCGTGTAGAGTTGGAAAAAATATCGACACCAGTTGGTTCCCCGCAGCGCTTCTGGCTAAGTTTGAATTCAGAGCGCAGTAGCGGAGATACATTTACTCCTACGCAACAGGTTCTAAACCGGAATCGGACAGAAGCGCCAGCAGGCGCAGCACGATCACTCGATGCGATAACGGTACCAGTCTTCAGCGGCGCCAATCACTAGCGATTTTTATTCCACTTTCCACCGTGAATATGCCTGCTCAACACTGTATTCGACATGCGCCTCAGCCGTATATTTTCTATGCGCTACGAGAATGGCTCGCATTGGTATTGATATTTGCGGGATTGTTTTATTCTGCAACCATGCATGCCAGTACCCCTCTCAAGACTGCTGCGCTAAAAGATACGGGCGTCTATTCAGCGCGTTTTGTCAGGGACCAAGGGAACATCGCAATTATCGAACTTAGCGGTAACTATGACCGTGATCTCCCGGACGGAACGTTTAACCAGGAGCCACGCGCCGTAATTGCACGCGAGTTTTATCGCAGTCATCCAGATGCCTATGACATGCTTGTAGTATTCACCGGGTTCCCAGTTGTGACCGGTGAGGCTTTCGCTTTCCATCACAGGGTTAGCAATCAGGTTCACGGCATCGGCATCCCGCCACTTGACAGTACGGCAGCCTATGGAAGCAAGGGAAAACTTCTTGGCATGATCGACATGGCGGACCTGGCGCGGCACAAGACCGATTCGATGAACAAGGGATTTGATTTTAGTCTGCAAACATTCGCACACGAATTCCTGCATCAGTTTGCAGCGTATGTTAAATATCGCAAACCTGATGGCAGCATTGCAAGTGACTTGTTGGGGCGTGATGGCGCGCATTGGTCCTATTTG
This sequence comes from Betaproteobacteria bacterium, assembly GCA_043782425.1. Classification (GTDB taxonomy): domain Bacteria; phylum Pseudomonadota; class Gammaproteobacteria; order Burkholderiales; family Usitatibacteraceae; genus JAYWAM01. The sequence goes on from JAYWAM010000188.1 coordinate 9,146, forward strand.
CTAGATACAAGCGCATCGGTACTCTATGGCAGTAAGTGGCGCGACAACGGCGATGGCACATTCACTGCAACGGCCACGATGGACAACTACAGCCCGCTGGACTTGTATTTGATGGGATTGCTCAAAAAAGAAGAAGTGCCGCCTTTTTTCCTTATTGACGCACCAGGAATCGATCCTACACAAATTCCGCTTCTTGGCGCCACCGTTCGCGGGACGCGTCGCATGGTCACTATAGACGATATCATTGCGGTAGAAGGCCCGCGTTTCCCCGATGCGAGCCAATCGCAGAAGGATTTTCGGCTCACATTTATTTATGCCGTGCGTCCTGGGCAAGCCGTCACCGAAGTCGAAATCACCGCAATGAATAACATTCGGCAGGCCATTGCCACGCGCTTCAGCGTTTTGACCGGCGGCGTTGGAAATATCAACCTGTTTACCGAACCCATATCGACGCTCACGCCTGGTGCCCCCCCGGGACTGCCTCCACCGGCGAGTCCACCTGCTACCAATATCAATTTGCAGCAAGGATTGGCGTGGCTCAAGCTGAAGCAGTTGGCGGACGGTTCCTGGGCAGATACACCGCCTACCGCAATTCGCGATAGCGCAGTTTCTGCACAGGTGCTACAGGATCTAGAGCCGACGTTTTCCGGTCTGTTACGCGCTTCTCAGTGGATGGACATTGCTAGCGCATCGAGCAATGATTTTGCCGCGCGCAAAATCTCTGCAATGGTACTAGCCAATCGCCTACCCGCCGATACACGTGTTGCCGATCTTATCGCAAATCAGAACAGTGATGGCGGCTGGGGAGTGGCGAAGGGATATACCAGCAATCCCCTCGATACAGCGTTAGCTGTACAAGCCCTTTTGCGACGTACTAATCCCGTGGATGATATTGTCAATCGAGCGCTGACTTATCTACGTGGAAACCAAAACGCCGATGGCGGCTGGGGTAGTGTGTCGGGTGGCGTCAGCCGTACCTCAACATCTGCCCAGGTGTCTAGCGTGCTGCAAACGGATACAGGTTCGCAGGCTACAGTTAATAAGGCGAAGCTTTTTCTGGCTACACGCCAGAATAGCGATGGTGGATTTGGCGATAGTCCAAGTTCGATACACGACACGGCAAATGTCCTGTCATCGCTCATGTCGATGAACGCTACGGGCGGAATTCGCATGAGTGATGCTTTGCAATACCTTTCGGTAAACCAGCGCGTCAATGGCAGTTGGTCGGAAAGCGTATATTCCACCGCGCTAGCGCTAAACGTTCTGGCGCGCGCGAACGCCATGAATTGGGCGGTCACCGGATTTTCCGCCAATCCGGCAAGAACAATGGATGGCGGGAGAGTCACGTTAAACGTTATCGTCAAAAATACCGGCAACCGTAACGCACCAACTGGAAAACTGCGAATTTATGCTGGGGATCCAGCTTCAGGCACCGCTTCTATCGGGCCGGATGTCGATATACCGATACTGGTGCCGGGCGCCACAGCGACCGTGGCGATGCAGTGGAACACCTTGGGCAAAGCGGGCGCGACAACCTTATTTGCCGTAATCGATCCAGACCGCACGCAACAGGAATTGAGCATTGCGGATAACACGGCAACGCTTGCCTATACCGTTGATATTGCGCAAACCGGGGTGGATTTGCTGGTGACGCCTGCCGATATCCTGGTTACCCCTGCCAACCCCACGCAAATTCCAGCGTCTCTCACCATCTCGGCTTTGTTGACCAATGCCGGCCTGGCAGATACTGCGAACGTCAAGGTCACCCTCTGGCAGGGAACGGGCAGCGGACGGCAGCGTATTGCCGATGCCCTGGTCGCCACATTTCCTGGGCGATCCACGCGCACCGTCACCTTTACTGCCACCCTGACGAGTCCCGGCGCGACTGCCTATGCCATTGAGATTGACCCAGACAATGCAGTAAACGAAAGCGATAAAAGCAATAATGCCGCGCAGTTCACCGTCTCGACAGAAGCGGGAATTGATCTGGAAGTTCTGGCCGCAGATATCACGCTTGATAAGCTGGCGCCGCGCAATGGTGACGATGTCCTGTTCAGTGTAAAGCTACGCAATCGCGGCACTGTTGATACTCCCGATTTTGCCGTGCGTTACACCATCGAAACAGCATCCGGGCTGAACGAAATTCTCAGCAACACCTTGCACCTCAAGGCGGGTGAGCAGGTTAGCCAGTCGGTTCCTTACCGTACAAGCCAGACGGGCTCGTTCAAGTTCGGTGTTGAACTTGATGCAAAACATGTCGTCGCTGAAAATGACAAAACCAATAATACGGCGCAATTGGCCTTTGCTGTCACGTCTGACTCCGGGCCTAGCCTCGCAGTGAATTACAAGGACATTACGCTTGATCCTGCGCCTGCGCTTGAGGGTAGCCCGCTGATAATTTCCGCACTGATCCGAAATCTCGGTAATCAGACTGCGAGCCAGGTTGAAGTCGCTATTTATTCTGGTGACCCGGCGCTGGGTGGTACACAAATTGGTGCATTGCAGGTCATCCCCGAAATTTTAGCCGGGGGGGTGCAGAGTGCGGCGCTAACTTGGGACAAAGTTCCCGATGCCAAAAGCAAACTCATTTTTGTCGTCGTAGACCCGGCGAACAAGATACCCGCGGATATCAATCGCGACGACAATCGCGCCTTCGTGACGCTTCCAGTGCTGTCGCTTCCCGATCTTGCGTTGACTACCGGTAATCTTAAACTTACGCCAACGCTACCTAAGCCGGGCGAGAACGTAACGCTCGAGGTGCGTGTAGATAACCTCGGGCAGCAAGCAGCCAGCAATATATTGGCGCGCGTTTTCGATGGTGATCCGCTAGCCGGAGGCGTGCAGGTGGGGGGGGATCGTACCATCGCTGCAATTGCACCCAAGGCAAGCGCAACGACCGTTTTCTCCTGGAGTTTCCCTGCCACAGCAGGCGACCGTGTACTCTACGTACAGATTGATCCGCTACAAACAGTCAACGAGACCAACCGCGCTAACAATACGGCGCAACTCGTAGTCGGTGTGCAATCGGGCGACTTCACCCTCAGCACCCGTTACATTTCACCCAATGGCGACGGCATTCTCGATACAGTCGATTTTAGTTTCCGTTTGCAAACGCCAAACACCGTAACGGCGCAAGTGCTCAATACAAATGGCACAGTCGTAAGGCGATATTCGGGGCCGGAATTTACCAACGCTGCTGCCGGGCGTTGGACTTGGGACGGGCGCAACGATACCGGCAGCATCGTGCGCGATGACGACTATCGGATTCAGTTGGTCGATGGCGTAGGGCAGCTAATCGGTGAAGCGATTGTCACGCTGGACAATAATCGTTCATCGCTACTCGATGCGCTGGGAACGCCCTGGGAGAGGATTTCAAATCTCAGTTGCGCGATACCGCAATCAAACGATTTTAGTACACCGCGATTAACAGAAGATGGGTCGCGCGCCTACTTCATTCTGAGCTGGCCCACCTATACTAATCCTAACCAGCTCCCGCAAGGGGTATATCGGGTCGATGGTTATGGCGGAGGCTTTCAGCAAGTTATTCCTGGATCTCAATGGTATTCGGTCTTAGCTTCGCCTGATGGTTCGCGTTTGGCGCTTACCTCCAATCAATCGTTGTGGGTTTCCAACGGCGATGGCGGCGAGTTGCGCCAAATTGACCTTTCGGCTATCGGCGCCCCTCTGCAAGATGTGAGTACGCTTGCCTTTACTGCGTCAGGAACAGAAATCATAGCGACCGCTGTCGTTGGAGCCAATTTGCACTTTGAGGCTGTTCCAGTAAATGGCGCAGGTTTGCCACGCATTTTATTTACTACAAGTTCGTTCCCTTCCCAGCCCCAATATTTGCTTTCCCCGGATAAGCAAAAGTTGCTGGTGAGCGCATTTGATAGTCAGTCACAAACCTCGCGGTATACCTTCGTGGATGTCGCCTCCGGTATCCGCACTGAAGCAAATTTAGGAACACCTGACAGATTCTATTGGGCGCCTGATTCGCGCACAATTGCGGTCCTGAACCTAGATCAAAAGAAAATCGACATCTTTGATGTCGCAGGAACATTGGTACGCGCGATAGTGCTTACCACGCCAGGGGAGTTCAAGGGCATTGATTGGGGTGACGATTCAAGCGAATTTTTTGCCACCACACAAGCCCCGAACTGGTGCGCCACGAAACCCGAGTGTGCTGTCGATGCGGTGATTCAGCGCTTTGCAGTTGCTTCGGGAGAGTCAAGCGAAGTTTTTCGAGTGTCAGGGCAGGTGGGTAATGGAGAGGGAGGGTATAGCGGGGTGGCTCTATTGCCAAGGTATATTCCTGGTGCAGGACAGATTCTTGTAAATGTATTAACTTTTGATAATCAGCTCGTCTCAGTCTTCTCCTGGAATACCATTTCGACTGAAGCGCCCTACACAACTAAGACGCTGAGCGCGAATTTTGAATCGCTTCTTCATGAAATGGTTTGGAGCACCAAGGGGTATCTGCACAATCTATACAATGCATACCAATCCTACGCGGGCTTCCGCGATTTTGGCAGATCTTTTTTCTATCTTAATTGGCAACCTCCAGAGAGTTCGTGCCAACTTCATAGTTCCGACTACCGGGTATTACGTTCACTCGCGAATCTGACGGCAGAACTGGGCATCGTCCGCACTGCAAGTTCGCTCAAGTTCAAGGGTAGCGCCAGCGACGCGCACTTTGCTCAATACACGCTTGATTACGCCCACGTGGAAACGCCTGCCACCTGGGTTCCGATTGCTCCGGTCTTTACCACACAGGTTGTGGATAGCGATCTAGGTCAGTGGGCGCCACCGGGCCCTGGGGCATATCTTGTACGCCTCACCGTTGAGGATCTCGCGGGCAACCGGCGCACAGTAACGCAGCGTGTGCAATGGGGTGCGAATACTGTCATTACTGATCTGTTCCGCTCCCCGGAATATATCTCTCCCAATGGTGATGGCATACAGGACCAAGCCTTGCTCCATTACCGTGTGCTAGAGCCGGTAAACCTGGAATTCAATATTTACGATAGCTTGGGTAGCCGGGTGCGTACCTTCACACGCAATCACCCTGCCGCGTTGGTAGACGTGGTGGTTGAATGGGATGGCCGTGGCGATAGTGGCGCAGTGGTTGCAGACGGCACCTATCGCCTCACCGTTCTCGATTATGAGTTTGCCATCAAGGTTGATTCAACCTATCCACAGCAAGACCTGAATTTTGTTATCCCGTTATACGATAAGACGGTGTTTCCGGGCATTATAAGAAATAATGTTGTTCCGCCCGCACGCTTTGCTACAGAAACAGAAACTAGAATAAGTAAGATTCGTAAGCTTCCGAGCGCTTGCCGACTTTCTTGATGTAAGCGATGGCTTTGTCGGCTTCTTGATCGGAAGGTTTGCGAGCGAGCGTGCGCATGTACACAGTTC
>JAYWAM010000189.1:0-5442 GCA_043782425.1 Betaproteobacteria bacterium
GCCCTTTGATAACACCCGCTTTTACGCTATTCCAGCATGAGCAGGAAAGCGCAAAAATCGCAGAAAAAAAGCTTGCAAACGAACAGAGTATCTACAGGCGACCGAATTTTTTCGCGCTGCTATCGAGAATTAAAATAATCCATTCGAACATCCCGACTTAGGCTGATGAAAAAAATCCTACGAGGAACTGTTGTGGAATCAACAAAAGCGTTGCGCGCACCCGGGCCTTTGCTGCTGGCGTTGGAAAGCCGCGCGCCGTGGGAATTCGGCGCTATGCTCGCCGCCTGGCCGCTGCTGAGAATGGCGCCACAAGGTGACGGTCACGCGGTGCTGGTGTTTCCCGGCCTGGGCGCGCCAGATTTTACCACGCGGCCGCTGCGCAATTATTTGCGTGGCCGCGGCTACGATGCCTATGGCTGGGATCAGGGTTTTAACTTCGGGCCGCGCGAAGGCGTGCTGGCGCAATGCGTGGAACGTTTTCGCGCACTGCGCGCGCAAAGCGGCCGCAAGGTGAGCCTCATCGGCTGGAGTCTGGGCGGTATTTACGCGCGTGAAATCGCCAAAATGTTCGCCAAAGATGTGCGCTGCGTCATTACGCTGGGCACGCCGTTCAGCGGCGACCCGAAAGCCAACAATGCCTGGCGTTTGTATGAATTGGCCAGCGGGCACAAGGTCGATGATCCGGAAAAATTTGCGCACATGCGCGAGGCGCCGCGCGTACCGACCACATCGATATTTAGCCGCAGCGATGGCGTGGTGGCGTGGCAGTGCAGCTTTCAGAAAGAATCGCGCCTCGCGGAAAATATTGAAGTGGTGACCAGCCACGTGGGCATGGGCTTGCATCCTTCAGCCTTGTTCGCCGTCGCTGATCGTCTGGCGCAAGCCGAAGGAAAGTGGCAGCGCTTTGAACGCGGCGGCTGGCGCGCATGGTTTTACCGCGATACGAGCCAGCTTGCCGATCCGTTTATTTGAACATCATGTCGCGCGCCAAAGCCAACGGTCTCACAATCGAATTCGAGTCGCTGGGTGACCGCGCCAATCCCACCATTCTGCTCATCATGGGCCTTGGCATGCAGATGATCGCCTGGCCTGATGCTTTTTGTGAAATGCTGGTGGCGCGCGGTTTCCATGTGCTGCGCTTTGATAATCGCGATGCCGGGCTGTCCTCCGGTTTTGAACAATGCGGCGTTCCCAATCTGCTGATGCTGTGGCTCAAGTATGTTTTCAAACGCCCGCTGCACGCGCCGTACTTGATCGACGACATGGTCGATGACACTGCCGCGCTGCTCGATATTCTGTGCGTCAAGCAAGCGCACGTAGTCGGTGCCTCGATGGGCGGCATGATTGCGCAGAACCTGGCGGCGCGTTATCCGCACAAAGTGCTCAGCCTGACTTCCATGATGTCCACCACCGGTCGGCGCGGTCTGCCCGGCCCCACGCGCAAAGTGCGCGCTGCGTTCATGCGCCCGCCCGCGCGCGAAGGTGATGTGCAGGGGGCGGTGCAGCGCTTGATGCAAATATTGCACGCCATCGGCAGCCCCGGCTACCCTGAAGACGAAGCACTGTTGCGTGCACTGTGCGAGCGTCATGTAAGACGCGCCTATCGTCCCGACGGCATGGCGCGGCAACTGCAGTGCATTGTGGCGTCGGGTGATAGAACTGCGCTCATCAAGCAGATTGCTGTCCCCACGCTGGTATTGCACGGTGCTGCCGATCCGCTGCTGCCGCTGGCGTGCGGCAAAGATAGCGCCGCCGTCATTGCCAACGCCCGTCTTACCATCATCGAAGGCATGGGGCATGACTTACCAAGCGCGCTGTTGCCGCGACTGGTTGAAGAAATCGTGGCGCATTGCTTGCGTGTTGCACCTGCACTCGCTTCCCCCCAGCCGAACCCTCTCGTCGAAAACGGGGAGAGGGAATAGGCGGATATGTATGCTTGTAATTCATAGAGAAATGGGGGAATTGGGATTCACCTGGCAGCCTTGATGCTCAACCTGGCCACCAAGCCGCCGCCTTCCCGCTCCGCCAGTTCAATGTGCCAACCTTGCGCGCTACAGATTTCACGAACAATAGCCAGGCCCAGGCCGCTCCCACCGGTTGTACGATCACGTGACACCTCAAGACGCACGAAGGGTTCGAAAACCTGAGCGCGCTGCGCTAGCGGAATTCCCGGGCCACGGTCTAATACTTCTACGATGGCATTGCCATCGCGCATTTCACAGTTCACTTCGACCAGCTGCCCCCAGCCATAACGTCGCGCATTTTCGATCAAATTGGTCATGATGCGATGCAAGGCCAAGCGATTGACTTTCAGATGTATTTCCTCGCCGCCGCACTTGACGGCTGGGATTGAGTTGGACATCTCCTGGCACAACGCTGCTATTACTTCACTGAGCGGCGTCTGTACACCCTGGGTGTGACTGACGCCTCGTGCAAACTCCAGAAACTCGGCGAGCAACATTTCCATTTGGGTGAGATAGCGGTCGATATCGTTCAGCAATGTCAAGCCGGGGGAGTGCTTCGCCAGTTCCAGCGCGACTCGCGCGCGGGTGATCGGCGAGCGCAGATCGTGCGAGATGCCGGCGAGCAAGGTAGTGCGGTTGCTTATCAATGCCTGCACCTCTCGCGCCATATTATTGAATGCTGCAACCAGTGCGTCCAACTCTGCGATGCGATTCTGGTATTGAATTTGCGGCAGGCCTCCGCTACCCACGTCTGCCGCTGCTGCGCTCAGCGCATTCAAGGGATAGGCCAGCCTGCGCGCGACGACCAGGGCTGCCGCATAGCTCAATACCAGCGTGCCAAGGAATAACAAGGTTGCGGCCAAAACCGGGTTGGTGCCTAACCGACTGTGGGGGAAAGTAAAGCGCAAGGTAAGACCGGGGGAAGCAATATCAACATAATAGGCGCCGTCTTCATAATGCACTGCGGTGGGCTTGCCCAGTCTTTCGCTTAGGTTTTCTTCAAGTTTGTTGGCGAATGGAATCCAGCTTCTGCTGCCTGGCAACGGGCCGTCAGGCAGCGTCACACTCATACGGTGAAAGGTTTGCAACTGCGCCATCTTTAGCGCACGCTCGTTGTCAGTCAACGGCGCCAGGATTTGGGTTGAAAGCACCATGATTCCCGCCAGATCATCTGCCGCAGATTTCAATAACGGCCAAAGCACCAATGCACTAGAGACGCTGTAAGCCAGAAACTGGAAAACCAGCGTAAACACCACCAGGGCTGTGACACTGCGACCGAATAGAGACTGGTGCGAAGGCCACTTCACCCGCAACCCTCGGGTGAAAACAGATAGCCGCTGCCATGCACCGTGAGAATGCAGCACGGCTGCTCCGGATTGCTTTCTATTTTGCGACGCAAGCGGGTAATCCGCACGTCGATAGAGCGATCAAATGGCAGGCGCTCATCATTCCCGCACAGACTGACCAGTTGGTCGCGCGTCAGCACGCGATGCGGGTGTTCGCAGAAAATCCGCAATAAGGTAAAGTCGGCGGTGGTGATTTTTATCTTTGCGCCACTCTTGCTCAAGGTGCGCTTGGCGGTGTCAAGCTGAAACGGGCCAAATGAAAACGTAGGTGTCGCCTGTAGGGGCGCCACTTTTTCCTTGCGACGTAATACAGCGCGAATGCGCGCAACCAACTCGCGTGGATTAAACGGCTTTGCCAGATAGTCATCGGCGCCGAGTTCCAGGCCAACGATACGATCGGTTTCTTCTCCGCGCGCGGAAAGAATGAGCAGCGGGTATTTATCGGCAACACGGCGGGCGATGGACAGGCCGTCCTCTCCTGGCAACATCAGATCGAGCACCAGAAAATCAAATTCATTGCGCGCAAGACATTGATCCATTTCACGGGCATCACTGGCGTGCGTGACTTTCATACCGTGTTCTGAAAGATAGCGACCCACCAGATCGGCTAATTCTAGGTCGTCATCCACAAGCAAAATGCGTAACAGTTCCATGCCGGGACTCTACTATAAGAGAAGCTAAATTTGCGTTGGTAACAAACCGTAACACAAGGTTATGTAATGTAACGGCGCGGAAATCCCGTAGTCACGCCTTACGTTCATTATGGCGCTGCGGCGAAAAATCATTTCGCGCGATTGTCACCTGAATGGAGAAAAGTATCATGAAAAACGCTAAATCGGGCTTGATCGCATTGCTGCTTTCATTCGCCACTGTAGCGGCAAATGCCGTTACCCTGACCTTTATCGAAAACAACGATTTGCATGCTCACCTGACGCCACATCTGGATAAAGTGCTTAATAAGGATGGGCAGGTAGTCTATGAATCGCGCGGCGGTCTGGCACGCGTGGCCACGCTGGTAAAACAGATTCGTGCGCAAAATCCGAACAACGTGTTGATGAATGTGGGCGACACCTACCACGGTGGCGTAGAGGCGCTGTATACCTTGGGCAATGCAGTGGTCGATCCGCTTAATGCACTCGGCGTGGACGTTGGTGTGCCGGGTAACTGGGATTTTGCCTATGGCCCGAACGTTTTCCGTTTGCGCTATGTAAACAACCTGACATTCTTTCAAAAAAGACTGCTTCAGGCGACGGTCAGCCTACCGGTTAAAAAGCCGTCCTTTGCGAATATAGCTGCCAATATGCAATCCACTATGGGCGCGAACGCCGGAGGACTTTTGTTGCCGGGAACCTTGATGAAAACTGTAGGAGGCGTCAAGGTGGGTTTTATCGGTCTGACCTCCGACATCGTGGCGCAGATGGACCCGCTGCTCGCCATTGGGGTGACGTTTACCCAGGGGGAGGCAGCCTACCGCGATTTGATTAACGCTAATGCTCAAGCCCTGCGCAGTCAAGGGGCGGAATTGGTCATGGTGCTGAGTGAGTTGGGCTTGCAAAAAGACTACCGGCTTGCCGACGTTATTAATGCCGGGGCGGTAAATGTGTTTTTCTCCGCGCATACCCACGATACGGTATTCACCCCGCTCAAGGCGCGCAGCGGTGCGCTGGTGGTAGAGGCCGGGCATCACGGCTGGCTTGGACGTATGGATGTCACGCTAAACAGTGGTCAGGCGCCGCTGTTCAACTGGACCTTGCTGCCGGTTGATGCGAGCATCGCCGAAGATGCGGCAATGCAAGCACTGGTAAATGCAGCCCGCGCACCCTTCCTGGTTGCCAACCCCAACATGACCGTTCCCATGATGGGCATGACGCTCAAACTCCTTGAGCCTATCGACAAGGTGTTGGGGCATGTGAATGCCCCGCTGGATCGTGAGCAGGCGCTGGAATCGACTTTCAATAATGCCTGGAGCGATACTTTGCGCCTACAGACCGGGACTGACATTGCGCTCACGCCGGGTTTCCGCATGGATGCGCCCATTCCTGCTGCCGGTACGATGTATGAGGATACCCATGTCGCCGATGGCGCACTGACGCTGGAGGACGTATATCGCTATTTCCCAGTCCCCTACACGC
>JAYWAM010000190.1:0-14479 GCA_043782425.1 Betaproteobacteria bacterium
ACCCCGTTTTTGTTTTTCTTTGCGTCTTTGCGTCTTGGCGCGAAAATTCTTCTCACAAATTGCGAAGATTTAACTGATAAGAGACTAATGTGTCCCTCTTCACTCCAACCTGAACTGTGGACGTCCACACGGGCGCAAGTCAAGCGCCCGTGGCGGCGTGCGTTTGCGTGGCTGTTGTTGCTCGCACCGGTTTTTTTCATCACTTACGCCACTGCCAACTGGCTCGCCGCGCAACGCAGCGACGTGGGCTCGGTGGTGTTCGCCTGGGAACGCCATATCCCGTTCGTCGCCTGGACTATCGTTCCCTATTGGTCAATTGATTTGTTTTATGGCCTGTCGTTGTTGCTGCCGCGCACGCGCGCCGAGCTCGACGCCCACGCAAAACGTCTGCTCGCGGCGCAAGCTATCTCTGTCTTGTTTTTTATCACCTTGCCACTGCGCTTCACGTTCGAGCGCCCCGAGGTCACAGGCATTTTTGCTTGGATGTTAGATGTGCTGCTCGGCTTCGATAAGCCGTTTAATCAGGCGCCGTCGCTGCATATCAGTCTGTTGGTTGTGCTGTGGGCGTTGTACGCGAGGTATGCGGCGGGGCTATGGCGCTGGGTGCTGCATGGCTGGGCTTTGCTCATCGGTGTATCCGTGTTGACGACTTACCAACACCATTTTTTCGACATCCCCACTGGTATCCTGGCGGGCTGCCTGTGTGTTCTGCTATTTCCCCTGGAGTCTGCCGCGCCGGGGCAATGTGGCACGCGGCAACGCGATCCGCACCGCTGGAGCATAGGCTTGCGCTATCTGGCCGGCAGTGTGTTGCTGTTTGGCGCTGGCGTGTGGCTGGCTGGCGCATGGCTATGGCTGTGGTGGCCTGCGAGTTCCTTGCTGTGCGTGGCGGGTATCTATTTTAACGGCGATGCGACGAGGTTTCGCAAGCGCGCGGGGGCGATGGAATGGCCGGTGGCGCTGCTGCTTGCGCCCTATCTGATTGCCGCGTGGATTAACTCGCGTTGCTGGACACGCAAGCGTCCGCAGCCGAGCGAAATTGTGCCGGGACTGTGGCTTTCGCGTCTGCCTGCCAAAAGCGCGCTTGCCCATCTTGCACCCGCTGCACTGGTCGATTGCTGTGCCGAGCTGCCGCTGGATGCGCGCGGGGTGCGCGTGTATGCCGTGCCTATGCTCGACTTGATCGTCCCCGAGGTGGCGCAGATCGAGCAGGGCGTGGCGGCAATTGCGAGCGCGCGTGAGCACGGCGCCACACTGGTTTTCTGCGCGCTCGGTTACTCGCGCAGCGCGGCCATCGTGGTTGCGTGGTTGGTGGCCGCAGGGCGCGCTAACAGCATCACTAACGCCGAGGCAATGGTGCGCCGCGCGCGTCCTGAACTGGTGTTGTCGCCCGCGCATTTAACGCAACTGGAATCGTGGCATGCAAACCGCAGCACCCGCACCTGAGTCGCCTGATGAGTCCGATGCACTAGCTGCGGACATCGGCGCCGCGCTGCTCGGCTCAGTCAGCCGCGTGTTTAACGGCTGGGCCAGGGTGTTTGCCATTGCTGCCTTGCTCATTCTGGGCTTGCACCCGCTTTGTCTCGTCGCCAATGCGGGGCTGGCCGCATCAATTGCCACCGGGCTACTACAAACATATTTCGCCGCGCGTTGCGCTTTTGATGCCGCCGTTTTCGCGCGCCTGGGTGGCGCAGCGCAGCAGTATGTGCGCTTCGATCAGGTCTTGGCGCGATGGTCAGCAGCGCGCAAAAACGTTGCAGCCCGCACAATAGATGAGCGCCTGCATGGCGCCATGCAACTCCTTAGAAAACAGGGATACTGTCTTGCCGCGCAGATAATCCTGTTCAGCGTCGCGCTTATAATCCAGGCAAGTGCAAAGTATTGAGAATTTCCTATTTTGTGACAGCCCCACCCTCACCCCTACCCTCTCCCGCCCAAGCGGGAGAGGGAGTTTTCTCCCTCTCCCCCGGAACGGGGGGTTGCGCAGGGGGTTCGGTTGGCATGCCAACCACCTGCGCAACGGCTGTCCAGTGCATTGGACAGCGCGCCCTGCTAGGGAGGGTCGGGGTGAGGGGGTGGTGGGGTCAAGAAGAAACTGTAGTGAATCAGGAAACGCTTAATAGTGACGGAATAGAACAGGATACCTGCCATGCTAGAAAAATTTGTCGCTTCAATCATTTGCGGCTTTGCGCAGGCGCTTACCGGCGCGCGCGCGCATTGGCTGGGGTGCGCGCCGCTCGAGGTGCAGCGCATTTACTATGCGAATCATTCGAGCCACGGCGACTTTGTGCTCATCTGGGCGTCACTGCCGCCAGCGCTACGCGCACGCACGCGGCCAGTGGCGGGAGCAGACTACTGGCTGAAGGGCCGCCTGCGCCGCTTTATCGGCCAGGATGTTTTCCGCGCGGTGCTGATTAATCGTGACGCCAGTCAGCAAAGCGAGAATCCGGTCGATCGCATGATCGCAACGCTAGACCAGGGCGATTCGCTGATCGTATTTCCTGAAGGCACGCGCAATGTTGCAGAAGGCTTACTGCCTTTTAAAAGCGGTATTTATCACATAGCGCGCCAGCGTCCGGCTATCGATCTGGTGCCGGTATGGATTGCAAACCTCAATCGCGTCATGCCCAAGGGCGAAGTGCTGCCCTTGCCGTTGCTGTGCACCGTCACCTTTGGCGCGCCTTTGCATATCACACCCGATGAAGCCAAGACAGATTTCCTGGCGCGAGTTCGGGATGCGCTGCTGAACCTCGCGCCCGCGGACGAAAACACGAACGCAAACAAGGTGAGCGCATGACGCCGCTGATGCAAATGAGCACGCAGCAACAAACCGGGTGGCTGTTTGCCGCAATCGGCGCAGTGCTGTTATTCGCCTCTATCGTCGCCTGGCTGCTCAAGTTGAAAACCGCAGGCAGGCCGAACGCCGCCATAGAAAACCTCGTGGCGCGCATCAACGCATGGTGGGTGATGATCCTGGTCATCGGCCTGGCTTTTCTGTTTGGCAAAACCGGGGTGATCGTGCTGTTCGCCTTCGCTTCCTTCGCGGCGCTGCGCGAATTTATCACCATCACGCCGACGCGCCGCGGCGACCACAAGGCGTTATTCGTGAGCTTTTTCATCGTGCTGCCGATGCAGTATTTTTTCATCGCAATAGAGTGGTATGGGATGTTCTCGATTTTTATTCCCGTGCATGCTTTTCTCATCCTGCCGATTCTTGCCGCCGTGTCGGGCGATAACAAGCGCTTTCTGGAGCGCACCGCCGAAACGCAGTGGGGTTTGATGATCAGCGTGTTCTGTATTTCCCATGTGCCCGCGCTGCTGGTTCTGGAGATTCCCGGCTACGAGGGGCGCAACATGCTGTTGATCGTTTTCCTCGTGCTGGTGGTTCAGTCGAGCGACGTGTTGCAATACGTCTGGGGCAAGATGTTCGGCAAACACAAAATCGCGCCCGCCTTGTCGCCTTCCAAAACGGTCGAAGGTTTTGTCGGCGGCGTGCTCAGCGCATCGGCGCTAGGTGCGGCGCTGTGGTGGATTACGCCGTTCAATCCCTGGCAGGCGGCGCTCATGGCTTTTGTCATTACGCTGATGGGCTTTTTCGGCGGTCTGGTGATGTCGGCGATCAAACGCGACCGCGGCGTGAAGGATTGGGGCGCGATGATAGAGGGTCATGGCGGCATGCTGGATAGACTGGATTCGGTTTGCTTCTCCGCGCCGGTATTTTTTCATGTGATACGCCATTGGTGGGTGCCATAGCCCTGGCGTGCGTCAGCCGCTAGCGGCGCGAAGCCGGTGCTATACTCAGGCTTCCTTCCTCTATCTATACCGACAGAGCGCGCATGGGCAAATTCACCACCGTCCTGGCAGGCCTAAGTGCAGGCGAGCTACAGCCCGAAGGACTAGACGCGCTGTTCGTTTCCGCCTACGACGAGCTGAAGCGCATTGCGCACAGCCGTCTCAAAGCCCACCAACCGATCACCTTGCTCGATACCACCGCGCTGGTGCATGAGTCCTACATGCGTTTCTTGAGCGCTGGCAAACTCGACCTCGAAGACCGCGCCCACTTCATCACTTACGCCGCGCGCGTAATGCGCTCGGTGATTGTCGATTTCGTGCGCGCCAGATCCGCAGAGCGGCGCGGCGGCGCGCAGGTGCACGTCACCTTTTCCACCGAGCACGAGCAAATTGCGGTACAGGAAGACGACGTGTTGCGCCTGGACGACGCGCTCGTGGAATTACAGAATGTCGATCCCGGCTTGGTGAGGATTGTCGAAATGCGTTTCTTCGCCGGACTGTCCGTGGAAGAAGTCGCCGAATCCCTCGGCCTTTCACCGCGCACCGTATTCCGCGAGTGGCAGAAGGCGCGGATCATCCTTTCAGACGCCATGAGAAACAGCTAGGCCCTAAATGCATCCCGAGCTACTCGCGCACTGGGAAACAGTATCAAAGCTGCTCGACGAGGCGCTGGAACTTGAGTTGGAGAGCAAGCCCGCTGCGCGCGAAGCGTGGCTCGCGGCGCTTCCGGAAGAGTACGATGTGGTGAAACCGATGCTGGCGGAGTTGCTCGCCAAAGCGCCGCACGATCGCGATGCTTTGCTGGGCGATGCTCTGCCGCACTACGACATGGCAGGCGACACGAATAGCGCGCAGCCGCTGCACAATGCAGGCGATGAAATCGGCGGCTACCGCCTGATACGCGAAATCGGCCAAGGCGGCATGGGGACGGTGTGGCTGGCCGAGAGGGTAGTCGGCGGCGCGGGCATGCGCGTGGCGCTAAAACTGCCGCACGTGGATGGCGCTTCTACCACCGCCTCTTCCACCATCCGCGAACGCTTCGCGCGCGAGCGCGAGATTCTCGGCGCGCTCAATCATCCCAACATTTCCCGTCTGCTCGATGCTGGCGTCAGCGCCGCAGGCCAGCCCTATCTTGCCATCGAATACGTCGAGGGCGAAACGCTGATGAAGCATTGCAACGCCAAAGCACTGCCGCTGCGCGAACGCCTCAAGCTGTTTCTGCAAGTGCTCAAGGCGGTTGAGTATGCGCACGTCAATCTGGTCATCCATCGCGACCTTAAGCCCGGCAACATCCTGGTCACCCCTACCGGTGACGTGAAGCTGCTCGACTTTGGCATCGCCAAGCTGCTCGCCGTGAATGACATCAAAACCGCCGATACCGCCCTCACGCAGCAGGCAGGTCACGTCATGACGCCCGACTATGCCTCCTCAGAACAGATTGCCGGTATGCCGCTCACCACAGCGAGCGACGTGTATTCACTGGGTGTACTGCTGTTCGAGTTGCTGACTGGAGCGCGGCCCTATCGCTTAAAGCGCGGCACGCGCGCTGAACTGGAGGAAGCCATTCTCAGCGCCGATACCTCACTGCCCAGCGCCGCCGTCACCCAATCGCTGGTCACGCGCATGCGTGTTCCCCGGCGTCGTTGGCGACGAATATTGCAGGGAGATCTGGACACCATCACGTTAGAAGCGCTGCACAAGAATCCGGCGCAGCGCTATCCGAGTGTTGACGCCTTCCGCCAGGACATCGAGCGTTATCTCGACGGCCGCCCGGTGCTGGCGCGTCCGGAATCGGCAAGGTATCGCTTCGGCAAATTCGTGTTGCGCCACAAGCTTGCCGTCGGCGCGACGTCCGCCGTAATCTTCGCCTTGCTGGCGGGCATAAGCGTTGCGCTGTGGCAGGCGCGCGTGGCGCTGCGCGAGGCGAACAAGGCGCGCGCGGTGCAAGGCTTTCTTACCGAACTGTTCGAAAAGAATACGCGGATGCAGACCGATGCGGCCAAGGCGCGCGGCAAAACGGTGCGCGACGTGCTGATCGAGGCGGGCGATCATATCGGGCAGTCGTTCAGCGATGCACCGGAGTTGCGCGTCGAGATCACCGTCATGCTGGCGAATCTGCTGATCGAGGTTGATGAGTTCGAGCGTGCCGCGAAACTTTCGCGCGATGCCGTCGCGCTGATGCGCGCCAACAACCTGGCAGGCACCGACCTGCACGTCGAGGCGCTCATGTATCTGTCAAATGCAGCGCGCATGCTGGGTAACGCCAAGGAGGCGCTGGGCGCACGCGACGAGGCGCTTGCCGTGCTCGATGCGCGCGACGATCGCACCTCTCTGCTGCGGATGCGGGTAAGCGCGAATTCGATACCCTTCCTGTCGCCCGATCCGGAGCGCGAGATTCAGCTCACGCGCGAGGCATTGACGCTGATCGAGCAACGTTATCCCAGCTTTGCGGGACGCTTTGCCGTCACCGCCATATTAGCGCAACAATATCTTACGCAAGAACAATGGGCGTTGGCCGAACACTATTTCCGCGTGGCGATAGCACTGTTCCCCCAATCGAACTCTAAGGACTATCTCAGCTTTGCCACTACGCACGGCACGGCTGGCTACTGCGCCTTGCACCTCGGCCGCACTGAAGACGCGCTGCGCGATCTCGAGACCGGCATCCGCATGTTGAGCGAAAACACCGGCGAAAACGCGCTGACAACGCGCTCTCACCGCGGCGTATATGCTTCAGCCTTGCATCTTGGCGGCCGCAGCGCGGAGGCGCATCGCCTATGGGACCAACTCAGGCAGAGCGCCATTCCGGGAGAACCCAGCGAAGCCGACTTCGAAATTGCCCTCTACGAAGCCGAGGCACTGATGCAGGAAGGCCGACCGCGCCTTGCTGTCGAGCGCTTGAACGCGCAATCGGCGCAGTACGTCGAAATGGGCAAGCGCGTCTATGACGATGGCGTACATTGGGCCACGCTGCTGGCGCTCGCCCATGCGATGCAGGGGCACACACAGGAAGCTGCAGCGGCGCTGAAACGCATTGACGAGCTGCCGCGTCAGAATTCTCTGCCGCCGCAGGAATTAATCGTCTACAAAATGGACGTGACGTGGATTTTGCTATCCACCGGGCGGCTGGACGAAGCCGCGGCAGCCTTGCGCTTTGGCAAGGACCCCACTACAGGTGAACCTGCCGATTTCGCCGAGGGCTACGTCAACGCCAATCTGCGCGCCGCCGAGATTGCCGTGTTGCAAGGCGATGTGGGCCTCGCGCGCGCGCATTCGCAACGCGCGCTCGACCATCTTGCCCAGCGCCTCGCGCCGGGAGCTATGCCCTGGCTACAGGCCGAAGCGCGCAAGGTGCATGGCAATGTGTTGCTTGCCGCCGGTGACGCCGCTGCCGGGCTGCAATCGCTCGAAACCGCGATCACCGCCATGCGCCGCCTGCACGATCCCGCCAGCCCGTGGCTGGCCGACACACTGATCTCCGCCGCTCTCGCCCAACGCAGCCTGGGACAGCACGAAAAGGCAAGGGCGCTGCTGGCAGAAGCGCGCAAAATCTTCCGTCAACACCCCGCACTCTCCCCCGCCTTTACCGACCGGCTGCGCCGGGCTGGATAGAAAATCTCCAACTTAATTGTACTGTGTCACCTTAGAGGGAAAGTAAGCGCCATCATTACCTCCACCTCAGAGGAGAGACGCTATATTCGTAACACAGCACAATTACCCCCCCCTCTTAAATCGGCCTGAAAACTAGAGCCGCAGATGAGGTTCCTGTGGCCTGTGGCCCAAAGGCGCGAGACAGAACCATAATGTGTATTTTTTGTTGATTGGATACACACCATGCGAACCAAAATACGATGCGCTACTGGGAAGCCTTGATTGCGTCGTCGTACCAACTTTGCAAGGTTGCTTTCGAATCAGCACATTGCGTGTCGACTCCAAAATTTGACCAATGTGTTCTTGGCAATCATCCGCATTGTCCGTGCCTCCCATTTCGGGAGACTGCATGGTTATTGGATAAGGTGGTTAATCCATACTTATCCTGTGGGAGCCCGCCCTTAGATGCTTGCGTCGGGGCAGAAATGACAAATCAGGAGCTTTCTACTCCCAACCTGCACTGGCTACCCTTTCCGCCAACCCATTTGGCAGAGTCCGCCCCGAAATTACGTACTACCAGGTAAGGCATTCTGCGCGCTGGCGCGGACTGCTACTTGACAAGGGGTACGGCAATGCGACATCAACTTGAATCGCCCTCAAGAATTGACCCTAGAGCCATATTCTACGACGCTCTCCACGATTTCGCATGTCTTTGGAACGCGGTGATTTGCCAGCGCGTTGGGTGGGGCGCGCCGTGTCGTGTTTTTCAGATAGGCGGCATCATGCCGCCGCATTCCAAATGGGCGGGACGTGCCCACAAACAAGGAGGTTTCATGCTTTACCGCACTTTCTAAATGCCGCGCGAAGCTTGTATTAAGGAATAAATTTTCTGCTCTTCACAACCGCTTAAGGAGAAATAACCATGACTTATCGTAATGTTCTACGTAGCACCTTTGCCTTTGTCGTAATGTTGCTCTTGTCCGCCACAGCGCACGCCCAGTTGTTTCGAGCCTATCTTGCGCCGTCCCCGCTTGGCAATGACGCCAACGCCTGCACCTTGACTGCACCCTGCCGCCTGCTGCCTACGGCGCTAACGGCTGTGGCCGATGGCGGGGAGATATGGATGCTCGATTCGGGCAACTACAATACTGCGCCGGTTGCTATCACCAAGTCGGTGACCATCCTGGCGGTTCCCGGCGCGCTGGGCAGCGTGGTGGCCTCGGGCGGCAATGCCATCGACATCGCCACGGCGGGCGTCAAGGTGGCGCTGCGTAACCTGGTGATCGTTCCCCTGCTAGGCGGGGGCGGCACAGGCGGCATCAGCATGACTGCCGGCGCCAGTCTGACGGTCGAGAACTGCCTTCTTGCCAACTTGCCGGGAACGGGAATCTTAGTGAATGCTGGCGCCAGCGTGCATGTCACAGACACGACGATACGAGGCAGCGGCGGGGCGGGCGTGGATATCCGAAACGGCGCGCACGTCACCGTCACACGAGCCACGATCAGCGGAAACGCCAACATTGGCGTCGTGGCGCAGGGCACTGTTGCCAGTACCGTGACTACTGCCGACATCGCCGACTCGACAATCAATACAAATCTCCGCGGCGTCATGGGGTATTCGACCAATGCAACCGCAAGCGTGGGAGTCTCTGTGCGCGAGAGTCAGGTCGTTCAAAATAACGATTTCGGCGTGATTGCGGAATCCACTGCTGGCGCCCCCGTCACACTTTCGGCAAGCAACAACATTATCACGAGCAGCGTTTGGGGCGTTGGGTCCTATAGTGCCGGCAGCAAAGTGTGGGTGAGCGGCAATACCATCAGTGGAACTAACGTGGGCCTCGTCGGCGCTAGTGCTGGTGGCATTTTAGAAAGTGCAGGCAACAACGCAATGCGCAACAACGCTTTCGACACGGACGGATCCGTCACGGTAATCGCCACGAAGTGAGACGTTGAGGGAGATAGGACTTGTGCACCAGACCGCGTGCGGCTGGTGCACTTTTTCACTTAAGGAGAATTAGCCATGACTCATCGTACCGTTTTACGTAGCGCGTTTGCCTTTGCGGTAATGTTGCTGTTGTCCGCCACGGCGCATGCCCAGTTGTTCCGCGCCTATCTTGCACCGAGCGGCAATGACATGAACGCGTGCACTTTGCCCGCACCCTGTCGCCTGCTTCCTGCGGCTCTTGCCACCGTGGCTGATGGCGGCGAAATCTGGATGCTCGATTCGGCCAACTACAACACCGGGCCGGTCAACATCACCAAGTCAGTGACCATCCTCGCCGTTCCCGGCGCGCTGGGCAGCGTGCTTGCGACAGGAGGCAATGCCATCAACATCGCCACGGCGGGCGTCAAGGTGGCGCTACGCAATCTGGTGATCGTTCCCTTCCCGGGCATGGGCGGCACAGGCGGCATCAGCATGACTGCCGGCGCCGGGCTGACGGTAGAGAACTGCCTCATTGCCAACCTGCCGCAATATGGAATCTACGTGGACACCGCCGCCAGCGTACAGATCACGGACACGACGATTCGAGACAACGGCAGCGCTTCTTTCCCCTCATTCTCTTCTTTTGGTGGCCTGTCTCTTAAAAATGGCGCGCGCGCCACCGTCAAGCGGGCCACGATCAGCGGAAACGTCGGCGGTGGCGTCAGTGTAAGCGGAACCGGTTTCAATACCACAACTAGTGCCGACATTGCCGATTCAACTGTAGCCGGAAACGGAGCTAATGCCGGCGGTTACGGCGTCGCCGCGAGTTCGGACAGCGCATCCAGTGTGGTGATAGTCTCCATCCACAATAGTCGCATCGTACAAAACAAATATGATGGCGTAAGTGCGTCTTCCTCTGACGGCGGCACCGTCACGCTTTCTGTCAGTAACAATATGATCTCGAACAACGGTACGGGCATCACCGCTGCTTCTGGGGCTATCTTCGCCTCGATCTGCAAAGTGTGGGCAAGCGGCAATACGGTTAGTGACAACAGCACTGGTTTCTTGACTTTTTTTGATGCCTCTATCGAAAGCGCAGGCAACAACGCGGTGCGCAACAACGGCACCGATACGGCCGGAACCATCACCGTGATCCCCACGAAGTGAAATTCGCAGGTCGGGTTAGTGCAATGTAACCCGACCATCCTCCATACCCCACGCTGGGTTACGACCTGCGGCCTAACCCGGTCCACCGGAATTATTGATTGATTGAAAATTCGAATTGTTTGGGAGAATCAGCCATGACTCATCGCACCATTCTGCGTAGCGCCTTAGCCTTCGTCGTCACCTTGCTCTTGTCCGCCACGGCGCATGCCCAGTTGTTCCGCGCCTATCTTGCACCGAGCGGCAATGACATGAACGCGTGCACTTTGCCCGCACCCTGCCGTCTGCTTCCAGCGGCTCTTGCCGCAGTGACTGATGGCGGCGAAATCTGGATGCTCGACTCGGCCAACTACAACACTGGGCCGGTCAACATCACCAAGTCAGTGACCATCCTCGCCATCCCCGGCGCGCTGGGCAGCGTGCTTGCGACAGGAGGCAATGCCATCAACATCGCCACGGCGGGCGTCAAGGTGGCGCTGCGCAATCTGGTGATCGTTCCCCTTCCGGGCGGGGGCGGCACAGGCGGCATCAGCATGACTGCCGGCGCAGGGCTGACGGTAGAGAACTGCCTCATTGCCGGCCTGCCGGGAACGGGAATTTTCGTGGACGCCGCCGCCAGCGTGCGTGTCACGAACACGACGATTCGAGGCAACGGCATCCGTGGCCTGGATTTTCGAAACGGCGCGCGCGCCACCGTCACACAAGCCACGATTAGTGGAAACGCCGATGGTGGTGTCATTGTGTACGGAACTATCGCCAGCACCACGACGACCGCCGACATTGCCGACTCAACATTGGATGGAAACTATGTGGGTATCATCGCGTGGTCACAACATGCATCCGCAGTTTTGAATGTCTCCATCCGCGATAGTCGGGTCGTTCAAAATTCGCCTTTCGGGGTAATTGCGCAATCCACTTACGGCGCCTCAGCCACACTTTCGGTCAGCAACAACATCATCTCGAACAACGGAGATGGCATCAGGGCTGTTTCCGCTGGAAGCAAGGTATGGGCGAGCGGCAATACTATAAGCGACAACGGCACTGGCCTCTTCAACAACACGGGCCTTTTCGAAAGCGCAGGCAACAACGCGGTGCGCAACAACAACATCGATACGTTAGGAACCATCACCGTGATCCCGACACAGTGAGGCTCCTGCGCTCAATGACTACATCAATGCGCCCACCGTCACAAATCAGTACCGCATCCGAGATTCTCCAACCATCCGCTCAATTTCTGCCAACGCATTTGGCAGAGTCCGCCCCGAAATTACGTACTACCTGGTAAGGCATCCTGCGCACTGGCGCGGGCTGCGACATGACCAAGGGGTACGGCAATGCGACACCATCTTAAAGCACCTTCTCGAACCGACGTAGGGTGGCGCAGCGGATTCGCTTGGCGCAATTGCATTTTAATGATTGGTGGATGCGGCCTGCGGCCTTGATCCACCCTACAATTTCTTGCTAAATCAAGGGGGTTTTATGCTTTGCCGTTATCTTATAAATGCTAAACGTTGCTTAGTTTTTTGCGCTGTCATCCTGTCGCTATGGGCCGGCGCTGCCCACGCCGCGCCTTTCGCCTACATCTCGAACTACGGCAGCAACAATGTCTCGGTGATCGACACCGCCACCAATACCGTGGTCGCCACCGTGGCGGTGGGCGCCAACCCGGAGGGCGTCGCCGTCAACCCCGCCGGCACGCGCGCCTATGTGACTAACTTTGTCAGCAACAACGTCTCGGTGATCGACACCGCCGCCAACACCGTGGTCGCCACCGTGGCGGTGGGAATCAGCCCGACCGGCGTCGCCGTCAACCCCGCCGGCACGTTCGCCTATGTGGCGAACTACGGCAGCAACACCGTCTCGGTGATCAATACCGCGACCAACACCGTGGCCGCCACCGTGGCGGCGGGAACCGGCTCGAGGTGCGTCGCCGTCAACCCCGCCGGCACGTTCGCCTATGTGACGAATGCCGGCAGCAGCAACGTCTCGGTGATCGACACCGCCACCAACACCGTGGCCGCCACCGTGGCGGTGGGCACCACCCCGGTCGGCGTCGCCGTCAACCCCGCCGGCACGCGCGTCTATGTGGGGAACTACAACAGCAACAACGTCTCGGTGATCAACACCGCCACCAACACCGTCGTCGCCACCGTGGCGGTGGGAACCGGCCCGTGGGGCGTCGCCGTCAACCCCGCCGGCACGTTCGCCTATGCGGCGAACTACGGCAGCAACACCGTCTCGGTGATCAATACCGCCACCAACATCGTGGCCGCCACCGTGGCGGTGGGAACCGTACCGTTCGGCGTCGCCGTCAACCCCGCCGGCACGCGCGCCTATGTGGCGAACTTCAGCAGCAACAACGTTTCGGTGATCGACACCGCGACCAACGCCGTGATCGCCACCGTGGCGGTGGGAACCAACCCGATGGCCTTCGGTCTTTTCATTGGCGGATCATTGGCTGCAACCGTTCCCGGCGCCCCCACCATCGGCACAGCGACACCGGGCAATGGTCAGGCGACGATTTCCTTCACGCCGCCCGCTTCTAACGGCGGCTCGCCCATCACCGGCTATACCGCCACCTGTAATCCGGGCGCCTTCAGCGCCAGCGGCGCGGCCTCACCTCTTACCGTCATGGGGCTGACCAACGCTACCGCCTACACCTGCTCGGTGACCGCAGCTAATGTTATCGGTACCGGCCCTGCATCGGCTACGGTGAATGTCACGCCGCTCGCCGGGCCGGTGTGCTACACCGCCCCCTCCGCCACCGGCAGCGGCAGCATTAACGCCTGCTTCACCGGCGGTGGAGCCGCCTGTACCTACGAAACATCGCGCTTCATCGCCGCGCCACCCGGCGCTTTTCCGGTTCCACCCACCACGCCGGGCGCGGGCATCGTGTTCCCGCATGGCTTGTTTGAATTCTTCGCCCTCGGTTGCACAGCGGGCAGCACCATCACCATGACCATCACCTACCCGAGCGCCCTAGCCGCGGGCACGCAGTACTGGAAGTATGGCCCCACTCCAAGCAATGCTACGCGGCACTGGTATGTGTTACCTGCCACCATCGCCGGTAACACCGCGACTTTCACCATTACCGATGGCGGCGTGGGCGATGACGATCTTCTCGCCAACGGCGAAATCGCCGATCAGGGTGGGCCGGGTGGCGGGCCAGGTGGTGGCGTAGGTGGGGCCAGCTCCGTTCCCACACTGTCCGAGTGGGCGATGGGGGTGTTGGCGCTGTTGTTATTGGCAGTCGCAGTGCGGCGTTACCGGGTAGTGAACAATAAATATTGAGTGGTGTAGGCGGGGCTGATAAGACGCGGTCGAGCAGATTCGCCCCACCTGACCACACTGACTTTTTTGATACAGGCAGGAGGATGTCATGCGTTATCCAAAATGGCTAGGAATGCTTTGTACGATTGGATTGCTGTGTTTACAAACCACTCTGGCGCAGGCCGCGCCGCAGAACGGCTGGTGGTGGAACCCCAATCAATCGGGCAGAGGTTACAGCATCGAGATTCAGGGCGACACCCTGTTTATGGCGGGCTATCTGTATGAGAACGACGGCCATGCCACATGGCTGGTATCCGGCGGGCTGATGCAGAACGCCACGACCTATGCCGGTCGCTTGCTGGCCTTTAGCAATGGCCAGACACTCACCGGGAATTACCAGGCGCCCGCCGCGCCGAGCGACGCCGGTGCGGTCACCCTGCAATTTAGCGATGACACCCACGCCACACTCACCTGGCCGGGCGGCGCGCTTGCCATAGAGCGGTTTCGTTATGGCAGCGCTGCTGCCGCGAGCTTTCAGCCGGAAAATGGCTGGTGGTGGAATGCGGCAGAAAGCGGACGCGGCTTTTTCATCGAGGTACAAGGCGACAAAATGTTCGTGGCGGGCTATATGTATGACGCCAACGGTAAAGCGGTGTGGTATGTGTCCGGTGGCGCGATGACCTCGCCCACCTCTTATCAAGGCGACTGGCTCCAATTTGCCAACGGCCAAACCCTGTT
>JAYWAM010000191.1:0-2044 GCA_043782425.1 Betaproteobacteria bacterium
CCTCCCTGGAAAAATACCGCTACAACGCCGAAGGCTTGAGAGACGAGATCGAAGGCCAGCGGCGCACGACGTGGGTCAATGGCTTCGCCTACCTCGACAAGACCATCGCCAACACCTTCCTTGCGAAATACGAGACGCAGGCCCACGGCAGAAGTCCCGCCATTGCCATCACACCAAGCGGCAACGAATACCTGCAAAGCGATGCGCTGGGCAGCACCACGCTCAGCACCAGCGCCACCGGCGCAGTCAATGCTACAACAACATTCGATGCCTTCGGCAACTCCATCACGCAGGGCGCGAGCAACAACAAGTTTGGCTATACGGGGCACGAGACAGACAGGAACACCGGGCTGATTTATTTCAAGGCGCGGCACTACGATCCTGAACTCGGCAGGTTCATCTCCGCTGATCCATACGAAGGCGAACCCAATGCACCGGTGAGTTGGAACAGTTATCTGTACGCAAATTCAAACCCGCTCTTTTATATTGACAGAAACGGTTATTACAGTTGGAGTGAATTCGGCGACGATGCCCTGAGTTTCGGAACAGGCGTAGCCAAGGGCGCGGGCGCGTTCGTTTATGAAACACTCGCCACGACCTACGATCTGGAGCAAGTTGCAGCGGCCACGGCAACAAGTTGGGCGACCGGCAAGGTGCAGGATGTGCAATACACCAGTGCACTGGGCAACGCCGCACGGGGCGGCGCCCGCACCAGCGACATCTTGATCGGGGGCGCCAAGGCTGCACTACAGACGCCGGGACGCCTGGGCAGCGCCCTTGGGCAAGGCAACGCCGAAGCAGCGGGCGAAGAGGCGTTCAATCTTGGGTTGTTACTTGCCCCCGGAGCGAAGACCGGCGCAAGCGCCACACGCAACGTCGCGACCGGACTGGCGAGGGAAGGGGCGGCTGGAGTCAAGAGCGCGGTGGTCAATGCCGCGACCAATACAGAGAAGGCATTGGTGCAAACAGCACAGCAGGTCAAGGCGTTCGCGGAGAACACCGTCGAGAAAGCGCAGACTGTTGTGAGCGAAGTGCGCGGCAGGTTGACGGGCGAGAGCGGCGGGCTGGGCATGGCTTCGCAGGGCGGGTTTGTTGAGCGCAGCGTGCCAGCGCAGCTCAGTGCTGAAGGGGCAAATAGCGCAGCGCCTTTTAGCCCAATAGTAGAAGGTGGCGGATTGCAGGCATATGAAAATGCTGGCGGCCACCTTTTGCAAAAGCATGTTGGACAATCTGAACAAGCATTGATGAATCGGCTGGTAGCTGAACCAAAGATCACCGGTTCATCATCTTTCTATGATCGTGCTACTGCGGAAAGTGCGATGTCGCAGACATTGGATGCGAATACGACGACGATTTCAAATTGGCTAAATGGGTCAGCAGGTCGTTTGCGGCTAGATTATTCTCTTCCTGACCCAGTGGGTATTTCTGTTTCTCGCGGAGCGGCGGGTGCCGTTGATGTTAACTCGGTACGAACGATTCTTGTGCACGATCCATCAATGCCAACTGGTTACAAAATAATAACTGGATTCCCAACAAAGCCATGACATATAAAAAATTAGAGGTTCTGGGGCAGTTACTCGGCTGCTACTTTCACCAAGATTGGACGGATGAATTCGACAGCGACGCATCGGCGCTTCAGTCGATTATCGAATCCGAGCCAGAGGAGCAGCTTGCAGCAGGAGTTGATGAAATTAACGATCTTCTGGCAGCATCGCTATCGGAAGATGATTTGGCGGCAATCCTTACCGGGCAAGTTGGTTGTTACTTTGATCCAGGTTCGGAAGGGATCACCTACGAGCAATGGTTAAAGCGAGTTCGAGAGAAATTTATACTGCCACGAAGGGTGTGAATATTGCGAGTTTGATTTATTGATTCATTTCTTGTAACTGCTGTTGCGCGCCTCACTTCCGTCGGAAACCCTATTCAGGAACAGACCACGATTAAATTACGCAAACCCAACCTTGCTGGAATCCTTCCCCTAAAAACCGCATGACTTTCGCACGCCCCTTCCTGCCGTGTCCTGCCATCGCCGCTTTCCTCGCGG
>JAYWAM010000192.1:0-5414 GCA_043782425.1 Betaproteobacteria bacterium
CGTTACGAATGGTGCGCAAGCGCACCCTACGCAATCGCGGGACGGTTTCCAAGTAGCGGTCGAATAATCCGGGCAGATAGGCTATTCTGTACCTACAAGGAGTCCAGCAAATGACCAGCGTCGCCAAACCGCCCGCCTATCTCGTCTCAGGTATCCGCACTCCATTCTGCAAGGTTGATGGCGCGCTGAAGGCGCTGGACGCAATCCAGATGTCAATTCCCGTGGTGCAGGCGATGGCGCAGCAGGCCAAGCCCGATCTCATGGTGTGGGGCACGGTCATTCCCTCTCTGCGCTGGAGCAACATCGCGCGCGAGATTCTTATCGACGCCAAGCTCGATCAAAGCACGCCAGCTTACTCCACTGTGATGGCGTGTTCAACTTCGATGGCAGGCGTGTTTGAGGCGGCCGGTATGCTGAGCGACCACTCCGCGCTTGCTTTGGTAGGCGGCGTGGAAGCCATGAGCCACGTGCAGATCGGCATGACACAAGGATTATCCGACTGGCTGCGCGCGGTGATGCAGGCGCGCAGTTTCGGTGCGCGTCTCGACGCCATCGCCAAACTCAAGCTGGCGCACATCAAGCTCGATATTCCGGGTGTGAGGAACCGCGCCACCGGCAAAAGCATGGGTGACCATTGTGAGGAAATGGCCAAGCAGTGGGGCATCAGCCGCGCGGCGCAAGATGCGATTGCTTTTGAAAGCCACAAACGCGCCGTCGCCGCCATGGCGGCAGGTTTCTTCGACGATCTCGTCATGGAAGTGAACGGCACGGCCAAAGACGGCATCCCGCGCGCCGATAGCACATTGGAAAAACTCGCTACCCTGAAACCCGCCTTTGATCGCACGAGTGGGGATGGCACTATCACCGCAGGCAATGCATCGCCACTGAGCGACGGCGCCGCCGCCATTTGGGTGGCCGCAGAAGCAGCACTGGAGCGGCTTCCGGCCCATCTGCCGCGCGCCAAACTGCTCGATTATGAAATTGCTGCGGTGGATATTTTCCATGAAGGCTTGCTCATGGCGCCGACCTACGCCATTCCGCGCCTGCTGGCGCGCAACGGCCTCACGCTGGATAGTATCGACTTGTGGGAAATACACGAAGCCTTCGCCGCGCAGGTGTTGTGCAATATCGCCGCGCTGGAAAGCGCCGCTTTTTTGCGGGAGAAAGTCGGCATCAACAATCCCCTCGGCAAATTCCCTAGGGAGCGCCTCAACCCCAATGGCGGCAGCGTCGCCATCGGCCATCCGTTCGGCGCGACCGGCGCGCGTATCCTCAGCCAGACCTGCAAGGAACTGGCGGCGTTGGGTTCAGGAAAAAAAGCCATTGTAAGTATTTGCGCCGACGGCGGGTTAGGCACTGTGGCGTTGTTACAAAGCTAAGTTATGAAAACACCATTTGTCATTCCCGCGAAAGCGGGAATCCATTTTTTTCAAGAGACAATGGTTCCCCGCTTTCGCGGAGAGAACGCTTCTTCAGAAGTTCACCGATAGTTAGGAGAACAATTTGTTTGTGAAGCGCGAGGAGCACCGAATCATTATCATCGGCGGCTTGATTCTGCTGGTGCTGACCCTGGCTGCGGGACTTGCGACGTACGCTGTCATGCAGCGCCAGACTGAGGCGATCCTTGTCAAAAACCTGGAAACATCACGCCATAACAGTGCGCGCCTGTTTGAAAACCAGATCGCTCAAGGTATCGCTAGCACGCTAGCGGTTAGCACCCGGCCTTTCCCTATACAAAATCTTCAGTTGCTTGATGCAGATCCCAGCAATGCTACGGGGCTATTCGAGTTGCAACGTGTTGCTAAGTCATTTTTGCAGACTGGATTTACGGCTTTGTCTTTTTATGATTCGCGTGGCAAAGAAGTGGCGCGTGCCGGGGACTTCTCGCAGCGCGCCGAGCTACGCGTCCCCCTCAAGACAAAAAGTCACACATTATTGTTATGGGATAAACAGTTCATTCTGCAAAACAGCATGGATATGCTTGACCCGCAGGGGCGGCGCGTGGGCGTGGCGGTGACCGAAGCCCTATTACCGCAACTGACGCGCGTTCTTACAGAGGAAACGCCAATCGGGAAAACCGGTGAACTCGCCGTGTGCGCAGCATTGGAAAATGATGCGATGCAGTGTTTCCCTTCTCCGCTTACTTCCGGCAAGCTGATCGGGCGTCTCCCGCTGGCGGTAGAGGGTAGCCTCTTGCCCATGAGCTACGCACTCGATGGCAAGACCGGCATCATCTTTACCCAGGATTATCGTCGCCAACAGGTGTTGGCCGCTTACGCTCCCGTGAGCGAACTTGGTCTGGGCATGGTGCTAAAAATTGATCGGGCAGAGCTGTATGGTCCGGTGAGGGCGCAGTTGAAATACATTGTGCCGCTGCTGAGCGCTTTGGTGTTTGTCGGCATACTGATGTTGTATTGGCTGATGACACCGCTGGTGCGCAAACTGGTACTTTCGGAGCGTGCAACGCGCCATTCCAATACTCTGTTGCGTGACAGCGAAGCACGCACGCGCGCCGTGCTGGAGAGCGTGGATGAGGGCATTATCGCCATTAACGAAACCGGCGTGATCGAAACCTTTAATCGGGCTGCGGAGCAGATTTTTGGGTATACAGGCAGCGAGATTCTGGGCCAGAACGTCAGCCTGCTTATGCCGCAACCGCATCGCGCTCAGCATGATGGCTATCTTCAGCGTTATCGGCAAACCGGTAAATCGACGGTGCTAGGCGTGACCAGAGAAGAAGAGGGCATGCGCAAGAATGGCGAATTGTTTGCGCTGGAGCTCAATACCAACGAAGTGCTGATCGAAGGACGGCGTATTTACATTGCCTCGGCCCGGGATATCACGGCGCGCAAGCAAGCTGAGCAGCGTATTACGTATCTCGCCAGCCACGATGCACTCACCGGTCTGCCCAATCGCAATCTGCTAAAGGACCGTCTGCGCCAGGCGCTGGTGCAAAGCTGCCGTAATCGTGGTCAGGGGGCAGTGCTGTTTATCGATCTTGATCAGTTCAAGGAAATCAACGATTCGCTGGGGCACGATACCGGCGATCTGCTGTTAAAAGAAGTGGCGCACAGACTGGTGGCCAGCCTGCGCAGCCAGGATACGGTGGCGCGCCAGGGAGGCGATGAATTTATCGTGGTGCTGCAAAGTGTCAGCAACGCAAGCGATGCAGGCACTGTGGCGCACAAGCTGCTGGGCGCATTGTTTGCGCCCTATCGGATCAAGGGCCAGGAGCTGAACATCAGCGCCAGCATCGGCGTCAGCGTTTTTCCCGACGACGGGGAGGATGAGCATACACTGCTCAAGCACAGCGATGCGGCGATGTACCACGCCAAAGAAAGCGGGCGCAATAATTTTCAGTTCTTTGCCCCAGCCATGAATCGCCTGGCGGCGGAAAAGCAATCCCTGGGCACACGCCTGCGCCACGCCCTGGAGCTAGACGAATTCCTGCTGCATTTTCAGCCTTTGGTTGATGTGGGCAGCGGCAAGCTGTCTGGCCTGGAGGTGTTGTTACGCTGGCGGCATCCCGAGCAGGGATTGATCTCACCGCTCAAATTCATTCCCCTGGCCGAAGAGACCGGGCTAATCGTGCCGATAGGCGAGTGGGTGTTCAAATCGGCTTGCATGCAGATTAAAGCCTGGCAGGAGCAAGGGTATGAGGCGCCGCCGCTGGCGATTAATCTTTCCGTGCGCCAATTCCGTGAAAAAAACCTGGTGGAAAGTCTTACCCGTATTCTGGCCGAAAGCGGCGTGCAAGGCTGTCAAATCGAGCTGGAAATTACCGAAAGTATTCTCATGGGAAACACCAATGAGACTGTCGCCATGCTGCGTAAACTGAATGCCCTGGGAATCAAGATCTCGATAGACGACTTTGGTACCGGTTATTCAAGCTTGAGCTATCTGAAACGTTTCCCCGTCGATAAGCTCAAAATCGACCGCTCCTTCGTGCAGGACATCGCCACCGATTCCGACGACGCCACCATCGTCACCGCTATTGTCTCTCTTGCCCACAGCCTGCACTTGAAAGTGACCGCTGAGGGTGTGGAGACCGCCGAGCAACTTGAGTTTCTGGCGCGGCTTGGCTGTGATCAGTACCAGGGATATTTTTTCAGCAAGCCGCTACCTGCAGAGGAAATTGTCAGCAAGCTGCAACGCAGTGCATCTCGCCCAGGCTGAAGCGGGACGCCAATTAACGCGAACAGCAGGGCCAATGTCAGCGTTTGGAACAGATGACCATGTCAAAGAAATCCTCCATGCCGCTCTCAACTCCGACACCTAGCTGAATGAGATCGCCGCATTTGCCCGCACTCTCACTGCGCGCGCGCTTCGCCCTGGGCGTCAGCGTCATGCTGCTGCCGTTTCTGGTGGTTGCGGCAGTGCGCCAATTCTATTTCCTGCCGCGTCTGGTCGGAGCAATGGAAAAAATCGTGTACGAGATGGAGGATGGGATTCGCCCCTTGGTCGCGCTGAAGATCGCCCTGCTCAAAGCTGGTCACAGCGGCGATGCTTACATCATTCTGGGTAATCCCGTCGCGCACGAGTTGTTCGAGCGCTCTATCATCGGGGTGGATGAAGCATTTGTTGGCGCCTCCCCTGAGCACTACCATGCCGAGGAAGAGCGCGAGATTCTCCGTGCCGCTCAGGTTGAGTGGCAACAGGCCCGACTTCTGGCCAAAGCGTTGCTGCGGCTACCGCATGCGGCAGGCAGCGCGGCGGTGCGCGACAAGGAAGAATTCGCGGCCCGCATAGACCTTGCGGCCAGCGTACTGGAAAAAATGCAGGCGCATTTCGACCGCAAGATCAGCGCAGAGCGCGTGAAGGCAGACATCGCCAAGCGACAGGCGATGCTTCTTACTGCCGTGGTCTTCTCTGTGGCGCTCGGCTTCGCGCTCGCGACCGGGGCGCTGCTGAGCCGCTACGTGCTCAGGTCTGTCGATGCCCTGCGGGGCGCCACGCGGCGTCTGGAAGAAGGCGACCTTACGGCGCGCGCGGTGCTGATCAGAAAAGACGAACTGGGTGAGCTTGCGCTCGCTTTTAACACCATGGCAGACGAACTTGAGAAGCGCGCCTTACAACTCAGCACGCTCAACCAGATCGCAGTGGCCATCGCTTCGTCGCTGAACTCACGCGACAGTTTGGATGAGATCATGCGTAGCGGTATCGCCCTCACCGGCGCCAAAGCTTCCTGTATCGCCTTCTACGACGAGGCTACGGCGCTTTTCACGCAGCGCGTCACACAGGGGCTCTCGGAGCACTTCGTCGCCAATATGTCCTTTAGGACTGGCGGTCTGGCCGATGAGACCTTCATCAGCAGCTCCTATATTCTTTGTAATGATCGCCCTGAGACCGTACACAAGCTGAGCCGACTCGCCCACGAAGAGCATCTGCGTTGCTTCATCTGCCTGCCGCTCACC
>JAYWAM010000193.1:0-5409 GCA_043782425.1 Betaproteobacteria bacterium
CCCCACCCTCACCCCCGCCCTCTCCCGCCCAAGCGGGAGAGGGAGTTTTCTCCCTCTCCACCGGAACGGGGGAGAGGGTCGGGGTGAGGGGGTGGTGGAGTCAAGAAACTGTCGTGAATTAGGAAATACTCAATAGTCCGCCTTGAAGCAAGTCACCTCTGCCGTGTACGATAGCGAACAATTTTAGGATAAGCAGCCGCCAGTGAATATATATTTGTACGCCTTGGGCGATCATGAGGGAATAATCAAGCCGCCGGTAAACCTTGCGGCGGAACCGATAAGAGACGGCGCGAACGGCAGAAAAGCGACGCCAGGGTTTGCCACGCGCTTGCGTTTTGCGATTGGCTGGCCGTGAAAACGGCACCGCAACGACGAATAACAAACCGGCGCGTGCCGAAGCGACGCTTGTCGATGCGGCGTATTGTCATGCGACGCGACCGTCGGCGGTTTATCGCTGCCTTGCTGATTTCCACGCTGATTCACGCCTTGCTATTTACTCTTCAGCTTGACGTTCGCGGACGCGCCCTGCCCGGTCTCGATTTGCTAAAGCTGGAGCAGCGTTCTGCCGGACAAGAATTAAATGTTGTACTCGCCGCTCCGAAGTCTGCCGCTGCCAGCGCGCCTGCTGCGGTCAGGACACCGGCGCAAAAACCCGCCGCGCGGAGCCAGCCGAAGTCCGCTCCAACAAAACACGCCCGCCCGAAAGCCGAGCAAGCACAACGCGCCAAGCCGAAGGTGACCAATCCACAACTTGTCGCCGCTGCGCCTCCTATCACACGCCCCCCCGCTACCAGCAGCACTTTTGTCGCCGTGACCGAGACTAAGCCTGCGCGCACCCCAAAGTCGCCACCGGCGCGGCGCACGCCTAAGGCTGCGCCACGCAAAAAAGTCTCGCCCAAGCCGCCTCAGCCGACGATCATTGCTCAGGAGTTGCCATTACGCAAAACCTTTCCGGTGCCAACACCTGCGCCCGAAAGCTCAAGCGATGCCGCCAATCCCGTAGTGACGGAGGCGCCAGCGGTCACAGAAAATCCTGAGACGCCCAACCCAAACGACGCCGCGCAGGCGCAGGCTGAGGAAGCCGCCGCATTGGCGCTTGCCGAGGCGCTCCACAAGGCCGAAGAGCAGGCTGCGCAGGCGCGCGAGCAAGAGGCGCAGCGCCAGGAAGCCTTGCGCCTGCAAGAGTTAGAGGCCCTCAAGCAGGAAGCGGCGCGACAACAAGCTTTGCTGCTCGAAAAGCAGCAGGAAGAAAAGCTGGCCGAGCAGCAGGCGCAGTTGCAAATAGAAAAACAAACCGCCGAGCTAGCCGCGCAGCAAGCTCAGCAACTCGCCGCCCTGGAAGCGCGCGAACAAGAAGCACAACAGGAAGCACAGCGTGCGGCACAAGAAGCGGCGCAACGCGAAGAAGCACAGCGTGCGGAAGAGGCGGCGCAACGCGAGGAAGCGCAGCGCCAAGCCCTTGAGAACGAGGCGCGCATGCAGGCCGAGGAGTCGGCACGGCAGCAGGCCCAGGCGCTCGAAAGAGCCGAACAGTTGGCCGCCGCGCAGGCTGCCGGGCAAGCAGCCGCAGCAGCCGCGGCGGCAGCCCGCCAAGGCGAGCGCAGCAGCAACGCGGGTGACAGTCGCGCGACAGATGCACGCGAGCGCGCGGCGGATCAGAAACCAAGCGATAAAACAACGAGCGGCGCCGCAGGCAGTGATCCAGCTACAAGAGCGCCGGTGTCAGCACGTAACATCGATCCCCGTCCCAGCCAGCGCCCCGCCGCCCCGACACGCATCGCACGTTCCGGCGATAAGTGCCGTCAGAAGGCAGAGGGTTGGTACAAAGCCGATTTGCAAGTAGATATTTACGCCGCTACCTGGCGTAATATGGTCAGGGTCAATGCGCCATTCAATCTCTTGCAAGACGCCAAGACGGGTGCATACGAAAATCCCGTAGTCACCGTCGCCATCAATAGTGATGGCAGCGTCAAGAGCATTACCTTCAACAAATCAAGCGGACTGCCGGAATTGGACAATGCCGTGCGGCGCATTATTCAAATGCTTGCGCCCTACACCCCGTTTGAGCCGCAATTGGAAGTGGATTGCGACTTCATAGAATTCCCGAGTATTTGGAACATCAACAGAGCACTGCGTTTGTCATGGCGTGGGCAATAAACTAGTTTTGTACAAACTCGCCCTTTTTGCCGATGATAGACAACTCGACAAATTCTGTGCCGGTGTGATCCTTGGGGCTATAGCTCACAAATAGACCGCCCAAATCGTAGTTACGTATTTTTTCCAGCCCGGCAATAAACGATTCGCGTGTGGGATTTTTGCCAGCGCGCTTCAAGCCTTCAACCAGCACCTTCGCGCCAGCGAAGCCTTCCATCGCCTGATGGGAAATCACGAAGCCGGGCTTTTCCAGCGCCAGCTTTTGCATCTCGTTGGAAATCGCAGTCATGGTTCTCAAGGGGTTGGGAAACACCTGAGTGACGATCACGCCCCTGGCGTTTTCTCCCAGGGATTTTACGAAGGCGCCGGACGAGTTGTTGGAAATCGTCAGCAATTGCATGCCCGATCCGGCCTTGCGCACCAGTTCGACTATCGATACCACCGCAGTGCCTGAACCGATCAGGATACCGGCCCGGGGGTTTGCCTTGAGAAGTTCCTGCACAGCGTCATCCACTTTGCCACTTGTGCGGTCGTAGGTTGATACGCTGGCAGGTTGCAGGTTGGCAGCCTTAAAACCATTCATGACCCCCTTGGCGACATCCTTGCCGAACGAGTCGTCAACGTGAATCAAACCAATCAGCTTATTCCCCAGCGTCGCAAGCAACACCACGGCTTGTTCTGCCTCAAGCTGGTACTTGGTGCGCACATTAAATATCAGCGGGTTGACGGGGGTGTGCAACAGCTCCGCGCCAGTTGAGGGCGCAATCAGCGGCACGCCGTGCGCTTTGAGATGCGGAATTACCGCCTCGGTGTGCGGTGTGCCGCGCGTCAAAAACATTGCAAAAACGCCGCTTTCCTCAATCAGTTTTTTGGCGTTTAACCCGGCGCGCTTGGGATCGAATGCATCGTCGAGCGATTCGAGTACGATTTTGCGTCCGTGCACTCCGCCATTTTTATTGACATGGTCAATGTAAAGTCTGGCGCCATCGGTGGTTTCCTTCACCCCGCCCGCCACCGGCCCGCTGAATCCTGCGGTTTGGCCGATCAATATCTGCGTTGGCGTAATGCCCTGGGCGTGCAGGCCCAGAGCCGACAGGGACAACAAGCTTGCTACGATGCTTTGCTTAAGCTGCATAAGGTCTCCTGATAGGATTGCCGTAGACGTTTGCCTTGTGGGCGCAATTTGCTGGATAGGGACAATGTAGTGCGACGCATTGCCCGGTCGAATTATATCTAATCCGTGTTCTGTCATCAGACATAGAGCCACTACACCCACAAAAAATGTGGATCAAGGCCGCAGGCCGGATCCACCAAACGTTCAAACGCTAAGCGCCAATCCAATCAGGGATGTGAAGAAAAGGCATTCATCTTGCAAGCTGCCAGACCCGCGCCCCAAGAAAAATCGAGATCGATTCAACGCAACTCGTACCAGACCCCGCGCCCGCTACCATGCAGGTTCAGGCGCCCGCGCTCGACTAAAGCCCGCAAGTGCTGCTTCAGCGTATTGCGACTTGCACCGGTCAATTTGATGGCCTCGCCGATGGTGATACGTCCATGCTCTCGGGCGAATTCGACAATGTGCAGTGACAATTCCGGAAGCGCAGCCAGGACGATTTTCTCACGCTCCACCTTCTTCTCCAGCCTTCGCATTTGCTCGGCCAGAGAATTGAGGAAGAAATTCAGCCACGGTTGCCAGTTGGGTGCATCGGTACGGATCGTCCCTTGAGTCTGGCGCAGGGCCAGATAGTAGGCTTCCTTGTTGTGCTCGATCACGCTCTCCAGCGAACTGTAGGGCACGTAGGCATAGCCCGCCTGTAGAAGAAGCAACGTCGTCAGGGCGCGACTGAGTCGGCCATTGCCGTCCTGGAACGGGTGAATTTCCAGAAACACCACGACGCACAGTGCGATGACCAGCAGCGGGTGAAGCTGGCCAGATTCGCGCTCTTGCTTGATCCAAGCCACCCACTCCATCATCAAGCGTGGCGTGTCAAATGGCGTGGCCGTCTCAAATACGATGCCGATCTGCACCCCGTTCTCATCAAAAGCCGCGACATTGTTGGAGTTCATTTTGTAGTTGCCACGATGCCAAGAATCCTTCTCGCTGTATTGGAGAAGTATCTGGTGCAGTTGCTTGATGTGGTTCTCGGTGACGGGAATGTCCTGCCACGAGTTGAAAACCAGATTCATCAGTTCGGCGTATCCAGCCACCTCCTGTTCGTCACGAGTGGCGAAGGACTTGATCTGTAGATTGGAGAGTAGTCGCTCGACCTCCCGGTCGGACAATTTGCTGCCCTCGATACGAGTCGAAGAACCGATGCTCTCGATTGTTGCAACACGACGCAGAGCAGACAGCCGATCAGGCGCGAGCATTCCCAACGCGCGCCAAGCGCCTTTAAACTCATCGATCTGGGCGATCAGGCTGAGGACCTCGGGGGTGATCTGGATGGAATCGGAGCGAATCATGGAACCAATTATGCGCCCATTTACACCCAATTAAGGACGCCTCTAATGATTTGTCACCCGCTTTCGCGGATCTGCTTGAGTTCCATCAACGGGTCACCCGGCACTGTGAGTTTCCATAGCCGCTGCACCAATCCAATCCGCCGGGGCATGAAGAAAAGGCACTCTTTTTGTTGCCCCGTGAGCGCGGGTGTATTGGTGGATACGCTGCGCTGCGCCACCCTACTTTTCACTGTCTTTCACTGTCGTCCCCGTGGCAACGGGGACCCATTTTTACACACACATGGATTCCTGTTTTCGCAGGAATGGCAACATTTCTTTATTCACGCCCTACGATAAAGCCGAGGGTAGATTTCGCGGGAACGACAGCTAATTTACTGTCATCCCAGAAAAATCGACCCTGGCCCCTTTAGTGCTAACTTCGTGGATGGTAATACTGGATACAAAGATGTTTTCATGTCCAGCGCGATCCAAGTGTTTATTGATCTTGTAACTTTTGCGTTCATCATTGGCGAAATGCATCAGAACGTTCGTATCCAACATGTATTTCATTTCTGCTCAATAGCTTTGGTCAGCTTTCCACGCAGTGGTCTGGCCATCACCTCCAATTTTCTTACCCAAGGCGAAAGCGAGGCCAAATACTCGGCTTCAGCTTTACGATTTGCTGCGGCTGTTTTCTTTCGCGCAGCCGGTGTGCGTGAGGTTGCGGTGGTCATGGCATTGCCCTCCTGATACGCTTCGATGGAGTGCATTCTACGCCGAACAGAAGAAAATTAAAGTTTCCGCACCGCATAT
>JAYWAM010000194.1:0-5387 GCA_043782425.1 Betaproteobacteria bacterium
TGCTGCGCAAGGGCGTGGACCACGGGCCGATGCATTTCGACCTCTTCTACGGCACGCCCTCGGAGGGCAACGCCAAGGCACAAGCGTTGCACGCGCATAACCGCTTTTCGATCACACGCCAGTTCGCCTACAGCATGGACGAGACGCGCCGCGCTCTCGACCTGGGCCTGTTCATCAACGGCATGCCCATCGCTACCTTCGAACTGAAGAACAGCTTGACCAAGCAGACAGTGGCCGACGCGGTGGAGCAGTACAAACGCGACCGCGACCCGCGCGAACGGCTGTTCGAGTTCGGCCGCTGCGTGGTGCACTTCGCGGTGGACGATAGCGAAGTGCAGATGTGCACCGAGCTTGCGGGCAAGCGCTCGTGGTTTTTGCCATTCAACAAGGGCTACAACGACGGCGCGGGCAACCCGCCCAACCCGCAGGGCCTCAAGACTGACTACCTGTGGAAAGAGGTACTCACGCCGGCGGGCCTGACCGATATCATCGAGAACTACGCGCAGATTGTCGAGGAGAAAGACCCGCGCACTGGCAAGAAGAAGCGGCAGGTGTGGCCGCGCTACCACCAGCTTGGTGTGGTGCGCGAGGCGCTGGCCGATGTGCGCGCCAACGGTGCGGGCAAGTGTTACCTGGTCCAGCACTCGGCGGGCAGCGGCAAATCGAACTCCATCGCCTGGCTTGTGCACCAGCTCATTGGCTTGAAGCGTGAAGACAAGGAGGTCTTCGACTCGGTGATCGTGGTCACCGACCGGCGCCTGCTCGACGAGCAGATCCAGAAGACCATCAAGCAGTTCATGCAGGTAGGCGCGACGGTGGGTCATGCCAAGGGTTCCGGCGACCTGCGCAAGTTCATAGAAGAGGGAAAGAAGATCATCGTCTCGACGGTGCAGAAATTTCCCTACATCCTCGACGAGATCGCCACCGAGAGTGGCAAGTCCTTCGCGATTGTCATCGACGAGGCGCACTCGAGCCAGGGCGGCAAGACCTCGGCTGCGATGAGCCAGGCTCTTGGCGACGCGGCGGAGGGTGACGACGCAGGCCCCGACCCCGAAGACACGGTGAACGCGGCGCTCGAAAAACGCATCGCGGCACGCAAGATGCTGACCAACGCCAGCTACTTCGCCTTCACCGCGACGCCCAAGAACAAGACGCTGGAGCTGTTCGGCGAGCCGCTGCCGCCCGACGCCGAGGGCAAGGTCAAGCACAAGCCATTTCACAGCTACACGATGAAGCAGGCGGTCGAGGAGGGCTTCATCCTCGATGTGCTCAAGAGCTACACGCCGGTGGACAGCTACTACAAGCTGATCAAGAAAATCGAAGGCGACCCGGAATTCGATACCAAGCGGGCGAAGAAGAAGCTGCGCCGTTATGTGGAGAGCCACGACCATGCGATCCGGCTCAAGACGGAGATCATGGTGGACCACTTCCACGAGCAGGTGCTTGCCGCCGGAAAGATCGGTGGGCAAGCGCGGGCGATGGTGGTGACAAGTGGCATCGAGCGCGCGATCCAGTACTTCCACGCCTTCAAAACCTATCTCGTGGAGCGCAAGAGCCCGTATCAGGCGATCGTCGCCTTCTCGGGTGAATACGAATATGGCGGAACCAAGGTGAGCGAGGCGTCGCTAAACGGATTTTCGAGCGGCGATATCGCCGCCAAGATTCAAAATGATCCGTACCGCTTCCTGATCTGCGCCGAAAAGTTCCAGA
This sequence comes from Betaproteobacteria bacterium, assembly GCA_043782425.1. GTDB lineage: Bacteria > Pseudomonadota > Gammaproteobacteria > Burkholderiales > Usitatibacteraceae > JAYWAM01. Next base: position 1,711 of record JAYWAM010000194.1, read on the forward strand.
CCGGCTACGACGAGCCGCTCTTGCACACGATGTATGTGGACAAGCCGCTCTCGGGCGTCAAGGCGGTGCAGACGCTGTCGCGCCTCAACCGTGCGCACCCGCAGAAACACGACTGCTTCGTGCTCGACTTTCAGAACAACAACGAGGCGATCACCTTCGCGTTCCAGGACTACTACCGCACCACGCTGCTCGCGGAGGAGACCGACCCCAACAAGCTGCACGACTTGAAGGCGGCGCTGGATGCCGCCCAGGTGTATTCGTCGGAGCAGGTGCAGCAACTGGTGGAGTTGTTCCTCGGTGGCGCAGACCGCGACACCCTCGACCCGATTCTCGATGCGTGCGTGGCGGTTTATGTGAACCAGCTCGACGAGGACGGTCAAGTGAACTTCAAAGGCAAGGCCAAGGTGTTCTGCCGCACCTACAGCTTCCTCTCCTCGTTGATGCCCTATAGCAACCGCGAGTGGGAGAAGCTCTCGATTCTGCTCAACCTGCTCACGCCCAAGTTGCCGGCGCCGCAGGAGGAGGACCTCGCCAAGGGCATTTTGGAAGCCATCGACATGGACAGTTACCGGGTCGAGAAGAAAGCAGTGCTGAAGATCGCGCTGGCGGACGAGGATGCGGAAATCGAGCCCGTGCCGACGGATACGGGCGGTCGCAAGAGTGAGCCCGATCTCGACCGCTTGAGCAACATCCTCAAATCGTTCAACGAGCACTTCGGCACGCTGTTCACGGACACTGATCGCGTCGCAAAGCGCATTCGTGATGACATCGCGCCGCAAGTCGCGGCCGACGCAGCCTATCAGCATGCGAAGGAGAACACGCCGCACACTGCGCGCATGGCCCACGACCAGGCGCTCAGCAAAGTGATGCAGCACCTATTGAAGGACGACACGCAGGTCTACAAGCAGTTCGTCGAGAACGAATCGTTCAAGCGATTTGTCGGCGACATGGTGTATGCGCTCACGAGCCAGTGACAACCATTAAGCAGCTTTGATTTTTTCAGTTTGCTCGATAACGTAATTTTTGCGCATGAAAGTATCTGAGTTATTGCGGCTGCTGGAAAAAGATGGCTGTGCTAAAGGAGGGCGGTTTCAAGCACCAAGTGCAAAAAGTGCAGCGTGCTGTAATTTAAAGTCAATAGCGTCTGGCATGAACAGTTCGACCGGACATTTGAACTTGCGATTCCCCGTGGTCTTGCCACGGGGATCAAACTAGGTGTTTCGTAGCCTTTGTTTTTCCATTACATTACATACCCCGAACCCAGCAGTCAACACGCACGCTCGGGGTCAGGTCTATAGTCGTAGCATCGTGCTTCTTTTCTGGCCTACCCTGCATTCGAGCGGGACGCCCCAAAAACGGCGCGCCCCTCAATTTGTACGTTAACATTCCAAAGTCCAGCAGCCGACACGCTTGAATTTGTCCAAATTTCGCTTGATAGAAATTAACATATTTGTTATTATTTAATAGGTGGATTACACAATTTCCTATTACAGCGATGCTGTGCAAGGGCAGATCATAGAGCTGCCCGATACATTGGCTGCGCGGTATGTTGTGCTAACCCGCAGGATGATCGCCTTAGGTCCCAATCTTGGTGAGCCTCACACAAAAGCCTTTGGCGATGGCCTTTTTTAATTGCGGCTCAAAGGAGCCGAGGGCATTGCCCGTGTTTTCTTTTTGCACTCTCGTTGGTAAACGCATCGTTATGCTGCACAGCTTTATTAAGAAATCTGATCGCACGCCGTTGCGCGAACGAGTGGTCGCAGAAACTCGAATGAAGGAGATTAAACGTGCAAACACATGACCAATTGGTTAAGAAGCTGCTGCGTCGTCCTGGCGTGCGGGCTGAAGTTGAACGTATTGAGCGCGAAGAAGGTGTGTTGCTCGATGCCTTGCTTAAGGCGCGGCAAGATGCAGGTCTGACACAAGCGCAAGTCGCTGAGCGAATGGGAACACATGCTCCGGCGGTGGCGCGCTTGGAGCGTTCGTTAGCAACGGGAAAGCACTCTCCGTCAATTGCAACAGTACGAAGGTATGTCAAGGCATGTGGCACACGTCTGGTCCTTCGCGTCGCATGAAGAATCCTATGCTCAAGCGGGGCGGCGCAAGAGCGCGCCGCCCTGCAGCTTTCGTTGGGTCTTTCACGCCCTGACGGCTGGCCTGTTGCGCATCTGCGCAGGACGCGCTATATTTACGTCCATGGCAACCGTGAATTTTCTGCAACGCATTTCCCTCCCGTCTCTGGCTGGCCTGATTTTCATCGGCCTGCTGCTGCGCCACGCGCGCACCTAAACTCCCCCACAATTTAGCGGTACTCAACATGATTCGGCCTAGCCGGATCGATGGCATATCCCACTTATCTGTAGGAGCAACATCATGGATCGATTGATCATATTTGATACCACATTGCGCGACGGCGAGCAGAGTCCGGGCGCATCAATGACCAAAGAAGAAAAGATTCGCATCGCGCGGCAACTGGAAAAAATGCGCGTCGATGTGATTGAGGCGGGCTTTGCGGCGGCAAGCCGCGGTGACTTCGAGGCAATACACGCGGTAGCCGGTGTAATTACGGATTCCGTGGTGTGTTCGCTGGCTCGGGCGCAGGTTGCCGATATACAAAAGGCCGGGGAGGCGATCAAACCGGCGGCGCAGGGACGCATACATGTTTTCATCGCGACCTCGCCCATACACATGCAACACAAGTTGCGCATGACGCCGGAGCAGGTGATGGTAGCCGCCGTTGACGCGGTGAAGTTTGCGCGCACCTTTACCGATGATGTGGAGTTTTCCGCCGAAGACGCGGTGCGCAGCGAGATCGACTTTCTGTGTCGAGTTTTCGAGGCGGTAATTGACGCCGGCGCCAAGACCGTCAATGTTCCCGATACCGTGGGCTACAGCATTCCGGAATTGTGGGCCGAGCGTATGCGCACTTTGATCGAGCGTGTGCCTAATTCGGATAAGGTGGTGTGGTCCACGCATTGCCATAATGATCTGGGCATGGCGGTGGCCAATTCGTTGGCCGCAGTTCACGCTGGCGCGCGGCAGGTGGAATGCACCATCAACGGCCTGGGTGAGCGGGCGGGCAATGCTTCGCTGGAAGAAATTGTCATGGCGGTGAAAACCCGCAAGGATTATTTCAATGTGGAAACGCGCATCGACACCACGCAAATCGTTCCCGCATCGCGCCTGGTTTCCACTGTCACCGGCTACCCGGTGCAGCCCAACAAAGCCATCGTCGGCGCCAATGCTTTCGCCCACGAGGCGGGCATACATCAGGATGGCGTGCTTAAGCACAGAGAAACCTACGAAATTATGCGCGCTCAAGATGTCGGCTGGCATGCCAACAAGTTGGTGTTAGGCAAACACTCGGGGCGCACGGCATTCAAAGCGCGCCTGAAAGAAATTGGCATTGAACTTGAATCGGAAGTGGTGCTCAATGCCGCGTTCCACAAATTCAAGGAGCTGGCGGATAAGAAGCACGATATTTTCGATGAAGACTTGCACGCGCTGGTTTCTGACGAAGCCGTGACGCCCGCAGTCGAGCATTACAAGCTGGTATCGCTGGTGGCGCACTCGGAGACCGGCGAACAGCCGTTTGCGCGCGTGGTGATCGCCGAGAATGGCCAAGAAAAACCCTGCGAGGCGCGCGGCGCCGGCCCGGTTGACGCCACCTTCAAGGC
>JAYWAM010000195.1:0-2029 GCA_043782425.1 Betaproteobacteria bacterium
GCTAAAGGACTTGAAGCCGTGACAGCTTCATGCGAACTGACACAATAACAAGCGGCCCATTGATCTTCACTAAGCGTTCCGATGGATCAAGGGTATTGAACTTGAGCATTCCAGATCGATGCACCTCTAGATCATCTTGATTGCAAAGTATCTGGCGGATTAGATCAGATTGACAGATTTCAATTTATAACCGTTACTGAAAGAGGGGCTTCGCAGAATCGTCGACCACGAACGCGACGACACAGTGGATATCTACCTCGGCGGATTACCCATCGTCGGCGCAGCGGCGGATGCCCATTTCATGAAGATGCCGATGTTTTTCGGCGCCGCGTTGCTGGTCATCATGTTCATCCAATACTGGTCGTTCCGCAGCCTTCAAGGTATGTTGCTGCCGATGTTGACGGGCATCTTGAGCGTCATCTGGAGCGGGCTTGATTGCGGCTATTACCTTCTTCTCGCTCGCGGGCACGGGCATCCCAATGGTGCAGCATTTCGGTGTGTTTGCCGGCAGTGATGTGCTTGCCTCCATGCTGCTCGATATGACCATCATTCCGGTAGTGCGCGCGACGCTGCGTCCGCCGAAACAACGTGAAGCCGAGCGCGAACGAGCAGCGGGGATATTGGACCGGTTTTTACTGGGTGTGACCAACAATCTCGTCGGCGGACGCGCGCCGTGGATCAGCGGCGGCGGACTGGCGCTGCTCGCGCTGGTGGGAAACGGCACGGCCTTCCTACACATCGATAATAATTTCAAGCTTTATCACAAACCGCTTCAGTTGCTCTTTCTTGATGCCTTCCAGTGCGTTATGCTTCTTGTTCACTTTCATGTTTTCGCTTTCGCTAAGCACACAACGAAAAGCTTACAGGATCAGGCCGCCCAAAATGGCCCTGCTGCGACTGCGCTACAGCACCGGTAGAAAAGAAAGGCGCCTCGGGATGGCATTGCGCCAGATTTACTGCAGCGGCCCAGCGTGCAGCCTGCGTACCGTAACCAAGTATGTCGACACAATGGTTGGTATCTGTCGCCGCTTGGCCCAATAACAGTCTGACGCCAACTGGGTACTGCGCACCGTTGGCGCTCCACCATGCCTTCACTGCCAACACATTGGGCCACGGCAAGCCGACATCTGGATCGCTCAGTGGCGCGCTGCGCTCATCTTCGTCCTTTTCCGGCTGCGCCGGTGACAAGGCCAGTTGCTGCGCGTCCAGATCGACGCCGGTGATCATCGTCAACGCCCAGCCGGCAATGCGCGCCAGCTCTTTGTTGTCCATGCAGCCGAGCAACGCTGGTACGGATGAAGGATCACCGTTGTGCGCCATGACGATCAACCCTTGCCTCGCAGGCATCCGCGCCAGCGCTTGTTGCAAACCCGCGTGACCGGCCGGAATGGCATGACCGAGATGGCGGGCGATTGATTGCGTTTGCTGCTGCACAACGTGTTTTGACCATCCTTCGCTTTTCTGCTCTGCTAGGTTCAATTGTTGCAGGGCATTCCACAAATCCGGCAGGACTTCTTCCCCTTTGCCTTGCAATTGGAGCGCGACTGCCGCCGCCGTGCGCACCGCTGGATCGACATCCTTGCGCGCTGCCTGCAATTGCGATTCGTATTGGCGCAGCTTGACGCGGCCAGCCAATGTGCATACGGCTGCACGTAAACCCGCATGCTCGGATTGGAAAAACGCTTCGATACTAGACCGGGGCGCCAAACGCCGCACACCATACGCCTGTAGCGAGATCCACTGCATCCAGGCAAAGTCAGGGCGGCTGAGCCAATGCTCCAGCCAGCGCAGCGCTGCATCCTGATCCATCCATCCCAATGCAGATACCAAACCTTTCTGAGTCGTGTCGGGATGTTGTTTGATAATTTCCCATAGGGTGAGCATTAGTTGTGTATTGCTGCATTCCAGTGCGAGAAGACAAGCGACGAAGGATTCACCGCTGGATTTCCAACGTTGCAGGTTTTTTAATGCATGCTCCCAACCGGCCTCGCGCGCAACACGCAAGCCATCAAGATGTGCATTCAACAAA
>JAYWAM010000196.1:0-5374 GCA_043782425.1 Betaproteobacteria bacterium
TAACATGCGGCGCAATGCCCGTTGGTTATTGCGCCCTACGTGCTCTCCCCGCTTGCGTGGAGGGGCTGTTACAATTTGTAATACCAAATCATCATCGATAGGAAAAACGTATGCAAACAGTCACGGTGTCTCCAAAATTTCAGGTAGTTATTCCGCGTGAAATCCGTAACGCGCTGGGTTTGCGTCCAGGACAAAAAATTCAGGCAATCCGTTACGAAAACCGCATTGAATTGATTCCTATCGAAGCGATCACTAAAGCGCGTGGATTTTTGAAGGGCATCGATACCGCAATCAAGCGCGAAAAAGATCGCGTATGAATGTGGTGGATTCATCTGCCTGGCTTGAATATTTTTCTGACGGGCCCAATACCAAGCGTTTTAGTGCTGCCATTGAAAATACGGCGGAGTTACTCGTTCCGGTGATCAGTGTTTTTGAGGTTTTCAAGCGAGTATTACAGCAACGAACGGAAGGCGAAGCACTCAAGGCAATTGCGTTAATGCAGCAGGGGCAGGTTATTGGGTTGGATATATCTCTTGCCTTGAGTGCCGCAAAACTTTCCAGCGAGCTTAACCTGCCGATGGCAGATAGCATCATCCTCGCAACTGCACGCGCACATCAAGCCGTATTGTGGACTCAAGATGCTGATTTTGCAGGACTGAAAGGGGTTCGTTACTTTCAGAAAAATCAAACCTAGTCTTGCCAACAGGCCGGCGGATGTGGAAGGAATTTGGATTATGGGTGAGCAGCATCGTAACAAATAAAATCTCTGACGCCGACTGGCAAGCCACCACATGGGAAGGTAATCGACGTGAGCAACTACAACGTACTTTGAAGTTCACGTTGCGTGAACGCTTGCAAGCCGTGGAAGATATGGCGGAAGTGGCGCGACGCTTTGAAGAAATGCGCTTGCGCCGGTCTGTTGCAGATCAGCAAAATGCCGTGGAATTTGCATCTCACGATAGTCTTAGCAAATCGGTAGGGCGTAATAAGTGAAACGCATTACGCCGAATGTGAATGCCATCGATACAAAATGTGTGCGGGTGGAGTAACATTCGGCCCAATGCCCGTTGGTTATTGCGCTACAAGGAAGAATACACCACGAAACCCTGCGGTAAGCTCGTCAGATGTCTGAAATACCTGTACACCAAACTATCAATATCTCCCAAAATAAATTAAGGGCAGCGATGAAATCATTTACATTTTTTGCCAGCGCGTTTTTTGCAATACTCTTGAGCGCCAACGCGCAAGACGCCATTGCCGCCCCTACCGTCAGCATCACATCGCCCACAACCAACGCCAACTTTGGCGCCCCTGCAAAAATAACGATTGCCGCAAGCGCGACGCCAGCGTCCGGTACAACCATTACCAAGGTGGATTTTTACCGTGGGACTACGCTGCTCGGCACCGATACGACTTCTCCCTATTCCTACACCTGGAGCAATGTCGCTATCGGCAACTACTCCCTGACCGCCAAGGCGACCGATAGCAGCGGAGCGACCAAGACCTCCGCTGCCATCGCCATCACCGTCAAGACCAACGTCGCGCCAACCGTCAGCCTCACCTCGCCCGCCAACAACGCGAGTTTTACCGCGCCTGCTTCCATCGCGCTGGCTGCCACTGCAACTGCGGCAGCCGGGTCAACCATCAGCAAGGTAGATTTCTACAATGGCGAAGCGAAGCTTGGGACGGATACCAGCGCGCCTTACACCTATACCTGGAGTGGTGTCCCGGTCGGTAACTATTCCCTGACTGCCAAGGCTACGGACAGCGCAGGAATATCCACCACCTCCACCGCAGTATCTATTGTGGTCAAGGCGCCAGTTTCGAAGCCAAGCGTGGCGATCACCTCGCCCGTTTCCGGTGCGACCTTTGCTGGCCCAGCGACTATCTCCATTGCTGCGACGGCTGCGGCGACTGCCACAGGCGCTACGATCAGCAAGGTGGATTTTTACAACGGCGCGATGTTGTTGGGTAGTGCATTAGCAGCACCCTATACCTACACCTGGAGCAATGTTCCCGCAGGCGGTTATTTGCTCACCGCCAAGGCCACCGATAGCCTGGGGTCGGTCACCACCTCAGCTTTGGTATACGCCATTGTCGATGGGGCTGACACCTGCACAACCACGCCGCCGCTCACAGCCAACAGCCCCGATACCAAACTTGCCGCACAAAAAGCATTTGGCAAGTTACCTCTGACCTTTGAAGCTAACATGGGGCAGGCACATCCTGAGGTTCGCTTTCAGGCGCGCGGGCAGGGATACCAGTTTTTTCTTGCGGCGCATGAACAGGTTCTCGCCTTGCAGGGAACAGGACAAACTAAAACCGCTGCTGCGGTGCGTATGCGTTTCATCGGCGCCAATTTGCAGCCGCGCATGTCCGGGGTTGATCCTGTCGAACAGAAAAGCCATTACCTCATCGGCAACGACCCATCGGCATGGCGCGCCAAGGTGCCGCACTTCGCCAAAGTCCGCTATGAGGCGCTTTACCCCGGCGTAGATGAAATCTTTTACGGCACACAGGGGAAACTTGAGTACGATCTGCATGTCGCGCCCGGTGCGAACCCGCGCGCGATCCGTTTTGCATTGGATGGTATCGACTCGCTATCGCTCGACCAGAACGGCGACCTGCTGCTAAAAGTCGGGCGGGGGACGCTGTTACAGAAAAAACCGCTTGCTTACCAGGAAATTGACGGTCGCAGACATAAGGTATCAGTCGCGTATCAGCTTCTCGCGGCCAACAAAATCGCGTTCCGCATCGGCAAGTACGATAAGCAACACCCGCTCGTGATCGATCCCGTGCTGGTTTACTCGACTTACCTCGGCGGCGCCAACAACGGATCGGGGGCGAATGCGATCTCTATCAGCCGCTGCGGCGAAGCATTCATCGCAGGCTGGACTTACGCCACTGATTTTCCCACCACCACAGGCGCATTTGACCCCACTGCGGTTCCTGCTACGCAAATGGGATTTGTGTCCAAACTCAACCAGTCCGGAACAGGCCTGTTGTATTCAAGCTACGTCACCGGAACCATACAGAATCTTGGCGGCGGCGTGACGAATCCACAAAGTTCCACTGTTGCCAGCATTGCAGTCGATGCGGGCGGGCACGCCTTCATTGGCGGCACGACATCCGCTACCGATTTTCCCGTTACCCCAGGCAGTCTTAATCCCGCTGCACCGGCGCCCGGCGCCAACGCTGGTTTCGCCGCAAAGCTCAATACCGACGGCAGCGCCTTCATGTATTCAACCTACCTCGGCAAAACCATTGCAGGTGTCGCAGTGGATGGCGCGGGCAGCGCCTATCTGGCAGGCGGCCAATCCGCTTTCAAGCTTAATCCAGCGGGCGCGACCTTGGCCTATACCTTTCCCGTCGGCGTAGCGGCAAGCGCGGACTATGCAACCGCCATCGCCGTGGACAGCTCAGGCAACGCCTACGTGACGGGAGTGACCGTGTCGAACGGCCTGGCCGTCACGACTGGCGCATTCCAGACAATCAAGCCCAGCCTTGTCGGCAATGCTTCCGGATTCATCAGCAAGATCAACCCCACAGGCACTGCGCTTGTGTATGGCGCCTACCTGGGCACGGCGGGCAACTTTTATCCGCGCAGCTTGGCGCTTGATGCAATGGGCAATGCCTATGTCACCGGCATGGCCGACGACAACACCACGATACCCAACTATTCGGGTGTAATAACCTCGTTCAACCAGAACGTCAGCTTGACGGGTAACAGCCACGCTTTTGTCGCCAAGCTGAACGCTGGTGGAAGCAGCCTGGGCTTTTTCTCGCGCATCGGCGGCGCCAATTGCAACGCCAGCACATGCAGCGCAGCGAGCACGCAGAGCAATGCAGTCGCCCTCGACCAGAGCGGCAATGTGTGGCTGACCGGCATCACCGCCTCTAACCAGATTCCGCTGGTCAAGCCTTTGTATTCACAGTTCAGCAGTGTAAGCGCCGGGCCGGACATCTTCACTGCCAAGCTCTCCCCAGGCGGCACGAGCCTGATCTTTTCCACTTTACTGGGCGGTCAAACATTGGCTCCGCCACCTCTCAACGGACTTAACACACCAACGGGAAGCGGCATCGCCATTGACTTGATCGGTTCCGCCTATATTGCTGGCGCCACGAACAAGAGCGATTTCCCCACTACTGCGGGATCATTCCAAACCACTCTTGGGGCGAGCGCCGGGGTGAGCGCTTTCGTTATCAAAATCAACGAATCCAAAGACACCACCACCACGCTTGCCGTCACGCCCGCTTCAGGATCGTTGGGCGATTCGATCAGCCTGACCGCCAATATCAGCGGCAATCTTCCCTCTGGAACGGTGACCTTTCTCGATGGCACGGCCACACTGGGAACGGCATCCGTCTCCGGCACGTCCGCCGTATTCACTACCAGCCTGCTTGCCGTTGGCGCGCATGTGCTTTCGGCAAATTACGGCGGCGATGTACACAACAACCCGAGCAGCTCGACCACGGTTGTGCTAAATATTGCCAACCTCTTACCGCCCACAGTCAGCCTCACCACTCCTGTCAACGGCGCAAGCTACGCTGCCCCGACCGACATCGTCCTTACCGCGTCGGCAGCCCCAGCCGTCGGCGCAAGCATCGCCAAGGTTGACTTTTACGACGGCGCCGCTTTGCTCGGCACAGCCACCGCGCCGCCGTACAGCTACACCTATACGAGCGCGCCAGTGGGGAGCCACACGCTCACCGCGCAGGCTACAGATAGCAAAGGTGCAAACGCCACTTCCATTGCGGTGATGGTGACAGTGGCACAGACTGCTGTGCTAAACCCGCCGCCGGTTGATCGCACCGTTGCCAGCGTTTTGGCCAACACCACAGCTTTTCTCTACTCGGGATCAAACCCGATTCAAACGGGTGTCGCCCCCGGCACGATAGAGGCCAAGCGCGCTGCCGTGCTGCGCGGAAAAGTGCAAAGCCGCGACAATCTGCCGTTGTCAGGCGTCAAGATCAGTATCCTCAACCACCCCGAGTTCGGCCAAACGCTCAGCCGCGCCGATGGCATGTTTGATATGGCGGTCAACGGCGGCGGCGTCCTCACGCTGCGTTATGAAAAGTCCGGCTACCTCGCCGCGCAACGCCAGATCAACACCCCATGGCAGGACTTTGCCTACTCACCCGATGTGGTGATGATCGCCCTCGATGCGCAGGTGACCGCCATCACGACCAACGCTAGCGCGACCCAAGTGGCACGCGGCAGTGTGTCCACCGATACCGATGGGGCGCGCCAGGCGACCATGCTGTTCGCACCCGCCACCACTGCCACCATGACACTGCCCGACGGCTCAACCCTGCCCCTCACCACCCTCAACGTACGCGCCACCGAATACACCGTCGGCGCGAACGGCCCCAA
>JAYWAM010000197.1:0-2021 GCA_043782425.1 Betaproteobacteria bacterium
GCAGAGTCGTGCTGGCCATCGCCCGTTTCAGCCCATAGCCGCGCAAGACGACGAAGGCAAAGGCCACCAAGCTGACGAGGGAAAACACGCACAGCAGGAACCACGCGCTGTCGACCGGGTAGCCGACCAAGCCCATTGAGGCAATGCTGGCCGTCAGGGCGGTCAGGAAGCGCCCGCGCTCGCTTACCAGCGCGCGCTCTTCTTCATCATATGGACGCAGCTTGCGCGGATCGGAGACCGTGTAGCCAATATCCTTGAGTATCTGCAGCAGATCCTCGGCACGAGCCACGCTCGGGTCGTACTCGATCAGCGCTTGTTCATGAGTGAGGCTGACCGCGACTTTGTCCACGCCAGGTCGCTTGCCCAGCGCTTTTTCGATCGTGCCGGTGCACAGCGAGCAGTGCAGCCCGCCGATGCGCGCGCGGATGCGCCGCCGGCCAGGCAGAATAGACGGCTCTTCGCTCCAGAAACGTGGAGCGGATTCAACGGTTGTGGCGAAATTCATGACGGCACCTCATTGAGTGTTGGGTATCTGCGGTGGCACCCGACGCCTGTTCTCAGCGCAGCCCGTCCTCGATTGCTTTTTGGCACCTTCGGCGGACGGGTCACGGGTGTTTTGTGCTGCGATGTTTCAATGATAGACCTTGGAGTGCACTCCAGAGTCAAGGGGAAACTGTGTAACAGTTTCGGAATGCAGTGGTGTAAGCCTGCGGCTTATTGCAGACGGCATTAGCGTCAGACTGAGGTATAGTCTAATCGGACATAAGAGCATGAAAAAATTCATGGAAATACGTAAGCCCGAAATCCATTCGTCATATCGTGCAACGCCGCTGCTAGCGGCGGATTTACAACATTGCCCCGATATCCGATGCACCGGTTGGATAGGCAAACATGGTGGTCTTGAGGTCTTCAGTCGTTAAGCCATGCTTAATAGCCAACGCAAAGATATTGATTACCTCGTCCACATGCGGCCCCACCAAATGAGCACCAAGAATACGGTCGGTCTTTTCATCGACCAGCACCTTAAAACCATACACTAGCTCGGCCTGCTGCCGGGCAGTAAACCATGTCGGCGTTTTCTGGCTTTGCATACGGAACTTGAGGCCTTTTTCGCGCGCCTTAGCTTCGGTCAATCCTACGGCTGCAATGGGAGGGATGGTGAAGGCGACGCTTGGTACGCCGGTATAGTCTGGTTTTTCATGATTGCCGTTGAGCAAATTGGCGGCAACCACCTTTGCATCGCGGCTGGAAACAGGAGTCAGTGGCGGGCCCATTCGGGCGGCGTCGCCAGCCGCATACACCGATGGATTGGAGACGCTTTGCAAATACTCGTTAAGCTTTAGTTGGCCATTTTCCGTTTCCACACCAGCCGCCGCCAGATCAAGAGTATCGAGTGCCGGCGCCCGTCCAGCTGCATGCACCACAAGATCGGTTTCAATCATCGACTGTTTTCCGTCGGTCGATGAAAAGACCTGATATCCGCTCGCGGTCTTTTTAATAGCTTCAACGGAGGTCTTGGTTTGGACCTTGATGCCAAGACCGGTGAATGACGCCATTAGCCAACCGACCAGATCGACGTCGAACCCCTTGAGCATCCGCTCTTCATTTTGGACAATTGTGACTTGCGCGCCGGCACGCGCTGCAATATGCGAGAACTCAGCTGCAATATAGCCACCGCCGACCAGGACAATACGACGCGGCAGCGTTTCCAGCGCAAGGAAGCCCTCGTTGTCCAACAGATACTGTTCACCTGGAATGTTCAGCGTGACCGGTTCCGCTCCTGAAGCAATGAGAATATGCTTTGCTTCTAGTGCTTCGCCTTCGACTTGCACCATGTTTTTGCCGACGAAACGCGCTTTTCCGTGATAAGTGTCGATCCCCTTATCTTTGTACTGCTGCTCCATTTTCTGCGGCACAGGGTCAGTAAAAGTGCGCTTGAACGCCATCAACTTTCCCCATTCAATATGAAGGTCTCCCGCGACGCCTATATCGCGCATGCGGCGGGCGTGATCAAGTGCATC
>JAYWAM010000198.1:0-2018 GCA_043782425.1 Betaproteobacteria bacterium
CAGCGTCCGGGATGCCCAAGCGATGATCGAGCTGGACGCCGGGCGCATTATTAACATCAAACAAGGTCGTCTCGGTGGCCTGAATGCGGCAATTGCCACGCATGACTTGTGCATGAAGCACAATATCCCGGTGTGGTGCGGCGGCATGCTGGAGACTGGTATTGGTCGCGCCTTGAACGTGGCCCTGGCCAGCTTGCCAAACTTCAAGCTACCCAGCGACCTGAGCGCCAGCAACCGTTATTACAATCCGGACATCATCGATCCGGAATTCACTTTGAACAGCGACAGCACCCTCAGCGTCCCGACCGGAATCGGCCTTGGCGTCCATGTGGACATGGAGCGCCTCACACGTGCAACTATTGTGCACCATGTGTTTCGTGGCGACCGATCATTCGCCTCCGCCGATACACTCACGGGTGTAAAGCTGACCGGGCGTCGCAAGGGATGACCCGCCTTTCGGCCACCCATGGCGCGCCAGTCAGAAGGCGCGCAGTTGGCTCGAAGGTTTCACGCGCCACGTGCTCACCATGAGCAGCCAACCTGTCGACAACCGACCTACGCAGCGGTTTTCATCACGCGTGCAAGACTATGTGAATCACCGGCCACGATATCCTCAGGCGGTTATTTCAACGCTTGAGCACGCGTGCGGGCTGACTGCAGATCATCTCATTGCCGATGTTGGCAGCGGCACCGGGTTTCTCAGCGAAGTGTTTCTCCGCAACGGTAATACTGTCATCGGCATTGAGCCCAATCTCGAAATGCGCGAAGCAGGTGAGGCGTATCTTGCAAACTATCCATATTTCAGCAGCAGCGACGCGACTGCCGAGTTCACGAGGCTGCCGTCGGCAAGCGTTGACTTCGTCGTTGCGGGTCAGGCCTGGCATTGGTTTGAAGGTCCGGTCGCTGCATGTGAATTCAAACGGATATTACGCCCGGGTGGTTGGATCGTTCTTGCCTGGAACGCACGCCGCCTTGAGACAACGGCATTTCTGCGTGAATATGAGCGGGTGTTGTGCGAGTTCTGCCCGGAGTATGGCGTGCTGAACCATCAGGACCAAGATCAGCGGACGCTGACCGACGCAATTGGCCTGCCAATGCACACGGCGAACATTCCGAATTCCCAACTGTTTGACCGCGCCGGATTTCTTGGTCGGGTATTTAGCAGCAGTTATACGCCAGAGCCTGGCACCAGCGGGTATGTTCCGATGCGAACCGCATTGATCGCTCTCTTTCTCCGGCATGCTGTGGATGACCTGGTTTCTTTCGAATACGACTGCATGATGTATTTTGCTCAGGCCGGCAAAATCTAGCCAAAGCGTGTATCACGAAACCAGCCGAGCCGACCTAAACCAACACTTTGGATTTGATCCGAAGTTCAGCGTGGATGCCGCGGTGATGCTCGGCACCAGCATGGTGCCCCAAGCCTTGCAGCGCTTTGTAGAAATTCTGGGGCCCCTGACCACGGTTGCCGAACCATTTATTGTCTTTAAGAATTACAAGGGCAAGTCGCTAGGAATCGGCATCACCTATGGCCCCACGATGAATGCAGACTGTGTGCGCTTTATGCAAATTTTGGGTGCGCGCAGAATCATTCAGATTGGATACTACGGCGGTCTGCAGTCGCACATGCAGCGGGCGGATTTCAACTTGGTGTCCGAGGCGATTCGCGAGGATGGCGCCAGCGACAGCTATCTTGAAAAGAATGTGGCCCTTCCGGCCACGACCACATTGGTCGCCTCACTTGCGACACACTGCGTCGGTCACCCAGTCCACCGCCTGCCCCAACTCAGCATTGTTGGCGGCATCCTAAGCGAAACTGCCGAACAAATTAGCGCCTGGAGCAACCGCGGCTATGGCGGGGTAGACCTGGAAACTGCAACAACATTCGCAGTTGCCCGCAGATTTGGCATCGACCATGCCGCGCTCCTACTGTGCAGCGATGTTGTCGTATCTGGAGACTCGCTGCTCCAGCGTATTTCCAATGCTGATCTGCGCGAAAAATACGAGACCCGAAGAAA